>JAJZJF010000002.1 GCA_021810245.1 bacterium
AGAGGTTCCGGAGCGGAAGCGGCGGTGTTTCCGGCATTATCGGTCTCATATAAGATAACTTGATAAGCCCCGTCAGGCGCGGTCTTATCTTTAGAAATGTCTCCATTCCAGTCAAGACGCGCAGGCGGAGCCCCATTGCCTTTGAAAGAAAAAATCGGCCGCCCGGCCTGGTTGATAATTTTGAGCTCCCAGCGCTCAACCGAAGAAGGATCGCCTCCGGTAATATCAAAACTCGCGATGGGCTTTTCTTTATGCGGGGAAAAAACGTCCGGAGTCACTCCTACGGTTGAAACCACGCCTTGCCTTTTGACCGTCACTGTCTGGGGCGGCGTAACCGCCCGGTTTGAGGCCAGATTCTCGACCGTGAGCTGAAATGTGTAGCTCCCGTTCGGCACGTCTTCGTTAAAATCTCCCCGTCCGTCCCAGCGCACGGCCGCGG
The DNA here is from genome assembly GCA_021810245.1 of bacterium. GTDB lineage: Bacteria > Elusimicrobiota > Elusimicrobia > UBA1565 > UBA9628 > JAKAQV01. The sequence continues at coordinate 440 of JAJZJF010000002.1, forward strand.
GCGGACGCCCTTTGCCCATCCAAGACTTGACCGGCACTCCGTCGGAACCTTTAATCTCAAGCAGCCATTCATAAATCCCGTATTGATCGGAAGCTTTCAAAGTAAAAACGGTCTCCGGCTTAAGCCCGTTTGGAGAAAAGATTCTGGGATGAACCTTGGCCGAAATAGTGGGAGGGACGCGATCGACAATTACCGGAGAAAGGCGAATCGCGGCTTGATTTCCAGCCGGGGTCTGAAGGCTCAACGAATAATAATAAGTTCCGTCCGCAACCACGCGGTTTTGGGTGTCTTTTCCATCCCAGACAATCTTTTGAGGCGGGCGCCCGTCTCCGGAAAACGCCTTGACAAGGGCGCCTGGGACGTCTTTACTTCCCTTTTCTCGGACCTCAAAACGCCAGCTAGAGACCTCGGCGGTTTCCGGCAGATTGACGACAAAAGAAAGGGTTTTTCGAGATCCATTTCCAGCGGGCGAAAAAATCAGGCTGGGAGGTTCTAATGGAGCTGGGTTAGCATGAAGGCTCATCGGGCCTAAAAAGGCGAACAAAAATAAAAAAATGGAGAATAATTTTCCCCTTGAAATAAAATTCCGTCCCTTTATCATTGCGTCCCTCCTCCCGCCGCTGCGGAAGAATTCTGAACTTGATTCTGGCCAGGATTAGCCGAAACGGTCTTGGAAACTTTTTCGCGATCCGCTTCCGCCCGGGCCCTGGCGGGATCGCGCCAATTGGGATCGCTGCTACTTAAAGACAGCTCGTCATATGTCTTTGCCGCAAGGCTCCACTCTTTTTTATCTTCATAGTAGCGGCCCAAATCGGCCAAGGCATTTAAACGGTAGGGATTACTCTTGAGCGGGCTGGCCTCAATGGCTTGATACTCTTTTAGAGAATTGGCATCGTCTCCCATCGCCGCGTAATCCTTGGCCATCTCAAGACTGGTCTCCAGAAAAACAGGGTCATCGTTTTTAAGAGAGCTTCTTTGAGACTCAAGCTGCTTAATCGCCTTCCCATAATCTCTTTCTTGCTCGTAAACGGAAGCGAGTTCCGATGACGCGCTTGATTTTTGAGCCTGCTGCGGGTAAAGAGCGATATAATTTTTTAAGGCCAAGGCCGCCGCCTCCCAATCTCCCAATTTTCGATAAGCCAAGGAAGCGTTGTAGAGAGCCAAGGCGGCGTAATGAGACTTCGGATACTGAGCCGCCAATTGATGGAAAGCCGCGGCCGCTTTCTCGAAATCCTTCAAATTAAAAGCCGAGGTCCCCATGCGAAACAAAGCCGCCCTCAAACGCGGATCGTCAGGATAGTTTTCCGTAAAGCGCTGATAAGCCCTTTCCGCATCCTCATAGCGCTTAAGCGCATAATAAGATTGGGCCAAATCATACTGGGCATCGCGAATATCTTTATCCCGAGAAAGATTTGGAATCGCTTCCTCTAAATTTTGGACCGCGCTGGTATAATCTCCGGTCTCAAAAAAATAAACCCCCAGACCCAGTTCCGCTTTCGCCCCGAAGGGGCTTGAAGATTGTGAACTCGCCAGAGACTCAAGAGCCTTTAAAGCCGCGTCTTTGGACTCCGGCTGATAAAGCATCTGGGTTAAATAATCCAGAACCTGTTGGCCCTCCTTGTCTCCCGGAGAATTATTTAAAACATCCTCAAACGCGGAGATGGCCTGGGGAATATTTTTGGCGTTGTAATAACTTTGGGCGATGCGAAGACGGGCATAGGAAGAAGCGGCGTCATCCGGATAGGCTTGAAGTATATGTTGATAGGCCGCCACGGCTTTGTCGTATTGAGCGGCTCTAAAATAAGTGTCGGCCGTAGCCCACGCCGCGGATTTCGCGGCTTCGGAAGAAGGATAACTCGCTTCCACTCTTTCCCAGGTTTTAACGGCGTCGCCATAATAATTGAGGCGGTAATAGCACCAACCCTCTTCTAAAGCGGCATCGGCCGCGCGCGGATCCTGGGCATAATCTTTTTCAAACCGCTCAAAGGCGTCCAAGGCGTCGGCATATTTTTTTTGATTAAAAAGAGTGACTGCCTCGGCATATTGATTGTTTAAAAATAAATCCGCGCCTGGATTTTCATTGACAATAACGGTCTTAGATGGGGCAATGGGCGGCGCGCTCTTCAAAGCCTCCAATTCAACGCGCTTCTGATAGGACTGAGAAAAATGTCCTTGTTTAAAGAGACACCAACTGACCCCATCTTTAGCGACAATAGATTCCGGAGTCGCGGGATAGGAATGGATGATTTCCTGGTAAATTGGCAGAGCCTGATCATAAAGCCCTTGTCGGTAATATCCCTCCGCTATATAAAGGAGAGCGGCCGCGCGCCAAGGATCCTGGGTGGGGGCATTTTCCTTAAGGACGTATTGATAACCGGAAATCAAATGCCCGTATTCTCCGGCCTCTAAATACGAGCGGCTGAGCATGGCCAGGTCCGGATTTAAAATGAGACTTCGATAAGGATAGAGATTTGAGGCCGCCAAGTCTAGAGATTGCTGATAGGCCTGGGCCGCCTGGCGATATTTCCCCTCGCTTCCTAAGGCGTTTCCATTGAGATAAGCCGCCACTGGAACTAAGGGGTGAGATGAATATCGAACAATAAACGAATTGAGCGTGACATGCGCCTCAGGGTATTCCTGCCGCTTGTATTGGGTCCAAGCCAGCTTAAATTGAGCGGTTCCGGCCAAGCGATTGGAATAAGCGGAGGACAAATCGGAATAATCGAAGCCGGCCTTGGTATAGTTTCCTTCCTTTAAGAAAGATTCTCCCATCATGTAGAGACTCGGCTCTGCAAATTCTCCCGGCGGACTCATTTGCTCAACCGATTCAAAATCCCCCCGCGCCGCCATATAATCTTTAAGGTTATAACTACACAAGCCCATCTTATAAGTCGCCGCTCCTCTTAAAGAACTGCGCGGATAATCCATCAGAAACTGGTTGAAAACCTGGGATGCCGAGGTGTAGTCTCTGGCCTCGAAAAAAGCCTCTCCCACCAGGTAGCGACTCATTTCAACTGCAGGGTCTTCTGGATAATCCGCGATCAGGGTCTTGAGATTCTCAACCGCGATTAAAGGCTTCTCCAGATTCATGTTGGCTCGAGCGGAATATAAAAGCGCCAAGGGGGACTCAAGCCCGCTCAGAGACGACAGGGCGGCGGCGGGATTTCCCGTTTCAAAAAGAGCGATCCCGCGCGCTAATTTCAGCCTTGGATTATCGGCGTAAGACGGTTGTTCTTTTAAAGCCTCATCTAGCAAGTTCTCCGCCTTTGAGAACTGCTTTTGAGACATCAAGGCCTCGGCCTCAAGCAACCGGGCTTCGCCTCTCAAGGCGCCTAGAGGATAATCGGAAACTAAACGTTCCATATCCGAAACGGCCTCATCATATTGGCCAAGGTTAAACGCCATTTCTCCGATTCGAAACCGAGCGCTCTCAGCCAGATAGTCCCCGTTTGGAGAGTCGCGGGAGACTTTCTTATAGGCTTTTTTTGCCTGCTTGAGAATTTTTGCCGCGCGCTTGGGAGACAAAGACAATTGCGCAATGCCTTCACGGTAAAGACTTTCCGCCAGCATCATTTGGGCCTCAAGATGGTCCGGTTGATCGCGGTCAAGTTTTAAGAATTCTTGGTATTGCTCGATGGCATGAGCGTAATCTTGGGTTTGGAAAAAATTTCCGGCCGAGAGGTAAAGCTGTTGGGCTTGGGTATTGGGAGTCATCTCCAGCGGAATCCGCGCGGCCTGGGCGAAACAAACCTGATGTCCCAACAAAAACAAAGACCAAAGTAAACTCAAGGCCCCTCCTTCTAAGCGCAAAAAAAGAATTTCTAAATTTCCGCGCTTCCTTCAAATAGTCTAGCCCCGCCCCCTCACATTGTCAAGGGTTGCGAAAAAATATTGACAAATCCCCTTAAAATTTTTCTTTAATTTATATAGAAGCTATGATTGAAGCGGTTCACTTAAAGAAAAAGTTCGGGGAAAGAATGGCGGTCGACGATTTAAGTTTCAAAGTCGATCAAGGCCGCATTGTCGGCTTTCTCGGCCCCAACGGCGCTGGAAAAACGACGACCATGAGGCTTTTGACTTCCTTTTTTCCGGCAGACGGCGGAAGCGCGAAAATTCTCAATCTCGATGTTTCAGAAAACCCAATGGAAGCGCGCCGTCATTTAGGTTACTTGCCCGAAAACAATCCCCTCTACGAGGACCTAGAAGTCGCGGAAAGTTTAGAATTAGCCGCCCACTTAAGAGGAATCTCGGGGGAGAAAAAACGCGAGCGCATCGCCTACGCCGTCAAGGCTTGCGGACTCAGAGCGGCTTTGGGACGAAAAATTGGCGAACTCTCTAAAGGCTTCCGCCAGCGCGTGGGTCTGGCGCAAGCGATTCTTCACGACCCAGAAGTTCTCATCCTCGATGAACCGACCTCGGGACTGGACCCCAATCAGGTTCATGAAGTGCGCGATCTCATACGCGAGCTTGGAAGGGAAAAGACCGTTCTTTTTTCAACCCATATTCTCTCAGAAGCAAAAGTCCTCTGCGATCGGCTCGTGATCATCAACAACGGGCGTTTGGTCGCGGAGGGGAGCTCTGAAGAGATTAGCTCCGGTGGAAAAAACTCTCAAACCCGTTTTTATGTTTCACTAAAAGGGCCGGCGCCTGAAATTCTATCCGCTTTAAGGAAATTGCCCGGCGTTTCATCGGCGGAAGAGGCCATTCACAATCCCAAGGAACCGGGGTTTTATTTCGACGCCTCGGCCAAGACCGACGTCCGGGAAGACCTCTTCAATCTGGCCGCTGAAAAGCGTTGGCCTATTTTAGAATTAAGAAAGGACAGGCAAGACCTGGAAGAGATTTTCAGAAACCTCACTCAAAGCTAATCAAGATGAAAACGAAAGAAGAGCCGCTGTTTCAAGTTCACGCCGTCAAAGCCTTGGCGCATAAGGGCCTTCGCGTCGCTTTGGAATCGCCGTCGACCTATGTCGCATTGTTTGTCTTTTATCTTCTAACCGGATATTTGTTCATGGCTCCGCTTTTCCTGGTCGGACAGGCGACCATAAAAACGCTCATTGACTTTGAGCCCATTATTCTCTCTTTCTTTGTCCCGGCTTTGACGATGGGACTTCTATCGGAAGAGCTAAAATCCGGGACTTTTGAAACGCTGGCCACTTTCCCCTTGGAAGATTGGGACATCGTCCTGGGAAAATACCTCGGCTTTGCCTCTCTTTATACGCTCGTCATCGCCGCGCTTTTGTTTTTTGCCGTCTGCCTCGCGTTTTTGGTGGCCCCTCCGGCCCATCTGGATTGGGGCGAGTCCATTGGAACCCTTTGCGCGCTGACTTTTGAAGGTCTTTTAATTGGAGCGGCGGGGCTTTACACATCCTCTTTTAGCAAAAACCAAATCGTGTCTTTCATCACCGCTTTCTTAATCGGATTTAGTTTTGTCGTCATCGGGAAATTCGCCATTTTTCTTCCCGCTGGGCTTTCGAGTATTCTCGATTTTATCGGTTTGGATTCCCATATGCAGACGATGGGAAAAGGGGTTTTGGACACCCGTGACATTCTCTATTTCGCCTCCTTTATCTTCCTCTTTCTCTATCTGACCGCGCAAAAGCTCAGTCATAGGAGAATTAGCTAATGTCTCAAGAACCCAAGACTAAGATCCGACAACTTCTGTTTTCCGGCTTAGGAACAGCGCTTCTGATTGGAACCTTGGCGGCCGTTAACGGAATTTCCTACTACGTGTATTCCCGAATGGATTTTTCGGCCGGACACATCTTTTCCATCTCCAAGGGAACCAAGCATATCCTTTCAAAGCTAACCGACAATCTGATCGTCAAGGTCTATTTTACGCCGAATCTTCCGCCGCCCTATGGGCTCAACGAGAATTATCTCCGCGATCTCTTAGGCGAATACAAATCCGCCGCTCACGGCCATATCACGGTTGAATTTTTGGATCCCAACCAATCTCAAAAAAGGAAAGATGATGCTCAGGCTCTGGGTATTTCCCCGGTTCAGGTCAACGTGATGGCCAAAGATAAATTCGAGGTCAAAACCGCCTACATGGGAATCGCTCTCCTCTATAAAGGGCGTAGTCAGGTTATTCCCTTTTTACAAGACACCTCCGATTTGGAATATCAAATCACTAGCCGCATCAAAAAGCTCGCTGATCCGGTCCTCCCAACCGTCGGCTTTGTCATCGGGCACGGTGAAAAAAACCCGGGAGACCCCTCGGCAGCAAATCTGTTCGCTCCGCTTCGGGAAGACCTTAATTTAAAGACCGTCGATCTGAGTTCCGCAATCCCGTCTGATGTCTCAGCTCTGTGGATTTTGGGCCCCACTCAAAAATTTAAAGACCACGACATTGAAGCCCTGAGAAATTGGTTATTCCAAGGAAAGCCCTTGGGAATTCTCTTTAACCGGCGCTCGGTTAATTTCCAAGCCTTCTATAGCGCACCGATGAGTCTGGGCCTCGGCCCGCTTCTAAAAGACTGGGGACTCGATATCCCCAATGGATTTGTCGTCGACGCTCAATCTGAAAATGTCGAATTTCAGCAAAATATCGGCCAATTTGTCGCGATGAGAATTCAGCAATATCCTTATATCCCGGTCGCCACCCATTTTAATTCTTCAAATCCCGCCGTCGAGCATCTTCAAGGCGTCACCTTGCCCTTTGTTCACCCGATTTTCGCCTCAACCGCCACGGCTAATGGCCTCAAATACGAATCCCTGGTCGACTCAAGCCCGAACAGCTGGCTAAAAAATTCCTACAACATCGGCATTGCGCAAAGTTCCGCTAATCTAGCGAAAGACCGGCGCGGGCCTTTCTCGCTGGCAGGACTGGTTTCCGGAAAATTTCCAGCGCCCGAGGGAACCCCGTCTTTAACTCCACACAAGTCCGCACGGGCCATTCTCGTCGCCACCGCCTACGTATTAGATTCTCATTTTGCCAATCGCCAGACAAGCGCGGTCTTTTTAGAAAATCTTCTTGAGTGGTCTTGCGAGGACAGCGATCTTCTTTCTATTCGCGGGAAAGGCATGACCTATCGCCCTCTCCGGCCTTTGTCCGACAAGATGCGCTTATTCGTCAAATATGGGATGATTCTTTTCCTGCCCTTTATGCTTTTGGCTTACGGTGGGTTTAGCTATCGCAGACAAATAAAGAGAAGACGCCGGATAATTTCCCTCTACGGCGGGGAAACCGTTTTATCTCAAGAAACGCCGCACCAAGAACCGACTCCCATCTCATCTTAAAACCCATGAAAAAAATTTTAATTCTTTCCGTTCTTTTTCTCGTGACTTTCGGCGCCTTAGTCTGGATTGCCATTGACAATGCCCGCATCACGCGCGCCCCCATCCTCGAAGGAGTCAAAGCCAATCAGTTCGAGAAGCTGGATATTTCTTATCAAGGCAAATCCGTTGAGCTTGTCAAAGATAAAGGCAATTGGGAAGTTCAAAAGCCGGTAGCGGATTTGGCAGACCAAGACGCCGTGTCTCAAATTGTACAAGCTCTTCCCCAAATTATTCTTGAAGATGTCGCGACTAAGAACCCCTCCTCCTATGCGGATTACGGGATTTCCACATCAGCGGCCCACCTAATCGTCTACGCGGCTATTAGTCCCAAGCCCATTTTAGACGGTTATTTCGGACGACAGGCCTTTGGCTGGAATTCCGCTTATTTCCGGTATTCTAATCGCCCGGAAATCTATATCACTTCCGGTCTTAACGCATCAAGACTGACCCAGGATCCGGACAATTTTAGGGAACGGGCTTTTTTCCCGAGATCCTACGGGATTCCAAAATCAATCTCGGTCGCGCCAAAACGCGGAAAAAGCTACACTCTCTATCCCTCAAGCCCAACCTGGCCGAGCGTCTTTGGCCTGCGCGCAACAGAATTTGTCAATCAAGGTTTGCCCAAAAAAAATCCCTTTAAAAAGCCTCTTTTCGTTTTTAAGGCGCAAGACGGAAAGGAAAATATCGAATGGATTATTGGGAGCCCGCAACCCGTTAAATCCGGCAAGCCTCTTTATTATTACGCAAAATCTCTGGACCGAAACATCGTGGTTCTCGTTTCAGCCTACGAAATCGACAATCTTCTCCCTCAAAAGCCCCGGCCTAAAATTGGCGTAAAGCCGCAATTTCATCCGGCTAAAACCAAGCCCGCGATGATTTCAGGCCCGCTCCGAAAGATTATTCCGAAAGCTCAAGTTAAGAAGCCCTAATAAAACCGGCCAGACCTCTCCCACTTCCGCCCATCGGCCCGCGGTTTCTATCACCCGATGGGAGGGCCAATGAGAGTAGCCAAACCTCCAGGGCTCGCTATGACTAAAGAGTTCTACTGTTGGAATATTAAGAGAAACGCAAAGGTGCATTGGGCCCGTGTCGGCTGTCAAAACCGCTCTTGCATTGGATAATGCGGCGGCAAATTTTCTTAAAGGCATCTCTGGCAGTAAAACCGTCCCTACGGGCAAGGATACATTCTCAATTAAACGCCTTTCGGCAGGACCTATGAGAAGGGCGGTTTTTCTCCCCTGAGCGCGCAAAAGAGAGGCTATTTCCAAAAACCAGGCCAGCGGCAATCGTTTTTGATCCCGTGCGCCAATGAAAAGAGCCACGGATTCTTGATCCAGCCCCTGATTTCGCCAAAATCTTTCCCCTTCTTCTTGTTCACCCTGCCCCCAATGCCACTCAAGCCTTAAGTCCGAATCGGGCCTTAAAGGCCTCCCCGCCGCCTGGCGCACAAGGTTCGCTAAATTAACGGTCTCATGAAATTTTTCCCGAGGGCATGGAATAGGCATATTAATAAACTTGTCAGATTCCCCGCGCTGATATCCCAGCCTCCAACGCGCCCCGGACCAAGCGGTCCACAACGCTCCTGAAAGAGAAAAAGCATGATAAGAGGAGAAATCAAAAGCGAGATCGTAACCCAAAAAACGCAGAAATGGCCACTCTTTGGGGTTTAAAACCCGGGAGACGCAAGGATTAAATTTTAGAGCCGCGGCATATGCTTTTGGCATCAAGATATCTGTTTGTGCCAGCGGAAAAGCCTCTTTAATTAAGCGCAGAGCCGGGGTTAAAAGGAGTATATTTCCCAAGCGCGCGTCGGAACGAACAGCCAAAATTCGAGAAACAGCTTTTACATCGACCGGAGCCTTGACCGGCGGCGAACTCGGCAAAAGACTGAGAAATTGCGACCGTAAATAGGCCTTACTCTTTTCTTCCGCCTGTTTTGCGAGCCCTTTTAAATATCCCACTGTGGAATTTTAGCACTTTCCGAAATTTCGCCGCTTGCCTCTAAAATCAACCCGGAAGCGGCTTTAGCTTTAAAACCGCCTCCGGGTGGCATATCAACCTAAGAAGCTTTTTGGAGCTTTTTTTGCGCGCGTATTTTTTGAAATCTCTGCGAACGCGCGACGATGAGTCTTGCCCTCTGAATTGGAGTCAAGACATTGTTTTCTCCATCAATAAACTCTTCGTTGATCTTTCTCATCCGTTCCTTGAGCTGATCAAAGGCCGCAAGCGTGGCCGCAATTTTACTCTCAGGGGCTTTGGCCTTGAGTTCTTGGGACAACTCAGCCATAATCTGCCTGCGCCGCGAAAAAAGCGGAGACAGTTTTTCCCGCCTAGTCCCTAAAACCTCCAAGAGTTTTGGGACTTGATTGGGGCTTAGGCCCAAGCCTTCCATCCAACGTCCTTTTTGAGGCGCGCTTTTGGCGCTAGCCCCCCAAGCTCCCAAGGACAGCAAGCAGACAAGAAAGGCCGCTCCAATTTGAGACCCCTTTATCGCCTTTTTTACGTTCATCTTTGTATCCTCCCTTTAATTTAAGTTCCCGGGGAATTCTCCGGTCTTCATTTATACGGCTAAGCCCCCAAAAAAGTTCCCCTTGACAGAAAAGCGGAAAGACCCTAAACTATATTCGACCCTGGCTTAAATTTAAAAAAATGAACCCTCAAGTTAAAGCCCGCCGAAATATCTCTTCCGCGATTTTTTTGTTGGTTCTACTTCTCTCTTTCGCGTCCCAAGTCCGCGCCACTCCCAACGACGATTTAATCGAAGCCTCTATGCTGGGTCGCCTCAGCGCTCTTAAGCGCGCTCTCTCAAGAGGCGCCGACGTCAATTTAAGAGATGATATCGGGAGAACTCCTTTAATGTGGACCGCGATGACCGGGCATCCCCGCATCGCCCGCTATCTCATAAAGGTCGGAGCGCGAGTCGACACCCACGATGACGGAAAATGGACCGCTCTGATGCAGGCGGCCGACTATGGGCATGACAATGTCGTCCAGGTCCTTCTTCACGCCGGGGCCAACGTCAACGCGGAAAATAACGCCGGCTGGACCGCCTTGATGATCGCCTCCGAAGGCGGATATCCGGAAATGGCCCAGGATTTAATTGAGCACAAGGCCAATGTCAACGCGAAAAATAAGTCCGGGAAAACGGCGCTGATGATCGCCGCGCAAAACGACAATATCGGGGTCATTAAGCCTTTAATGGACGCGGGCGCCGATATCAACGCTCGGGACAACAACGGCTGGACGGCTTTAATGTATGCCTGCCGCAGCGGATACTCAGACGCAGTGCGTATTCTTCTTAAAGACGGCGCCGATCCCAACCTTGAAAACGCCCAAAGCGAAACGGCCGGCGATATCGCCAATGTCGCCGGACACGAAGACATCGTCTCCTTGATCAACTCCCAATCGGAAGAACCCCAGCCTGCCCCGCCGGCGCGAAAAATCTATTTTTCAGACGTTGACAATCCCCTTTACCGTTTGCCGGAGCATCCCCATGACATCGCTTTGGTGATCGGAATTAACCGCTATATTCATGATTTGCCTCACGCGAAATTCGCCAATCGAGACGCCGAAGCGGTCAAGGCGCATTTAATCGCGCTTGGGTTTCCCGAATGGCAAATCAAAACTCTCATCAACGATCAAGCCACTAAAAGCGACATCTTGGGCTACATTGAGAGCTGGCTGCCCAAAAACGCAAAATCAGATGGACGGGTTTTTGTCTATTTTTCAGGCCACGGGGCGCCGGACGTAATATCCGGGCAAGCTTATCTCGTTCCGGTCGATGGGGATCCCAATTTCTTATCTCAAACCGCCATTCGCATTTCGGATTTATATAAAGATTTAAATTTGCTTAACGCCAAAAAAGTGATTGTCGTTTTAGACAGTTGCTTTTCAGGCAGCGGAGAGAGATCCGTCATCGCCGACAACGTCAAGCCTTTAGTCTCAAAAGTAGAATCCCTGACTCCTCCCGCGGGAAAACTTTTAGTCTTTGCCGCGGCAAAAGGCAATGAAACAGCCGGAGTCTTAGACAGCCAAGGCCACGGGCTTTTCACTTATTATTATCTTAGGGGAATTGACCGCGCGGATCAAAAACATAGAAATTTAACGCCCAGGTCCTTGTTTGACTATCTCAAAATCCGTGTCCGGGGAAAGGCCGCCTCCCAGGGCCGGGATCAGGTTCCAGTACTGGCCGGAAACACCTCGGGAACCCTGTTTACCTTCCGCTAAGATAATTAAAAAGGGACTGCGTTCGCTCGCGAAGCGAGAGCGTGCCGGACCATCTTTGGGAAAGGCTTTATGGCCCGGCCAGTCCCTTTTTCTTAGCGCATCAAATAAGAAGTGAGATGAAAGCCGGTCCAGGACAGCGAATAGGCGACGACAAAAAAACTCGAGAATTGAATGAGCGGCCATTTCCAGCCGCCGGTTTCCCGCTGAACGACAATCAAGGTTGACAAACACTGAAGTGCAATCGCAAAGAAAATAAGGAGACTGACCGCCGTCGCCAAGCTGTAAGCCGGAAGCCCTTGGGCGTTGCGCGCGTTTCTAAGGCTGTCAATGAGGCCTCTTGACGGTTCGGTCTCTCCACTGACTGAAAAAAGAGTTCCCAAGGTGCCGACAAAAACCTCCCGCGCGCTCAAAGAAGCGATGACCGCGACGCTAATGCGCCAATCATAGCCAATGGGCTTAAATATCGGCTCAATTAATTTTCCCATCCGGCTTAAAACGCTCGACTGTAAATCAAGAGCCTGTTGCTGAAACTCAAGATCGGCTAATTTGGCCTTTGAACTCTCGGATAAAACCCCAGCCCGCATTTTCGCGATTTCAGCCTTGATGGGAAGGCTTTGGGGATTTTTAGGAAAAGAGGCCAAGGCCCAAATCACCAGGCTAATGGTGAAAATCACTCTTCCCGCCTTGACTAAAAAATGAGAGGAGCGCACCCAGACGTAAACCCCCAATTCCCGCAAATGCGGAAAGCGGTACGGAGGCAAAACGGTCACCGGAACGGTAAAGTGGTCTTCGGCCTGTCCCAGCTTTAAAACCAAGGCGAAAAGAAGAGCCGCGACAACGCCAAAGGCGTACATTCCCGCCATTACCAGAGCCTGGGCGCTAAAGCCAAAAAAACGGAGCGAAGCCGGCACAAAGGCGGCGATGATGAGAGTATAGACCGGAATCCGGGCCGAGCAGGTCATCAGCGGGCAAAGAAAAATCGCGGCCAAGCGCTTTTTCTCATCCGCAATTGTTCGCGCCGCCATTACGCCGGGAATCGCGCAGGCAAATGAGGATAAGAAAGGAACAAAGACCTTGCCGTCCAAGCCGAAGGGCCGAAAGGCGCGGTCCAGCATCGCCCCCGCGCGGGGGAGGTATCCGCTCTGCTCTAAAAAGCCGATCAAAGCAAACAAAATCGCGATCTGAGGAATAAAGGTCGCCACCGCTGAAATTCCGGACAAGATTCCGTCGCAGACAAGACTGGAAAGAAAGCTGCCGGGAATCCAGGCGCGCAGCCACTGCGTTCCAAAGCCAAACAGGGAAGACAAAGCGTCCGACAGCGGACGCCCCAGGGAAAAGAGAGATTCAAAGACCAAAAACAATGTAGCCGCCAAAATCAAGGGACCTATGACCGGGTGAAAAAGCCGCCGATCGATCTGAATTGAACGCTCGACAGTCGAGAGAATCTCGCCTTCCGGCAGAGAAACGGCTTGGGACAAGGCCGCCTCCACGCGCGCGCGCGCGCTGTTTTCTTCCTCATCAATTGAGGAAAAACCATTTTTAATTTTCAAACTCAAATTTGATTTCTCGGGCAAAGAGGCGATAAAAGAGCGAATTTCCGCGATGCCGTCTCCATAGCGCGCCGCCGCCGGAAAGACGGGAAGCCCCAATTCCTCGGAGAGCTTCTCAACATTGATCTCAATGCCATTATGGCGGGCCTCATCCATCATGTTGATGACGACTCCAACCGAGTAGCCACGCATTTTTAAGGCCTCGGCCAAGGTAAGATCCTTGGCTAAATTCGAGGCTTCCGTTACGCAGAGAATAAAAAAATGGCCCCTAATATCCGGGTCAAGAGAAGATTCTTCTAAAAATTGAAAGGCAATCTTCTCATCTTGGGAAATGGGGCGCAGGGAATAGGTTCCGGGTAGATCGACAATTTCAATAGACTCATCGCCATCGCTTAAATTGCCGACGGCGCGCTCAACGGTGCAGCCCGCGAAATTGGCGACCCGCTGACTGAGCCCGGTCAGAGAATTAAAAAGGGTGGTTTTGCCGGTGTTGGGACGCCCGGCGATAGCGACGACAGTTTTCACGGGATTTTGGAGATTTCTTTAACGCGAATATGCTTAAAGAGTCTTTTTTCAACGGCGAGAAGTTGAGAGCCAACCAGACATTCAACGGGGTCTTTGAGCGGGGTGGCCATGACCTTGGTCACCGAGACCCCCGAGCGAATTCCCATTCCCAAAAGGCAAGCTAAATCTTTTTCGTTTAATCCTTGCATATCCTCAATTCGAACCGCTCGGTTGAGCGCGACTTCCTCTAAGGTCATAAATTTTCCCCTCTTTAACCAAGGGCACTTGGCCCCCGTCACTTTTATTATAACCTTATTGAGACTTAATTTCAATAACAAAATAGGCCGCGCTTGTCTCCGCCCCTGATATGTGATAAAATCTTTTTGCGGGGTAGAGCAGCCTGGTAGCTCGCAAGGCTCATAACCTTGAGGTCGCTGGTTCAAATCCAGCCCCCGCAACCATTTAGCCGCGTTTCTCGACGAGAAATCGACTCGCCTGGGCCCGAAAAGGCCCGGGCTTTTTGATGCCTAAAAAGCCCGCAAGGCCCCAAGGTTAGTGGAGGTCGAGAAATGGCAAAAACCGCGATCAGCCGAGCCGCCGTCGGCAATGAAGTCACCTTAGCCCATGCCTCGGAGTCCTTTCAGCTCCGTTGCCAGGCACGGAACCTTTCGCCGCTCACCTGCGATTGGTACAAGCGTCGGCTAAAAAGATTCTGGCGTTTCCTTGAAGCGCAAGGCGTCACGCTTGGGCGCGAGATCACGCCGCATCTGATCCGTCTCTACTTGGACAAGATGCGCGCGGAAAATCTGAGTTCCGGCCTCATCGCGCGGGACTACGGCGCATTCAAGTGCTTCTTTCGCTTCCTGACGCAAGAGCGGCTCATCCCGCAAAATCCCATCCAGCTCGTGGAGAAGCCGCGCATGGAGCAGAAGCTCGTCCGGCCGCTCTCGATGGAGCAAGTGCGGCTGTTGCTTGCCAAGGCCAATCAAAAGCGGTTTTTTGGCCAGCGGGTCTGGACAATGGCGGTCCTCATCCTCGATACCGGCCTTCGCCGCGCCGAGGTCATTGGGCTCAAGAAAGACGACATAGACTTCAACAAGGGCGTCCTGCGCGTCATGGGCAAGGGCGGCAAGGAGCGCGAGGTCCCCTTCGGCGCGACCTCAAAGCAGGCGCTCTGGAACTACCTCATGCGCCGCGGCGAATTGCCCGGCCAGGAGCTACTCTTCGTGAATCAATTTGGCGATAAGATTTGCCCGCGCTGGATGAACAAGGCCATCAGGATGCTGGGCGAGCGGGCGGGGATCAAGGGCCTGCGCGTCTCGCCCCATGCGCTGCGCCACACCTTCGCGACGCAGTATATCTTGAACGGCGGCGACGCCTTCAGCCTCCAGCAAATCCTCGGGCATTCGACGCTTGAAATGGTGAAGGTCTATGTCGGTCTGGCCAACCGAGACGTGGCGCTGCTCCACCGGCGCTTCAGCCCGATGGACCGGATGGGCTTGGTGCCGGGCGCCAAGCGGCGAGTGCTGGTGAGGTAAAATGAACAACCCCCTTGACGACATGGAATATACGCGGTAAAACAATGGCGTAACCATGGAGCCATCCAATGATGAGTGAAACATGTCGACTCTTTTCTACCATTACAAAGTTGGATAAAAGACAGCGCCCGCGCAAGTCTCCACAATCCTTTCTATGAATTAGATTGGGCGTCCCACAAACCCGAAAAGATTAAGCCGCTTTAGCCTTCCTTTGACGTTCCCCATATTCTTAGGCCAATATTTTTGTTTGATAGTAAAACATTCTATTGACAGATAATCGAACATCTGTTACAATAAAATAAACAAAAAGGAGAAAGAATGAACATTGGGGAAAGGATTCGTAAAATGCGCGAGAGTTTAAGCCTTAGTCAGCAGGACTTGGCCTTGAAAATCGGCTTGCCGCGACCGGCGCTTTCACAAATTGAGAGCGGAGGGCGTAAAGTCTCGGCTGATGAACTCCTCCTTTTCTCAAAAGCCCTCAACATGACGATCGACCAACTCATGGGCCTCTCGCCAGTTCCCAGCGTTTCCATCGCCTCTCCCAGCCGAGAAAACCGAGCCACCCCGCATCCCCAGGAAATGCGGATTAGCGTTCCGCAAAAGAAAATGCAGAAATTCCGCCAGGTGATCCTCTATTTGCTCGACAAAGTCGGCGCCAAACCCAATATCGGGGAAACCGTTCTCTATAAGCTTTTATATTTTATTGATTTCAACTATTACGAGAAATACGAAGAGCAATTGATCGGCGCGACTTACATTAAAAACCACTATGGCCCGACTCCCGTGGAGTTCAAAAAGTTAATAGATCAAATGGTCAAGGACAAAGAAATCGAGCAGGTCAAAAGCCGCTATTTTAATTTTCCGCAGACCAAATACCTGCCGCGTTTGTCTCCGGATTTATCCCTCTTTTCAGCGCGCGAAAAAGAGGAAATTGACCGCGTAATCGAACGCCTTTCCGACATGAACGCGGCGCAGATCAGCGCTTATTCGCACAAAGACGTCCCCTGGATAACGACCGAAAAGGGCCAGCCCATCGATTACGAATCGGTTTTTTACCGGACGCCGGATTATTCCATGAGGCCCGCCATTGAAGACATTTAATGAGATTATTCAATGTCCCGAGTTTAAGAAAGACATCAAAAAGCTCTCAAAGCGCTTTCGCTCGCTTCCTGAAGACCTCGCAACCTTCATCCGCTTCCAGCTTAATTCCTATCACAACCTGGGAATCGATAACGGCGGAATTTTTCGGATTCCCGGCCTGCCCTTCATAATCCCCAGCGTATACAAAGCCAAAAAATTCGCCTGCAAGGCCCTCAAGGGACGCGGCGCGCAATCGGGAATTCGGATTATTTACGCTCATTTCGAAAGTGAAAATCGCATTGATCTAATCGAAATCTATTTCAAAGGCGACAAAGAAAACGAAAACAAGGAACGGATAGCGCGGATGTATCCTCAGAGAAGTAGCTGAAATGTCTTAGAAAGTTTGTCCATGGGGATGCGGCCGAGCAATTCGCGGAGAGCCCCCCGAAAGAATATCGCGAGCACAGTGGAAACCATCCTTAACTCTCGATGCAAAACTGCCAACAGGGAAAGGTCTTCCTGCGGCCTTAAACTGCTTGAGTCATAGGCCGGTCAGCATAACGCTCAAGAAGAAGATCATGTTCAATAGCGTTCTTTATTTTTGCGTAAAAACCCTTAAGACGTGGATAGTCCAATAAAAATAACGCTCCAGCGAGGGGAACCGTCAGCATGATCACTAGCAATAAAAGAGGAGAACGAAGCGTTAAAGAGAGACTCAATATTTCCGCCGCTTTGCGCCACTCAGCTTCCAGCTTTGTTCTCAGTTTTTTATCGTCAATCCGACTCAGGATTTCAGCAATCTGATTGCGCCGTGGTTTAAGCAGAAATAACGCCGCCATAATCTTGGGAAACGTCAACGTATGACAATAACGAATAAGGCCATTGAACACCTCGCGAATATCGCGATATTCAGCGGAATTGAAATCAAGCTCCCCATCAGCCGCCATCAAAAATATTGTATTGCGAATCTTAAAAAGCTCGTGTCGGGCAATATCTATAATCAACCGCTGCCATAACCGATAGACAAACCACGCGAGAAGACCAATTCCAATTAAAAATTCTATGCGCCCAAAGAAAATTTCTCGTGTCATAGATTGGCATCCTCCGGATTTGTTTCTCCCTTATGCGTCAACATGCTGCTTGTTCTATTCGGATCCAGCCTTTTTTCCAATTCTACAATGTGATTCTGCATGCTTGCCACTTTTTTAAGCCGCAACTGACGTTCAAGAGTAGCCCATACGAAAAAAATAATCACTAAAATCCACGGCAACCAATGGGAACGACTCTCTCGTGTAAAATATTGAAAAAAGAAATCCGCAATTGTCGTTTTCCCCGCCAACTCTTTGATGGAAAAATACCCATATCGGCAAACAACCCATATTGCCGCTAGCGTTACAATTTTGGATAGGAAATCAAAAATCTTTACGACAATGAGAAATCGGAACCCCATCTCCGCATCCCGCGATTCCACTGCCATCGTCTGATACTACAATACAATGAGAACCTCATGCAAAAAAATAATCGGTGAGCGCCTTCATGTTCCAGCTAAGCTCCCTCGAGCATTCGAAATGTTTACGTAATTTCCCTGTTGACTTGCACATAGAGTATAAGCTACCCTGTCGTTACGCTCCAAGCGGAGCGGCTCTTTGACAACGGGTTTAAAACTTCTTCAACTCTAGTCGTTAAGACTAGCCTCTAGGTGCGCCGAGGGCATCGTCCCTCAAACGTATCCTCCGGAGCAGAATCTGGCTCCTAAATCACTGCCTTATCGCTCAATGTCTCGCAACATTGAAACCAAGTTCGGTGGTTTTAGTCCAGATTTAATTCGGATAACTGAGAATTAAACTATTGAGTCATCAGTTTAATTTCCTGGGATGGATAGCAAGACTTAAACTTAGTTAAAAAGTCTTGTTTTACGGAGTCGGTGTCGCGGGTAACCGCGTCGCTCCGTGATAAAAGTGGTTCAAAGAATAACCAAGGAGGTGATAAGAAAATGAAAAATAAGTTGAAGAAGGAAGTGTCGTTGCCCGTTGGAGAGGCTGAACAAATGGTACGCCTGCTAAAACAGGTTGCCGAAAATCGGCCGCTCACACCTCGCATCAGACGCAAGCTGTCAGAAGCCGCAGCGGGAATACAGACCCGCGTAAGTCTACTGAAAGACGGCCAGGTCAAGGTATCCGAGAAGTTGCTGGTAGTCGCACTTCGCGGTATCTCGCTTCTGGTTCACTTCCAGAAAGAAATCAGGGAAGTGGCAAGCGTTCTAATGGGCATGAAGGACAAATAAAACACCGACTCACATTTTATGATTAAATTCGGAAGGACGATCAAGACGTATCGGAAAAAAATGAGGCTAACGCAGGTGGCGTTAGCTCAACGGGTTAATATTGAACCAACATATTTGTCAGCAATTGAGAATGGCAGGCGCGAGCCGAGCTTGACGCTTGTAAAACAAATCAGCAAGGCTGTGGCAATCCCAGCCGAAATCTTTTTCTGGGATGCCATTGAGCCAAAAGGCTCCATGTCACTTCAAGATCGGCGCGCCATAAATCTTGCAAAAAGCATCCTCCAGAATCACTTCAAAGCGCTCTAGAACTCTGCAGTGAACTTAGCACGTTTAGACTTGGCAAATATGGAGCAACTGGGTGAGGTTGCTTCTGTCTCCAGCTCCCAACTACTCTGCATTATTCGTAACAAAGAGTCATACTACGAAAGTTTTTTTATGAAGAAGAAGGACGGTGCACCGCGAGAAATCAATCCGCCCAAACCCGAACTCGCAGAAATCCAACTACGCTTAAAAAACTATCTCCAAAAGCGACTCAAATGGACCAACGCGGTCCATGGTGGCATTCCAAAACGCAGCATAATCACAAATGCGGAAAGGCATATGGGTAAACTCTGGGTCGCGAACCTGGATATCTCAAAATTCTTCCCCAGCACGAAGCCCGCCCAGATTGAATCAGCGCTCCAAAGGGCGGGGTGCTCAACCCCAGTGGCCAATCTTTTCGCCGAACTAACAACTTTTAGGAATGGGCTACCTCAAGGCTCTCCCACAAGCACAATCCTGAGCAACCTCGTGCTCGAACCGATGGATTCACAATTTCTGCGTTTATGTCATCGCAACTCCCTTACCTATACCCGCTATATTGACGACATCACGATATCAGGCGATATCAACCTAAACCCATTCTATTCTGCGTTCATTAAAATAATCCAATCGTCTGGATTTGAGGTGCAGACAAAAAAAGTCCACATAACTCCTCACTCCCAGCGTCAAGTTGTTACCGGCCTAGTCGTCAATGACAGATTGAGACCAACGGGCGAGTTCCTAAGTAATCTAAAGCGAGCAATTCGTCGATGCTGGAATGGTCCAGAAGAAATTGCTATTGCGGCGGCAGAGGAAGGCCATGAGCCCAGAGAGTTCATTCGCTCACTTTGTGGAAAGGTAAATCACGTCAAGTCCGTTGACCCCAAACTTGGCCGTAAAATTCGCGCTCTGTGCACTAAAATCCCGCACTTGTAATTTAAATAGGCAGAAGATTTTATAGACCATCGGCTTGCTCGGATATCATGTAGCGACCGTTTTCTTAGGATAGCGTCCAACAATACGAACGGCTGTTTTCAATACATAGGCAGGCTTCTTGCCATCCAGAATTTTTGGGTTGGATACTTCGTAATAGGCGCCACCCCAATAATGCCCTAAAGAGCAGGTCAATATTTCATCTTTAGGAAGCCTAAATACCACTTTATGAGCTTCCGTTTCGTCTACACCCGTCCCTCTACCACCCAAGGGGAGGTCCACTGTGATAAGATGAACCCCTGTTGGGTCGGAAATGAATAGTGCCTCGTCATTTGTTGGGGCAATCTGATATTCAAAATAATCGCTCGCAGGAATTAGTCCTGATGCGGCATGCGTCGTTTTGATTTTAATGGCCATGTTAATAATAGATTCAAGCGCCCAGTGAAGAGATTCTTGGCTCCAGTTGCCTTCGTGGCTGTAATCGCCGTCCAATTCAATTTTTAGAGGAGATTCCTGTTTCCTATTCCAATGCACGACAGGGAGAATCAGGCTTAATCTTTGGAATTCATGAATGTCTAGGCCAAATTGCAACATTTTTATTTCCTGCTCGTATGAAGGAGTGGCGGAGTAGTAGCCCAAACCAACTAATCCACTGGGGTGATCAAATTCATGATCAAATAACACATATTTAACTTTTGCAAGTATCTCGACGCATTCCTGCCAAGATTCAGGCGTTCCTTTCTCCAGTTCCCGCTCAGCGCTCTTAACCATGTTCCTGATTTCTTCATCGGAAATCATGTCGGACAAGCTCAATTTTTCAAAATCCCTTTCCAGAAAAGTCGAACTTGCGTATTCAAGAAATGGTTTCACGGCTCCGATGGCTTGGGCGTGATCGGAAGGCCTTTGCAATATGCCGTAATGTTTAACGCTTACGCGCGCCCTGTTTAATTGGGATAGCTCGCGCTCATAGGGCAATTTTTTATTTTGTTCCAGTTCCTTGTTAATCGCGCCGAAGTAGCCCGAGAACGTCATTGGATCTTTCAGCTTCGCGTTGATGACGCTGGCAATCGCTCCCAAGGCAAGTTCCACCGCATCTTGCAGGGACAAAAGTCCTTTTGAAAATTCAAATAGGTCGAGTTGATTCGCACAGGCAAGACTCCCCTGTTGAAAGAGCCTCTTTGCCAAAACCATGCGCTCAATGACGGATTTATCAATCACCTTTGGCATGGTTTAAATCTCCCCCTCAAACGCCCGGTGCAAAAGGGACTGAAACAACTCGTCCAATTTCTCGCGGCTCGCGGCTTGAGCGGCTTCCATGGCGCGAATTTCGGCGACGCGCGCGGCGAAGTCTTTTTGTAGCGCTATCGGTGGAAGTGGAAGCTCGATGGCCTGAAGTTCCTTGGCATTGATGTTTGCCTGCCCTACAGCGCCACGCGCCATTTCTGCAAGGCGTCGCTTCATCGAAGTCATATTCATAAAGGCAGTGAAGTGCAAAGGATGCTCAATGTTGGGTTGGAAACGAATACGAATAAAGTAGGAAGCGGCGACAGCCTTGAATCTTCCATCCCACATCCCCGTTTTGCCGACTAACTCGCGGCTATTTGTTCTGTTAAAAAGAACATCACCTTGCTTTAACTGATGCTTTAAAATCTCGGTATCCGTTAATTCAACCGTCTTCAAATCTTTTAAGTCTAGTTGTCCGTCCATTGTAACATTGCCCATTCGCAAAACAACGATGCCTCGATCAGCTTCATTCGCCTTCTGGCTTGTCCCATAATCACAGGATTCCATTAGAGAACCCACTCGACTTATGGGCCACCCTTTAGGATTTGTCACGGGATCCCCAAACATCTCATGAAAGAGCGCGGGGATGAGGTCGGCGGCGCGGCGGTCGGCTTGGGCGCGGAGTTTTCGCAATTCATCCGCCGCGTCCAGCAGCTTCACGATTCGCTCTTGCTCCGCCAGCGGCGGAACGGGAATCTCGGTTCTCTCAAATGGCTCTTTCGTAATGTGTTGCATCGTCGCTCCATGTGTCTTGGAGCGGAGCTCGCCCATCACCAACTTGAGTGCATAAAAGAGGTATGTCCTCAAGACTTGAGAGGGATTAGGAACGGCGCGGAAAATGTGCTGGTTTAGAACAGCTTCCCCTCTTTCCCAAATAAATACGTCCAACGTGGCAGACCAAGAAATTAAAATGTCGCCGTTTTTTACGGCATGACGTTCGTCAATTTTACCTGCGAAGTAATTTGCGCGAGTGTTTGAGTTAGTAAGATTTTGAATTCGAATAATAGGAACACCGTCAGATGACCACTCATTTGGCTTGAAAGCTCGGCCATTTATGAAATCAGATACTTCGCCGAGCTTTTTCAGCGGCCAGCGGGTCATTGGGGTTTGCCGATTTGATCGAGCAAGGCGTTGCCGCGACGGATGATTTCGGCTTCGAGATCGAGGACTTCGGCGAGAATTTTTTTCGGGGAGTCGTGGTTGACGGAGGAAACCGTCACGGGTTTATAGCGGCCTGCCGCGAGACTCCAGGAGTTTTCCCGGATTTTTTCGATCGGAACGCGGTAGCTGTTGGGGCCTTCCTCTTTATTGGGCCATTTGGACAAGAGATCGGGAATATCGTTAGCCGCGATCGGCGTTCGTTTGTCATCAAGACTGAGACCGTCAGCGGTCAAATCGTAAAACCAGACGCTTTTCGTCGGCTCGCCTTTTTGAAAGATCAGCGCGGCGGTGCCGACGCCGGAATAAGGCTTAAAAACGCCACTTGGCAAATTGATCACGGCCTGCAAATCGCATTCAGTCAAAAGCAGTTCGCGCAAGGAAGTCGCCGCGTTGCTAGAGCCAAAAAGAACGCCGTTGGGAACGATGACGCCCGCCCGGCCATTTTGCGCCAGATGATCGATGAACCATTTGAGAAACAGAAGTTCGGTTGAGCGCGTGTTGAGTTTATAATTAAGATCAGACAAAATGCTCTCGTCTTGAACTTTCCCGGCAAACGGCGGGTTGGCCAAAATCACGTCGAATTGCTTTCCGGGATACGCGCCGCTAAAACCCGTGGTCAGGGGATCCTTCATCTCGATTTGGGTTTTCTCCAATTGGTGTAGGTAGAGGTTTAAGATCGCGATTTTCACCATATTCGCGTCATTGTCAAAGCCGATGAAGGCTTGGTCTTCGAGAAATTTCCATTGAGCGGGCTTGATGAGCGCTCCGTCCGCCAAACCGCGTTTTAAGTCCGCAGGTTTTGTATTTTGGCGCAGGATGTGGTTAAAAGCCGCAATAAGAAAGCCCGCCGTGCCGCAGGCGGGGTCGCAGATGCGCTCGTTCGGCTGTGGATTAACTAAAGCGGTGATCAGGGCAATGATGTGACGCGGAGTTCGGAATTGCCCATTGGTTCCGGACGCGGACAGTTGGCTCAAGAGATACTCATACATATCTCCTTTAAGATCGTGCCCATCATGGGCGGACAAGTCCATTTCATGAATGCCTTGGATCACGGCTCGCAGCGCAGGACGATTGTAAATTTTGAGCGTGGCGCGGCTAAAAAGCAACTTGCCTGTTTCAGAGAGACTGGGAAGCTCATGCAATCTTTCCATCGCGTCGCGAACGACGTTAAAGAGATTGTCGCCGGTCAAGGTGACGAAGTTCCCCCACGCAAAGCGCGCCCATTCCCCGGAGAAAATGCGCTTATATTTCTTGTCAAGATTTGCGAAGGCCTCGTCTTTTTCGGTGAGCAGGCGCAAAAAGAGCAGATAGGAAATCTGTTCGATTGAGTCCATCGGATTATTGACGCCACCGGCAAACAAGATGTTCATGAGTTGGTCTATCTTTTGCCGCAAACCGGAAGAAAAAAAGTTCGATTGCGGGACACCCGGCTGAGGCGTCACGGGAGCGGACTTTGTCTGCGTTTTCATTGATAATGGCTCGCGATCATGGATTGGCGAATCAACGGAGATTGCCTGAGAGCTTCAAAGACCTGCTCCCGATCTTCAAAACGGGCCAAGGCCGAAATGCCGCCGATTTGATTAAACTGACTCGCGTTAAAGATCGTCATGTCTTCCTCCATAAACCGTTTCAGGACTTCGGCGTCATTGGCCAGAAGCTGAGCCGTCGCGCTCAGCCATTTTTGCTGATCGTAACGCAAATTAAAGCGGGCGGCAATGGAATCCACGGTGTCACTGACAATTTCATCGCGCGTCGGCAACGGTCTTCGGCCAACGGCGTTATAGACAAAGGCCGAAGTCGTCGCTGGAACGCCGTAAGAGACAATGAGTTTATCGGGAGAATAAAACATCTCGGGGCGGTGATAGAACCTTTCGTTGACGATCGTCTCAACGCTGTCATCGTCTTCCGCTTCGACGGCGGCTTTGAGTTCCGGTGTTTTTTCGACAAATTCTTTCATGTCTTGTTCATAACCGCCGCGAAAGGTCATCACGTCCACTTTTTCGCCATTGGGGCCGACAATTTTTATTTCTTGGCTGACAAGAGTGTCGATACCTTCCCAAACCGGAATTTCAGGCTTCTCCGATAACGGCTCGGATGAATTGCCGGGGGCGTTATGAAACTCGCTGGGCTTGCCGCCGGGCGGGTGCGGCTTTGATATTGCCTGTTTATTTTCGCGCGGAACATTCAATGGTAACGAATAATCATATTCTTCCTCGAAGTATTCCGCGACGGCGCAAAAATCGAGCATAAAGAATTTTTTCTTTTCATATTCAGTATGACCTACTTTAAATGTAAATAGGCGCGTGCCACGCCCCTTGATCTGAATATATTCAGTCGGCGAGAAAATTGGCCGCATGAGGCCGATATTGAGCAAATCGCGGCAGTTGTAGCCAGTAGAAAGCATGTCCACCGATACGGCAATGCGCTCCGAACGCTTGCCGTCGCGAAAATCCTTGGCCAAGACGGAAGCATCTTTGATTCGTGAGGTGATCGTCAACGCAACGCTCGGCTGAATTTCGTTAAAGATTTTAGTGAGACTGGTCGCATGGGTCTGATTGACGGCAAAAATAAGAGATTTGCCGATCTTCCCCTCAGGATCGCGCTGAGATTCTTTAAGAAAGGTTTCACACATAAGGCGATTGCGCGCGGGAGTGAAAATTTTGCGCTCCAAATCTTGAATCTTAAAGCTTTCTTCCTGCTCATCAACGAGAACGGCCCAGCCGGAATCAGACAAGGCTTGAGTGGTGACCTCCGAGCGAATATCAAAAATCTTCGGCAGACAAAGAAAGGGGCCTTCAATATCCTTGACGGCGTCGAGGATATCGTAGCGAAAAGTCGGGGAACCCGGCTCGCAGCCGAAATAGCGATAGGTGTCGCGAAGCTCGCGGGCTTCCAGCGCCTTAGGATTATCCTCGGCCAATCGCTTGACGTTGACGTTTTTAAGATACGCCTTTGGCGTGGCGGTTAAACCAATGCGCGTGGCTTGAAAGAACTGGACGACTTCGCGCGCGTTGCCGTAAATCGAGCGGTGAGCCTCATCGTTGATGACCAAGTCAAAATAAAATGGAGTAAAGTCTTTGCGATAGCGGCGATCCGTCATCAGAGATTGAATAGTGGCGACCACCACTGATGAGGCAAGAAGCTCGCCGCTGCGCCGAGCACTCTTAAAAACAACCGGCTTAAATTCCGGCAAAACGGCCTTAAAATCTTCCATGGTTTGTTTTGCCAATTCAATACGGTCAACAATGAATAAAACTCGCTCGGCATTGCGGCTGGTGAGAAAACGGCGAATCAGCGCGGCGCAGAGAAGAGTTTTTCCGGTTCCGGTCGCCATTTCCAAAAGAAATTTTCTTTGTCCTTTCTCATCGAAAAGCCGCGCAATTTCATCTATCGCTTTAATCTGATAGCGCCTCAGCACAAAATCCTTCTTGAGCCCTTGGAGATAATCAGGCTTGATGATTTCACTTTGAAGAGGATTCGGCGGCTGGAGATTTTTGAGGCGAAGGCGCTCCATATCCCGCCTTGAGGGCAGCCGCTCGATGCGATAAGCGTCGCGCTGATCGGCCCGCTCGTAGTTCCAAAACCAGTGCTCGCGGCCATTGGAAAGAATAATGAAAGGAGCTTTTAGATTTTCCGCGTAACCGCGCGCCTGTTCTTTAGCGTCATAGGGATCCAAATCTTCACGTTTGGCTTCTAAAACACAAAGCGCGCGGCCTAGGCTATCTTTGAGAATGTAGTCGGCGCGGCCATTCTGGGTATGAAGCTCAAACTGGACTTGCTTGGAATCGAGCAAATCCCAATCGCTGTCTTGAAGAGCGCGATCGATAAGAATCCGCGAAAAGGCCTCCGGCTGGTTAGGCACGGGCAGTCTCAACATCGCTGGGAATCACAGTCCGACTCTTGCGCGGCCGCCCTGGAATCGGCCGGGATTCAAGGCCGTCCATTCCCTCCTGAGCGAAACGATAGCGCCATTTTTTCACGGTGTTGCGGCTGATCCCGAGTTCTTTGGCGATCCTGTAATTGGTCTGGCCGCGGGCGGCCCGCGAGACGATGTCGGCCCGCAGCGCTTCCTGGTGCGACCAGCTGACGCCCTTGTTCCATCGGCCCAGGAGCATTTTTTCCTGGTTCGAGAGCCGGATTTCGATCGATTTTTTCCTGGGCATACGCAACAATGTTTAGTATAGCAATATGGTCACATATTTTCAATTTTTTCGATGGAGCGCGTGCCGATATGCGCCCCGCGCCCGAATAGGAAGTGAGGGGATCCTCTACCCGGAAACCGCGAAACTTGGAAGAGAAAATAGTGGAAAAACTCAGCCATCGGGCAGATGGAGAAACAAAATAATGGGCGGATTTGGAGGGGTGCGGCGAATAGGAAGTGAGGGGCGCTTGGGAATGAAACGCTCCGGAAATGTGCGGAATTGACTGGCTCAAACGATTAGTATTTGTGGGGAGTTTTAAGCGAAAGGGCGTCTAACGCCCCCTCCAACAAAACAGACGTATGGATTTTGAGTGGTGAAGATGAAAAAACATGGAAATTGCGGCACAATATCGCCCGCCTCGCGTCGGGCGGGGCCCTTCGCGTTTCCTGACCACACCCCCTCAACCATATGAATTCGTGGTATCGGGAGGTGGTGTGGTCAGGAAATCGGCGGGCTAATGAATGGCAATTGGGAGGGTGAATGTCCGAGTTTTGGGAGAGGTTAAGCGGGAATTTTAGGCTGGAGGAAAGGGATATTTTGGTTCTCTTGGCTCTGGAGAAATGGGGCGTTCTGGGGTTGGGACAGTTGGATGGGATGTTGTTCCGGAGGAAGGCGGAAGAGATGGAAAGGGTGCGGCTTTTTTTCAACGAGATTGAGCGGAAGGACTATTGGCGGATGGGGTACAAGCGGCTTCGGAGTCTGGAAAAAAGAGGCTTCATCCGGCAGGAGGTCTATGTCGGCCAGAGGAAAGTCTTTCTTCTGACGGCGCGGGGTTATCGAGTTTTGCGCGAACTGGGGCGGGCTCGGCTCAAGCGGCCTTTGTTGTCTTTGTCCGAGTGGTGGGTCAGGCACGAGCTCACGGTGAGCGCGGCGGGGCTCATCATTTCGGAGCTCCTGGGCCGTAAAGTCACGACCGCGCGCGAGCGGTTTCAAGGCAGCCGTTTCGAGGTCCGGACCTCGCTTCGATCCGCCGAGATGCCGGATCTTTGGGTGATGAACGACGGGGGACCGCGTCCCGTTGAGATCGAGCTTCAACCCAAGAGCAAATCCCGCTACAAGGAATTGTGGAACAGCTACCGGCGGAGGTTCCCGGAGGGGACGGCGGTGCTCTACCTGACTGGCTGGCCGCGCGGCGAGGAGTGGATTTTCCACCTCGCGAGGAAATTGGGGCAGGCTTATTTCATCTACGCGGCGTCATTAGATGAGTTCCGCCGGACCCGCGGCCAAATCCCGTTCGCCAGCGGCGATGAGATTCGGAGCCGCGATTTCATCTCGCTTAAAATTTCCGAAGGGAAGGAGGCGGCCAATGGAGCTTGAAGAAGCATCGAAGGCATTTCTATCGCGCTGCGGGGCGCTCAATCTCGCGGATGGAACGCTCGCCTGGTACGGCCACATCCTCCGGGACCTGACGGCCTTTCTGGCCGCGAAAGGAATCCTCCGATTGGGCGCCGTGACGCCCGCGCTGCTGCGGGACTTCCTCGCTTCGCTCAGGCAAAAAGGCCACGCCTCGGAAACGATCGCGCGAACCTACGGAGCCATCCGCTGTCTGTTTCAGTTCTGGACGAGGGAGGGCTTCCTGGAGAAAAACCCCATGGAATTGGTCGAACGGCCCAGGCGCGAGCGGGTCCTCATCCGCCCCATGAGCCCCGAGCAGGCCGCGCGGCTTCTGGATCAGCCGGATGGCCGCTCCGTTCACGGCCTCCGGGATCGCGCGCTCATGATGCTGATGCTGGATTCGGGCCTGCGCGTTTCCGAGGCCCTGTCCTTGGAGGCGAACCGAATCGATTGGATGAACTGCGTCCTGACCGTCATGGGCAAGGGTAGGAAGGAGCGCTCGGTCCCGTTTTCGACGCGGACTTGCCAGGCCCTTCTGGAATACGCCCGCGAGCGCGGGAAAAGCTCCGCCAAGTCTCCGCAATTCTTCCTTGGGCGGACGGGAAAGCCTCTTGATCGCTGCAAGGTTCGCCAGCGCATGAAGCGTTGCGCCCGCCAGGCGGGCATCGAAGGCGTGCGGGTTTCCCCGCATACTTTGCGCCACACCTTCGCCGTCATGTATGTCCGCAACGGCGGCGACGCCTTCAGCCTCCAGCAAATCCTCGGGCACTCGACGCTTGAGATGACCCGCCGCTACGTCAACTTCGCCCGCCAGGACGTGGCCGCGCAGCATAGGAAGTTTTCTCCAATGGAAAGCTTGATGGGAAAACCGGTTGAGGCGATCAGTCCGATGCATTTCGAGTCTGTCCTGGAGGGCGCGCGCTGACCTTAGCTTCTGCGATTCATGCGCGGGATAAATTGATTTTACCGCGTTTTCTGTGTACAATACCTCAAGAAAGTTGAGGATATATACATGGGCAAGTATAACGCCGCTTACGACCGCCTCTATGAGACCGCCGCGGACCAACAGGGCTACTTTACCACGAAGCAGGCCATCGCCGCCGGCTACGCCGACAACGTGCACTCGTTTCACGTCAAGGCTGGCAACTGGATTCGGGAGCACAGAGGCATCTATCGGCTGGCGAAATACCCGCTAGGAGATCATCCCGATATGATGCAGTGGTATCTCTGGTCCCGCGATCGAAACGATGCGCCCCAAGGCGTCTACTCGCACGAGACGGCGCTCAGCTTCCATGATCTCTCGGATATCAACCCTCCAAAACTGCACATGACCGTGCCGCCGCGATTCCGTCGCGCCGGCGAAATACCAAGGATTCTCGTTCTCCATCGCGGACTCCTTCACCAGGACGACATCGAGAACGTGCAGGGCTTCAGGATCACCAAACCCCTGCGGACGCTTGCCGATCTTCTTATCGCCCGGACCATGCAGATGGATCACATGGCGCAAGGGGTAAAGCAGGCATTTCAACGCGGACTCGTTACGCGCTCGCAGCTTGAGAGGGCCGCTCAAATTCCCGATCCTATCAAGCGGGAGATCGAACAACTAAGGGATCAGCGCCGTGGATAAGCCAAAAAAATATGCCACCGCCACCGCGTTTCGCCGCGCTCTTGAAGACCGGCTTAAACTCATCTCCGGCAAGGAGCGCTTGGCAATTGAACGCGTTCGCCGCGAGGCGGCATTCGATCGGCTGTTGGCGCGGCTCTTTGCCCGCGCCGACGCGCCATGGGTCCTCAAGGGCGGCTACGCTTTGGAGTTGCGAATGAAGGAAGCTCGCGCCACGCGAGATATTGATTTGGCTCTCCGGCATACTTTGGGAAAGACAAAAGGCGCCGACCTCAATGACGCGATTCGCAAAACATTGCAGGAGGCGGCTCGTATGGACCTGGGCGACTTCTTCGTGTTTGAATTCGGCGAGATCACGCAGGACCTTGACGCCGCGCCCTATGGAGGCGCGCGCTTTCCCGTTTTGGCGTCGATGGACGAGCGGATATTCAGCAAGTTCCATCTCGATGTGGGCGCCGGAGATGTCGTCATGACTCCTCTCGATACGACTCGGGGGCGGGACTGGCTTGGTTTTGCGGGAATCGCCGCGCCGGAATTTCCCACGGTCTCGCCGGAACAGCATTTCGCCGAGAAAGTCCACGCTTATACGCTCCCTCGTCCATCGCAAAACTCCCGCGTCCGCGACCTTATTGACATGATCCTCTTGATCGACTCAAACAAGCTTGATCGGAGAAGGGTCAGCGAGGCGCTGCGGGCGACCTTTGAGCGCCGCCGGACTCACCCGCCGCCATCCTCGTTGGAGCGGCCGCCTCAATCGTGGAAAGATCCGTTCGCCGCCTTGGCGCGGGAGTGCGGCTGGCCTGTCGAAATCAACGATGCCTTCGACAAAGTCGCGGCGTTTTATGCCGCGTTGCCCTAGCATTTGCTATACTATTTTTGGGCCCTAAGGTTAGTCGAACATCTTGGGGTTTCGCGGAAGCTGGACTCGACTGAGAGGTTTTGCTCCTTGAATTTGAGGCTCATAACCTTGAGGTCGCTGGTTCAAATCCAGCCCCCGCAACGTTTTTGAAAAGCTCCTCCCTAAAAAAGTCAAACCTTTAAAATTTCTTCCGCCGCGCGAAGGCCGCTATAAAAGGCTCCGGCGACGGTAGAGGCCTCGCCGGAAATGTCGGTCGCTTCTCCGGCGAAAAAAAGGGTTTTTTCGACCGGACGCGCCAGTTCTTTCCGGGATGACATCCCACCCACTCCGCAGTAACTATAAGCTCCGCGAGAAAGAGGGTCTAAGCTCCAATCGTGAAAATAAGCCTTAAGGAGTTTTGATTTTAAAGATTTTGTGTCCAGGCCGAAAACGCCACTTAAACTCTCAAGCCCACGATGAATGAACTCATTTCGGCTTCCGATAGAAAGGGCCTCTAAACCGCCTAGCCACCCCGTTAGGGTCGGAGAATCTTTCGAAAGCCCGGTCCACCAGATCGGAATATCTGCCCCTTCGAGTTGAAAAAAGCCGGAGAGATTTCTTGGCGATACATTTCTCCAAAAAGGCTGATTAAAAACAAAAGAAATCCGCGCGGCAAAACCCATCTCTAGTTTTTTTAAGGCTGTTTCCTTGGCTCTAAGAGGGGGGTAAAAAACAAGAGATCCCGGGGATTTCAAAACTCCCAGCGGCACGGTGATAAGAACGCGTTTGGCCTTAAAGCGCGCTTTTTGAGTCACAATCTCGGCCTGAGCCCGAGACCAGCGAATTTGAAGCGCCCTCTGTTTGAGCTGAATTGTTTGCGGAGAAAATGCGGCCGCCAGATTCTCAAGCAAAGCCCCATAACCTTTCGGCAAGCGATATCCCATCATCCCGGATTCTCCCGCCGCTTCTTGTTGAAACGCCAAATCATTGGCGCTGATTTTATGGATCTCCGAAGCGTGATAACTGCTCACAAAATGCTCGGCCGCTTCTCTAATCTTGGCGGAAATTTTCATTTCCGCCAAAGCCTGGGCAAAAGAACGGTCTTTTCTTTGAACCCTCAGTTGAGAGAGCGCTTGGGAGAGTTCCTTCCATGAGTCCAAATCTCGTTTGAAACCGCCTTGACTCAGGCGCCAGCGAGAGCTTAAAACCGGAACGGCTTTCATCCGAAAACGCTTGAGGAGTTCCAAGGTCACGCGGGGCCGTCCATGAATAAATTCCGCGCCGAGTTCAACGGGGGAAGAATTCTCATGCATAACGGTCTGAATCCGACCGCCGATTCGAGCGCGGGCTTCGAGGATCAGGCATTTCTTCCCCGCTCGGAGTAAGGTGTCTGCGGCCATAAGCCCCGCCGCGCCGGCGCCGACAATGATAATTTCCTGTTCGTTATTTAAAGACATTATAGAAAGAGTCAAACCCCGCTATCGTCTGACAGAACCAGCAAGGTCAATTCGGCGGGGACGGCAAAACGCTGGGCCGGCCCCCAATAACCGGTGCCGCAATTGACATAAATCCACAAGTCTCCGTAACGATTGAGCCCGCGATAGAAACGATGGAAAAAGCCTATCAACAAACTCCATGGAAAAAATTGCCCTCCATGCGTATGCCCCGACAATTGGAGATGAAACCCCGCCGCTTTCGCCTCCGCGTAAACTCCCGGGCGATGGGCCAATAAAATTTTAAATAAATCCGCCTCTTGGCTAAAGGCGGCTTTTTCAAAGTCCGGGGTATCGGTCTTGTCGAAAAAACGGCTCATTTCATCGGGAACTCCGGCGATGAGAAATTGTCCGCCTTTGAAAGAAAGAACGCGATTTTCATTGACCAGAGGGGTCATCCCGTATTCCGCCGCTTTTTGAATCCATATCGCCGCGCCCCAAAAATATTCATGGTTTCCAGTGACGTAGAAAACTCCTAAAGGAGCGCGCAATCGATGCAGCGGCTCTAAATGGACAGACAAAGTCTCCACAGCGCCGTCAAAAATATCGCCAGTCAAGGCTATCAAATCAGGATCAAGGCTTAAAGCCCTTGAGACCGTCTTTTCCACATAGGATCTTCGAATCGTGGCTCCAACATGCAAATCGCTGATTTGTAAAATCTTAAGACCCTTCAAGAAACCCGGCAAACCCTTGATGGGAATCAAAACGCGGCGAATGTAAGGCCCCATTAAGGCCTGCCAACTGCCGATTCCGGCGATGACAACCGATGCGGCCAAGAGGCTTAAAATGACTCGGGGCCAGGCAATTTCGGGCAAAAACCTCCGCGGCAAGGCTAAAATCACGGCGTCTTTGAGCGCGGCAAAGAAAAGAAACGTCACCCAAACGCCGATGCCGATATTAGCCGCCCACGCAAGAAAAAGGGCCGCGCGAGATTCTGAAAAGAAAGAAAGGCGGTAACTCCACTGCCAGGCAATAAACAAAAAGACGACAAAAAAAGAAACCCCCATCGCCATCCAGGGATGCGCCGGAAGAATTTCCGCTAGGTTAACGCCGACATAAAAGGCGATTAAAAAGGCGATAGCGATGATTAAAAAAAATCGTTTTCTCAAGGCGTTTAAAGGCCAAAGTTGGCGTCTATTTCCGGCGCAAAAGGACCACGTAAATCTTGGCTTGGCGGGGGCCCGCTAAAACTCCATCCCGAAAGTCGAGGAAATCAAAATCTTTTGAGAAAACGCTCTCGATTTCTTCGCGGGTAAAGCGATGGGGCCCGGGCCCAGGCGGCTCTTTTTCGGAAAAAGTTCTTAAAAACAGGTGTCCGCCGTGAATAAGCACTTCTGAAATTTTCCGGGCGTAATCCTCGCGGTCTTCTTTATCCAGAACCTCAAAACAAACGCGGTCGTTGACGAAAGTCGCCGTCCCTCCGGGAGAAGAAAGCTTAAGCGCGCTCTCAACACGGTAATCGATAGCGACCTCAACCCCCGCTTTTTTGGCGTTTGTCTTGGCTAGTTCTACGGCGGCAGGAGCGATGTCCAAGGCCAAAACTTTAAATCCCTTTTTCGCTAAAAAAATAGCGTCATGCCCGGGGCCCGTCCCAATATCAATGGCGCGGCCAACCGGAATCGTTTGGGATTCGATGAGGCGAACCAGCTCGGGATCCGGTTGCCCCGCATTCCACGGAAGTTCTGATGGCGGAGTTTTCCGGTATACCTCATCCCAACTTCCATATTTGTCAATGAGGCGAGGCGTCTCTGTTTTTTTAGGGGGCATATATCTCTATTTTAGCGAAATAGAAAGCGGAATCAAAAAATTTCTAAACAAATCTCCACTCTCCCGGCGTTAAACCCGACAAGCGGTAATCCCC
The DNA here is from genome assembly GCA_021810245.1 of bacterium. GTDB lineage: Bacteria > Elusimicrobiota > Elusimicrobia > UBA1565 > UBA9628 > JAKAQV01. The sequence goes on from JAJZJF010000002.1 coordinate 33,935, forward strand.
CACGCGTACGCGCACCAGGCGCAGGGTTGGATGTCCCACGCTCGCAGTCATTCTCCTCACTTGGCGGTTGCGGCCTTCGGTCAAGGTGATTTCAAGCCAGGAAGTTGGAATATGGCGGCGAAAGCGAATCGGGGGGTTTCTTGGCGGCAAATCGGGATCCGGGATTATCCGAACCGAGGCGGGTTTGGTCTTTCTCTCTTGAAGCAAAACTCCTTTTCTTAGGCGCTCAAGACTTTCTTCGGAAGGGATATTTTCGACTTGAACCCAGTAAGCGCGGGGATGTTCAAAACGCGGGTCGGTCAAGCGGTGTTGAAATTCGCCGTTGTTGGTCAAAACCAAAAGCCCTTCGCTGTCTAAATCAAGCCGCCCCGCCGGATAAACCCCCTTGGGCAGCCCAAAACCGGAGAGACAAGCATGGCCGTCTTCCGGAGTAAACTGGGAAAGAACCCCATATGGTTTATAAAACAAAATCGTCTTATCCCTGCGCGAAGAAGATTTCACCCTAGGGCCTTTAATATCGCGGCCCTTAAAGCCGCGATCCCGTCTTTATTTTTTGAATTAACCCAAAACATTTCTTCCGCCGATATTTGAAAAAATTTAGCGACAGCTTTTTTCTGCGCGAGAGATTGGGAGGGTTTGACTTTGTCGATCTTAGAGGCCGTAACGCAAAAATCGATCTCTTGGGAGTTGAGCCAAAGAGCCATTTGAGAATCAAGAGGCGTCGGGCCCACCTTGGCGTCAACGACCATCACCACCATTTGAAGACTGGCTCGGGAGGCGAGATAGCCCTCAATCATGGGCCCCCAGCGTAAAATCTCATCCAAGGGACCCTTGGCAAAGCCGTATCCCGGCAAATCGACCAAAAAGCGTCCTTGTCCCGCGTCAAAAATATTAATGCAACGAGTGCGGCCCGGATTTCCAGACACATAAGCGATATCGCGTCCGCACAAGGCGTTAATTAAACTGCTTTTCCCCACGTTTGAGCGGCCAACGAAAGCCACCTCGGAAACCGCTTCCACAACGCGCTCAGGCTTAGTTTCGCTGGCCAGATAGCGGCATTGAGATAGAGAAGTGAGCATTCTTTCATCATAGCACGCCGCGCTTAAATTTCAAAGCCCGGCGGCCCTAGATTGTTATAATGGATTGATGAATCGCCGACTGAAAATACTTCTCACTCTCGCCGCTTTGGCCGCGACTGGGTTTTTGGTCGCCTCAGTTCTGATCGCCTACTTTTTTCCTTACGCGAAATTTCGCGCCGCTCTTATCGATGAGGCCCAAAACCAGTTTCACCGGCAAATCAAGGTTGGAAAAATCTCCTGGTCATTGGTCAAAGGCCTCACGGTTGATGATTTCGCGATCTCGGAATCTCCCGATTTTTCCCGCGGAACTTTCGCCCGGCTTCAAAATTCCAACCTACAATTGTCTTGGAAAGAGCTTCTTAATAAAAAAATCGTGGTCTCGGGAATCACCGTTAAAGCCCTCAGCTTATCCATCAAAAAAACAGGCCCCTCAAGCTATAATTTTTCCGATTTATGGACTTCGTCAAATACGGCCGTTGCATCCCCCAATTCTCAGCCCCAAGCTTCCCATGCCGCCCAATGGAAAAGCAGATTTAGGATTCAACAAGTTAAGGTCCTCAACGGGAATGTCAGCTATGACGACCCGCTTAATCGCGCGCGGATTATTTTTTCCAATGCCAGTATTTCCGCCTCTCATATTCAAATAAGCCGCCCCTTTTTCTTGTCGCTTAAATCTGATTTTTCCGCGAAGGCCTCAAGCCAAGCCCAAGAAATTGCCGGAAATTTTGAGTATTCAGGAAGCGTCGAAATTGGAAGCGGGGAGAAAAATTTGCTGGGCCTTAATTTCACACATTTTGAGCTTCAGAGCGGTTCCTATACCGCCTCTTTATCGGGAAAAATCACGGGCGGAAAAGAAGAGCTGATCTCCGATATCCAAGGCCATTTGGCTTATTTAAAGCGTTCTATTCTTTTGGCGCATTGGAAAGGAACCGTCCGCGCGCCCTGGAGCTTAGATCAAATTAGCGCAAACGGAAAATTTTCCCTCAAAACTCCCGCCCTTAAGCCCGAGGAAACTCCCTGGCCTAAAATTCCAGTTTCTAAAATTTCTCCCATCGATATTTCCGGAGACCTTCGCGTTAAAAACGGAGCAGTTTCAACAACAGAAACCTTGGTTCTATTTTCTTCCTCAAGCCTCAAACTCTCCGGAACTGTCGATCATTTTTCGACCAGCCCCCAGCCGCATCTAAAGCTTATCTGCTCTATTCAAACTCCTAAACTGACCGGCCAAGACATTTTCTTTGCCTCTCTTCCTCCGAGTCTTCCCATCCCGGCGCTCAAAATCGAAGCTCAGGCATCGCTGAACCGCCAGACTCTCCAACTGAGTTCTTCAACCTTTCGCTCCGCTCCGGGAGATGTCGCAATCAAGGGAACCATCGAAAATGTTTTTTCAAAAACTCCTCTTCCCAATCTGGATATAACGACGGATCTAAAATTTCCGCGCTTAAGATCCAAAGAGATTACCTGGGCCAAACTTTCAAAAGAATTAGTCATTCCCGCGACTCATATCGAGACAAAACTCAATCTCACGAAAAACCTGCTCACTTTTTATCAAGCAAAAGTCTCAACTCATTACGGAACCCTGAGCTTTTCCGGTCCGGTCTCAAATTTCGCCTCGCCAAAGCCCCAGCCGCATCTCATGATTAGCGCCGCCATCAACCTGCCCGCCTTTGAATCCTCGGATTTGCCGTTTCATCAATTGCCGCCCGGAATTCGCTTTCCCTCCTCGCGCTGGGACGGAAGCTTTTATCTTGGGCAAAAAAACATACGCGTTAAAGAACTCGCCGTATCCTTTAAGCGCAACGCCATAGAGCTTTCAAAAAGCGAATTTCTAGGCATCCAAAGCTCTCACCCCACTTTAAAAATTCTAGTCAAGTGCCCCTCCTTTGACCTTCCGGAATTAACCCCCATTTTCCCAAGCACCCGCAAGCTCAAGCTGATCGGCCATGGTTTCTTTGCCGTAGCGGCCTCTGGGCCAATTAAAAACCCGATTCTCGAAGGAAAGCTCAAATTTGAAAATTTGGGGATGGGCGACTTAGGTTTTGACCTGTCTCATTTTTCTGGAATTGTATCCTTTAACGAAGATAGAATTGATGCCCCTGATATCTACGGCACCTTTGACGGTTCCAAAACCCATATAGACCTCACCATCAAAAATTATGCCCAACGCCCCTTTATTGACGCGGAAATCGATCTTTCCAAATTCAATCTCGATCATTTTTTCGCGGCCAGAGACCGCTTTATCAAAACCATGTCTTCTCTTAAGGAATCTTCAAGCCCGCCTAAAATCTCTTTAGCGGCGCATAAAAACCCTCGGAGCTCTTCCGCGGTCGATTCCAAGGGAATATTAAACATCGACCAGATGACTCATCCCAAATTTCGCGCCGACGGCGTCCGCGTCACTTGGAACGTCCAAGGAATTACTCCGGACTTAAAAACCATGACCGGGCATGCTCATATCTTGGCCAATCACGGAAAAATGAAGGATTTGGGAACCATGGTGGATAAATCCATTTTGATCAAAATATTGGCGTCTCCGCTGATCGCCATCCAAAAAATCACTAGTCTTGGCGGGATCCGGCTTTTCCCCAATTTCAACAATATCACCTTTCAGGGATTGTCCGGAGATTACAATTTTGCCAATGGCATCATGCTGGTCAATGAAAGCCACGTCTACAGCGACGCGGCCAATGTCAGCGCGAAAGGGAAAATCGATATTCCCAGGCAAAACCTAGACATGCATATCATCGCTCAAGTCGCCAACATAGCGCCAATGAAAATTTCAGTCCAAGGGAAATTCGACAAGCCTAAGGTTCACGTTGATTTAGCGGATCTTTTGCTCGGGCCGGCCAAGGGCCTCATCAACGGAATATTCGGCAAGTAATTAGATATTCTCGAAATAAGCCGCGATGGCGTCGTGAATTTTCTTTGACACCTTTCTGGACAGAGAAATCTCCGAGCGATTGACCGCGTCGGAATGGCTAATGGAAGAGGCTTGGCGGTCTTGGGATTCAAATTGGGCGAATATGGCCTTTGAACGCGCGTTTTCTATCGATATAATCGCCTGGGATTTTCCCCATTTCCACGGAGGCGGCAACTGCGTAATTTTTTCCGATGTGACCTTTCCCTCAATGAGAATATCGGGGGTTTGTGTCGAATAATCGACCACAGCCGACATTCCCAGACCATTGAGGCCTTCAACGACGCCGGTTTCGACGATGCCCCCGTCTTTGCCGGAAATATGAACGGAAATGACAAGAGCCGATAAGGCCTTTTCAACCTGGGCCTTGGCTTTCGATTCGTCAATGGGACAGGCGGGAGTCTGACCAGTCGCGGAAATCACTTGAAGTTCTTGGGCCAAATGCTCCCGCGCTTTTAAAAGGGCCAAGACCTTCATCGCCGCGCGCGCGCGCCCAAACTTTTCTTTGGAACTGTTGAGGGTCTCTGCCCAATTTTTGAGTTCATGATCGATTCGTGAAATCTTGTCATTAAGAGAAATAGAGGCCTTTTGCCGGTCCATGACAGCCAGGGCGTAGTAGTTTTTGGTCAAGGGGTTTTCCCAATATTTCACGACCCGAACGCCTCTTAAAACCTCTTGGGAAGCCACCGCAACCGCTTGAGAAACCGATTGCGAGAAAGTATTTTTTGATTTCCCATTGGCCATCTGGGTTCCTTCGGCTTCCGAGACATTATCATGAACCGTCACGCGACTGCTGATAATTTTAGCGATCTCAGCCCTGGCGGAATTTCCAGCAGAGGCATGGCTGCCCCCCGAACCGACTCCGGTCAAATAAAAGGTGTTGGGATAATGGTCATCGCTCCCATTAATCCAAGACGGCCTTTGAACGGTAAAAGAACTTCTCGTTTGAAAAGAGGCGCAAGCGCTCAGCGAAAAACCCAAGAAAACAAGGGGAATTATTTTGCGCATCATCATTTCCTCCTCACAAGGCCGTTCGGAAAGCGAGATAGCTCCGGGTAAATTTTTTAATTCTCACGCCCGGAAAAACATGAGACTCGATGACATATCCTGCTTGATCTTTAAAATCAACCCGCACGGTATGAATTCCAGGAGGAACTTTTATCCGCGCCATGCGAATCTGAGATGGAAGGGTCGTCCAACTCCTGGTGTCGGCCACTTCGGTCGCCGCGGCGATAATGTTTGTGCCCACCTGCGTTAAAAGCCCCCAGCCTTGGCCAAATTGCTTGCCAACAGCTTGGCTGGCCGCATGGGCCAAAATATATTTAATGGCCGCGCGAGCGATAGCCCGCGCCATAATCATATCCATGCGATTTTTCAAATTCTTAAAGGCGATAGCGCTCACATCTTCCATTAAAATCGTCTCGCCAGCCGGCTTTGAATCCACAAACACCTCGGAAGAAGCGATACGGTATCGCGGCTGAACGTATTGCGGATAGGCCACCGTAATCGCGTTTCCGACAAATCCGGCCACTAAAGCGTTTTTTGCGCGCTGAGCGTCACGGCTGGTATCATTACTTTCCTGGACCGCTAAGACAGCTTGGTTCCACGCAACTTGAATTGTCTTTGAAATCTTAATTGGAGCGACGCCGTTATAATGAATGAAAACAAGTTCTCCATCCCCATCCTTACGCGCATTTTTTGGAAAATGAAATTCCGGCTGCGGAGTATTATAATAGGACGCGTACCAAAGATAGGCTCTCTTGGCCGCCTCAAGGGATATCCGGGCGTCGTTGAGATCTCCGATATCGGCGTAAAGCATCGCGTCGAGATAACGGACAAAAGCGTCGTCTTTGTAGCCTAATTTGTCGCCGTAATGATCGTGGAGTTGCTGGAGAAAAAATTCCGCTTTATTGGCTTCGACTGCCGCGCCATGGGGATGGCCCATAAAAATCCAGTTCATCGCGCGAAAGACGTGAAGAAGCACCCGTTCAAACGGCTCGCCGGCATAATCCATCGTCGTATCGTTGAGAAGGAGCATCCCGCCTGCCTGAAGAATGCTCTTGGTATAGAGGTCCTGCATTGTGTGCTCGGCCTCGGCGAACTTTTGGTCGCTTTCCTTGTACTGATTGCCGTTGTTGAGAATAGTTCCTTCGTCTAAATGATAAAGGACAACGCTTTTGGAACCGTATTCGCTGTCTTTATGGTCTTGGACGTCTTTAAGAGCGGCAGGATACTCTCGAAGCGCGATGAGGTGATTGAGCTGATCCCGATAAGCGGTGGTCGGTTCGGTCGAGCAAGCGGAAAAAAGAACGATCATCCCTAGAACCGATGCCGCAATCCAAGACTGAGGCCAGTCTCTCCATCTGCGGCTAGGAAAAGATCTCATTGGAGCGGGCGGAGAGGCGCGTCTCCAATCCTAGAGAGTCCAACCGGGCCGAGAAATATATTTCTTGATCTTCTTCTGCCCAATCCAAGCGATATCGTTTGTCTCAATATTGATGAGCTGAAGGTTGACCTGATAATACATCACTTCACGCCCACCCTCTTGGGTCTTGATAGCGTCCAGGGTTCCTTCAAGCATATAATCCGCCCCTAATTCCTTGCCCATGGCCTTGCGCGTGGCAGCGGAAGCGTTAACGTCCTGATCTAAGCGCTCTTGCCGCAACTGCGCTCGCTGCTTATCATCGGCGACAAACTTAACTTTGCCGGAATTAATGAGCTCGCTTTCGATATCCTGGATAAAGATATCGGTGTTAATGTGCTCGAAGCTCTTATTGTAAATATCTCCGACAATAACGACCGGCTGACGGTCGTATTTTTGCTGGAAATTCGACAGCCAGGGCCGGGACAAACAGTCGGAGATCATCTTTTCTGCGGTCAGACGCGCATCGGTCGAATCCCAACGCCCATTGAGGTCAACAACGGCGTTAGTGTTTAATCGCTGAACGCTGGGCCCGCATGCGGAGAGAGAAAGAAAAGCTACCACCCAAAACGCGCTCTTTGGCATACGCATATACTAAACCTTGCCTATTTCTTCGGCTCAAAGCCCGCCGGAAATGGCGCCGGTGGAGTGCTCTTTCTCGTTTTTGCTCAGGTCGCTAAAGGCCTTCTGAGCGTCCTTGCGGACAAAATCGCGAACCTGGCTGCTAAGCTGATTGGCCTGATCGAGATTTTTCAAGAAGCCGTTTAGGTCCATCTTGCAAAGAGCATAGATCGTCCCGCCGGAACTCTTCCAGTAATCAACCACATGCGCCCCGGTCAAGGTAAACTGGGTAAAGGTCTTCTGGGTTTGGCTGACAAACTGCTCATCGGCAGTCTTACTCTGATTTCCCGCGGTCGTCGCCGACATATAATCTTTGTCCAAGATTGCGACGTAGCGATTCATGGTCTGCGCGATCTGGGCGCAAGCGCGGTCACCCGCGGCCTGGCGAGCTAAAATTGGGTTTTGGCTTCCTTTAAAGCCGCTTACCCCGTAAAAAACGCCTTGTCCTTGAGAGTCCTTAAAAGCCCCGCTGCCTTTATTGACCCAAGCCGGAGCATTGGAAGAGACCAAAGGCGCATAATGCGCGCACCCGGCAATACCCACGACCGCCCCTAAAATGGCGGCGGAAACAACGGAGTTAAAACTCTTGAAGCGTTTCATAATGTTCTCCTTTAATCAGCAGACCTAATAACCTCACACCCGCAAGTCTAGCAGAGAAATATTTCATTGTCAAGTCCTAAAACTTTAGATATGATAACACTTAACCTATGCAAAATGAGATGAATCTCGCCTGGCTGGATTTGGAAATGACTGGATTAGATCCGGAGAAAGACATCATTTTAGAAATCGCGACTATCGTCACCGACAGTGAACTCAATCTCATCGCGGAAGGCCCGGTCATCGCCATCCGGCAAAGCGAACACGCCTTAGCTTTGATGGATTCTTGGTGCCGGGAAACTCACACAAAATCAGGTCTCATCGACCGCGTCCGTAATTCCACAATCGAGGTCTTAGAAGCCCAAGCGCGAACGCTTGAATTTATCGCCAAATATTGCCCGCGAAGAAAGGTCCCTCTCTGTGGAAACACAATCGGGCAAGACCGAAGATTCTTGGCTAGATACATGCCGATTTTAAATGATTTCTTCCATTACCGCTCGGTGGATGTCAGCACGGTCAAGGAACTGGTCGCCCGCTGGTATCCGGACAAAAAATACGAACACCAGAAAAATAAAAAGCATCAGGCCCTGGAAGACATCCGGGGATCGATCTCAGAGCTTGCCTATTACCGGAAAACGATATTTCGGTGATCTTTCGTTATTTGCGGGTCAAGGAAGAGGACCGGACGATTTGATCCAGCTCGTAAGGAAGAGAAAAATGCATATTTTCTTCCACCGTTTCAAATTCCTCAACTTGATTGACCCCAAAGTGCTCTCTGACATATTTGACCACTTCCTGGACCAATATCTCGGGAGCGGAAGCCCCGGCAGTCAGACCCAAGATGCGCACGTTTTTTAGCCAATCTTTTCTAATGTCGGATGCGCGCTCGATTAAATAAGAGCGAAGTCCCTTGGCCTTGGCCACTTCGCACAGGCGAATGGAATTGGAGCTATTCGGCGCGCCCAAAACCAGCAAAAGGTCCATATGCGGAACCATCGCCTTAACCGCATTTTGGCGATTTTGAGTCGCGTAACAAATATCGTCTTTGGAAGGAGCGTGAAGATTCGGGAATCGGCGTTTTAAAACCGCGACGATTTCGCGGGTATCATCTAAGGAGAGAGTTGTCTGCGTTAAATAGGCGACGCGATTGGGATCGGGAACAGAAACCTTTTCGGCTTCCAGCGCGCTCCCAATGACCCGGATATGTTCCGGCGCTTCCCCCATAGTTCCAATGGTCTCGACGTGATCGGCGTGCCCGATGAGGAGAATGGAATAGCCTTTTTTAGCCAAGGCCTTGGCCTCTAAATGGACCTTGGTCACCAATGGGCAGGTAGCGTCAATCGCTTTAAGTTTGCGGTCCTTGGCTTCTTGAACCACCGCCGGAGACACTCCGTGAGCGGAAAAAATCAGCCACGACCCAGGCGGGACCTCGGAGAGATCTTCAACGAAAATAGCCCCTTTGGCCCTTAAACCGTCTACCACATAGCGGTTATGGATAATTTCATGCCGCACATACACCGGACGCCCGCAAACTTCAAGAGCCTTCTCAACGACATCAATGGCGCGAACGACTCCGGCGCAAAATCCGCGCAGGCGAGCCAAAATGAGCTTTTCGATCTTAATGTCTTGATCTTCTTGTTGCATTATGCCCCCTTACTCGCGGCGAACTCAACTCCGTTGGCCGAACGGCCCTTCATCCACTCAGCCACTCGTTCGGCGATCTTGGGAGCTGAAAGGCCGACATGATCGTAAAGAAGAGCCGGCGCCCCATGTTCGACAAAGCGATCCGGAATTCCGATTCTCAAGACCGAAGCCGAAGCGTCTCCCAGCGCTTCTAAAACCGCGCTGCCAAAGCCGCCCTGCAAAACATTGTCTTCCACTGTCACCAAATGTGGGCTGATTCGCAGACATTCTTTGATCATTTCCACGTCCAAGGGCTTGACAAAGCGCATATTGACGACACCAGCGGAAATTCCGCGCTCTTCCAGCGTTTTGGCGGCTTCAAGAGACGGGTGAACGCGGTTTCCAATCGCCAATATCGTCAGATCTCGCCCTTCCCGCAGACGCACGGCCTTCCCAATAGGGAGCAGCTTTGCCTCCGCGTCCATCTCCACCCCTTGCCCAGCGCCGCGCGGATAACGAATGCTGACCGGGGCATTGAGGTTTAAGGCGGTTTTAAGCATATGCTGAAGCTCGTTTTCATCGGCTGGAGCCATGACCGTCATCCCGGGGATTATCCGGAGATAGCTATAGTCGAAAACCCCATGATGAGTCGGGCCATCTTCTCCGACTAACCCCGCGCGGTCAAGACAAAAGACCACCGGCAGATTTTGAAGGCAAATATCATGCTCGATTTGGTCAAAAGCGCGCTGAAGGAAAGTTGAATAAATCGCGACCACTGGCTTTTGCCCCGCAGCAGCCAAGCCCCCGGCAAAAGTCACCGCATGCTCTTCGGCCAAGCCGACATCGAAATAGCGTTTTGGAAATTTATCCCTAAAAGCGTCCATTCCCGTTCCCTCAGGCATGGCTGCGGTAATGCCGACAATTTTAGGATCAACCTCGGCCTCCTTGACAATGGCCTTGGAAAAGACCGCGGTATAAGAAGGAGGAGTTTTGGCGGTTGATTTAATCATCGTTCCCGTTTGGGGGTCGAATTTTCCGGGACCGTGCCAAGTAATCGCATCCGCTTCCGCCGGGGCGTAACCTTTTCCTTTTTGGGTGATGCAGTGAATCAGAACCGGACCTTTAAGTTCCTTAACATGCCGAAAGACCTCGACTAAGGACTTCACATCGTGACCGTCCACGGGCCCAAAATAGGAAAATCCCATTTCTTCAAAAAGCATCCCTGGGAACAAAAGAACCCGAGCGCGCTTGGCGATGCGCATGATGCTTGCGCCCCAAAACTTAAAACGCGCCAAGAATTTTTCCACCTGCTTATGCGCGCCTTGAACCGCGCCCCAAGTCAAAAGCCGGGTCAAAAACACCCCCAAGGCTCCAACACGATGAGAGATAAACATCTGATTGTCGTTGAGAACGACGATAATATCGCTCTGCAATTGTCCCGCGTTTTGAAGGCCCTCGTAGGATTCCCCACCGGTCATGCAACCATCGGAGACAATCGCGACGACCTTGTTTTTCTCGCCTTGGATATCTCGGGCCGCGGCCATTCCCAAAGCGGATGAAATCGCAGTCGAGGCGTGTCCCGCGCCGAAAGAATCGTAAGGAGATTCCGTCCGTTTTAAAAAGCCGGAAATTTCGCCGAAGTGGCGAATTTTTTTCAAGGAATCCCGCCGTCCGGTCAAGACCTTATGGCCGTAGGTTTGATGCCCGGTATCCCAAACCAACTTATCTTTCGGAGTGTTAAAAACATAGTGCAGGGCCACCGCGATATCGGCCGCGCCTAGGCTTGAGCCGAAATGTCCTCCGATTTGAGACACCGTGTGGATTAAGTATTGGCGCAATTCTAATGAGACCTGAGGCAATTTTTCAATGGAAATTTTTCTCAGATCCACCGGATCGTTAATGGAGGTTAAAAGCGGCCACTTTGATTTTTCCGCCTCCGCTGAAGCGGTTTTCCCGTTTTCTAAAGACGCGCGCGAATTTTCTTCTGACATTATTTATCCCTCTCAATAGTATAGTCTGCAATCCGTTTAAGCCACTGATTTCTTTGCGCTGAAAAAACGTCCAAGGCCGCCTTGGCCCTTAAAGCTTCCTTCCGAGCCATCGCGCGAGCCTTTTCAACTCCGTAAAGAGAAACATAGGTTAGTTTATTGTTGGCGGCGTCAGAACCCGTTTTCCCCATCTTCTTTTTGTCTCCAACCGCGTCCAAAACATCATCGGCAATCTGAAAGGCAAGACCCAAGGAACGGCCATAACTTGACAGAGATTGAATCTGGGCTTCTGTGGCCCGCGCCAAAACAGCTCCCGCTTCCAAACTGGCCACAATCAAAGAAGCCGTTTTGTGAAGATGGATATACTCTAAATGGCGAGCAGGATTAAATCCGTGATTTTTATTTTTCCAGTTTTCCGCTTCCAAATCAGCGGCTTGACCTCCAACCATTCCGGAAGCTCCGGCGCCGCGGGCAATGGCCTGAATCAGGGCCGCCGCGCGCTTTCCGTCCAGGTTTAAATCCGCGCTATTTTCGGCCGCGACTTCAAAGGCGTAGGTTAAAAGCCCATCTCCTGCCAAAATCGCTAAAGCCTCTCCAAAAACTTTATGATTGGTTGGGCGTCCGCGCCTTAAATCATCATCGTCCATTGCTGGCAAATCGTCATGGATAAGCGAATAGGTATGAATCATTTCAAGAGCCGCCGCGGTTTTAAGCGCGTCATCCGCTTTTCCGCCGCAACATTCATGCGCCGCCAAAACTAAAATCGGCCTCAAGCGCTTGCCACCGGCAAAAATTGAATAGCTCATCGCCTTATTAACCGAAACCGGCTCATCTTTATGCCGGACAAAAAGCTTCTTTAAGACGGAGTCAACCTTCTTTGAATAAACAGAAAGATATTCGTCCAAAGAGACTTTCTTATCTTCGGTCAAAGTCTTTCTCATTTTAAATCTCCCGAATCGTCTAAAAGCCTTCGCAAAAAATCAACCAAAATTTTTGACGCGCGCCGCTGTTTTAAATAAAGCTTGCCAAAATTGGCCCAAGACCGGGGCTGCGAGATAAAATACCAAATGAAAGAAAGCGTTTTCTCGTTTTGAGGCGTTTGGGCGGGCAAGGAATCCTCTAAGGAATCTAAAACCACGCGAATTGAAGCAAACTCGCAATCCGGATTTTTTTCCTTGGCCCAAAACTTTAAAGGAGATGACTCCATATCCACCACCAAAGCCCCGGTTTTATCCGCGAAAGATTTTTTTAGTTTTGGAGAATAAAGCGCTTCTTCGGCATGAGCGAGCGGAGAAAAATAAACCTTGAGACCTAGAGAATTCTTGATTATTTCCGCTTTCGCGGACAAAACCTCGGGCAAACCATCGCAGATAATGTCTCCCGTAGACAGTTCGGGTTTCAAAGCTCCGCAAAAACCCGTTGAAATCACCCGCGAAAAAACGCCCCCTTCAGGCAATTGTGAAAGCCGCTTTTTTAAAGCCGCTTCGCCCATTCCGGTTTTGATCAAAAGAATCGAGCGTCCGCCAAACTTGCCGAAAAAAGAATCCGAAGAGGCGGCCTTAAGATGAAGGGCTTGAGCAATTGGAAAAGCCTCCCAAGAAGTGGCCGCGCAGATTAAGGTCGGAAAAAATCGCGAAGTCTCTTCTTTTTTAGAAACGCGAGAGAAATCGCTCATGACAGGCATACTTTCATCCGCTCCTCGGCCTTTTTGGAGACATATCCATTTTCCACAAACCAATTAACGGCGCTTTTTAAAGCTTCGCGCGCGGAAGCGGGATGATACCCCCATTCTTTTTCGGCTTTCGATGAATCAAACCACATATAATGTTTAGCCATTTTAACGGCGTCTAACGGCGCCAAGGGTTCCCCACCGGTCAAACGCGCGCGCGCGGAATCAAGAGCGGCAAAAGCATAAGCGATCAAATAAGGCGTCTTAAACCGCGGCGCGGAAAGCCCGCTAAGATCAGCTAAAATCTCCAGCATCGCCTTAAAGGTGATGTTTTCTCCTCCTAAAATATAACGCTGGCCCACTCGTCCTTTTTCAGCCGCCAACCAATGCCCCAAGGCCACATCGCGGGCAAAGACAATGTTAAGCCCGGTCTCTATGTAAGAAGGAATGCGCCCGTTGAGAAAATCAACGATGATCTTTCCGGTCGGAGTGGGCTTAATGTCATAGCCTCCAATAGGCGCGGCGGGGTTGACGACCACGACCGGAGACCCGTTTTGAGCCAGTTTCAGAGCCTCTTTCTCGGCGAGATACTTTGACTTTTTATAATGGCTTACAATTTCAGATTCAGAGGCGTATTCCGAGGTTTCATCCGCCGGACGATGATCCGGGCGCGGCTTAATGGCCGCGACCGAGGAACAGTGGACAATTTTTTCGCATCCCGCGCGGGTCGCCGATTCTATGACGCGGATAGTTCCCTTGACATTAGACTCATACATGGCTTGCGGATTTTTCACCCACAGGCGGTAATCCGCCGCGCAGTGAAAGGCGTAGCGCGCGCCCGCGCAACCCGCTTTTAAAGCCGCCTCGTCAAGCAAATCGCCTTCGATAATATCGACCGAAAGGCCTTCGAGATTCTTGCGGTTTGAACCGCGCCGGGCCAACGCCCGGACATGAAAGCCCTTATCGACTAAAAGCCTCGCCAGATTCGCGCCGACAAAGCCCGTCCCTCCGGTGAGAAAGCAGGTGTCCATTAATGAGCGGAAGAATCCTTGCCGACTGGAACTAGTTTTTCCTCTGTTTCTACCTTTCTTGGATAAGCGTTTTGAGCTTTTTTAGGCCCCTTGATCGTCGCGAAATCAATGACCATTTCCATGAAGCGCGGCAGGCTTGAAAAACCTTCGACGACGGCCGAAGGCTCAAAACCGACATGAACCATGCAATTGGCGCACTTGGGATTTTTAGAGGCATGGCCGTATTGAGACCAGTCGGTCGTTTCCAGGAGTTCCTTATAAGTTTTCGCGTAACCGCCGTCGGCCATCAAGTAGCAGGGCTTCTGCCAGCCGAAAATATTGCGCAGGGGATTTCCCCATGGGGTGCAGTCATAATCGCGTTTGCCTTCCAAAAAGTCAAGATAGAACGGACTGTGATTAAAATCCCACCCCATCTTTCTCCAGTCTTTAAGCGTCTCTTTAAACCAAGCCTTGGTCTGCTCGTTTTTAAGAAAGAGGCTCTGCTCCGGCGCTTTCTCATAGGCATATCCCGGAGAAATCATCATGCCGTCAACCCCAAGGGCCATGGTTTCATCAAAGAAGCGGCGAAACTCCTCAGAGGATTCTCCTTGGAAAATGGTCGAGTTGGTCATGACGTTAAAGCCTTTTGACTTGGCCAATTTTATCGCGGAAACCGCGGTCTTATGGACCCCCTCGCGGCAAACCATCCGATCATGGGTTTTTTCAACCCCATCTAAGTGGATGGAAAAAATAAGTTTAGGTGAAGGCTTGAAGCGGTGGAGATTTTTCTCCAGCAAAATAGCATTGGAGCAGAGATAAATATATTTCCCGCGGGCAATCAATCCCTCGACAATGGTGTCAATCTGCGGGTGAACCAAGGGCTCGCCGCCCGCGATAGAAACCACCGGAGCGCCGCACTCTTCAGCCGATTCCCAGCACTCCTCGGGACTTAAGCGTTTGCGCAAGATATCAGTCGGATACTGAATTTTGCCGCAACCGGCGCATTCCAGGTTGCAGGCAAATAAGGGCTCTAACATCATGACGAGAGGATATTTTTTGTTGCCTTTAATCTTCTGCGCTAGGATGTGTTTAAGGACCGACAACTGCATCGACATGGGTGATGGCATGGTATTACCTCAATTTATACGGGTTCAGCGACCGACGACATTTTTTTATTCGACGCGAAAATTCTCAAGTAATTTCCTAAAGCCTGAAGCGGAAAATATTGGCGGTACATCGTGTATTCCAAATAATAAACCTTGGGAAACCCGGTACCCGTGCACTCATTTTCATCCCAGGTTCCATCAATTTTTTGAGTCCGAATCAGATAATCGACAGCGCGGCGGACAGACTCGCTTTCCCCCTCTCCCGCCGCCAGAAGGCCCATAAGTCCCCAGGCGGTTTGAGAAGGCGTCGAAGGTCCCTTCCCCTTAAGACTTGGATCATTATAAGTGTCGCAACGCTCGCCCCAGCCGCCGTCATCCATTTGAACTGATTTAAGCCAATCCACCGCTCGCCGGATATAGGGCTGATTCATATCTTCCCCAATCGCGGCTAAACCTCTGAGCGCCTGCCAAGTTCCGTAAATATAATTGACTCCCCAACGCCCAAACCAAGAACCGTCTTTTTCCTGCTCCTGACGCAAGAAATCAACCGCCTTTTTGATTCGAGGGTAACTGAGATCATAGCCGACATAGCCCATGAATTCCAAAACCCGGGCCGTGACATCCGCCGTCGGCGGGTCAATCATCGCATTATGGTCGGCAAAAGGAATTTTAGTCAAAATCGCCCTCGTATTGTCCTTGTCGAAAGCCGCCCAGCCGCCAGAGCGGGACTGCATGCCCCAAAGCCAGTTGATGCCGCGTAAACATGAGCGCTCCCTAGCTTTTCCCAAAGATTCATCCATCTCGACATGCCGAAGGGCCAGCATTACCATCGCAGTGTCGTCAATATCGGGATAGTAAGTATTGTTAAACTCAAAATACCAACCGCCAATCGGAGCTAAGGGGTTGGTCGCCCGCCAATCTCCCGCAACACGTATTTCTTTTGAAATCAGCCAGTGAGCGCCGGCAATGAGATCCGGATGATTTCTCTCCAGGCCCGATTCCGCCAGAGCGATAATCGAAATTGCCGTGTCCCAAATAGGGGAATGGCAAGGCTGATACTGGAGCGTCTCGCCCTCATCAAGCTCTAAATTTTCTAGAACTTTTATTTGTTGAACAAAACGCGGGTCGGTCTCCGGGCAGCCTAGACACTTCATCGCCATAATCGTATTAATGATTCCAGGGTAAATCGCCCCCAACCCATCGGAACCTTCCAAACGCTGAAGAATCCAATCCTCGGCCAGGCGCAACGCCCATTGGCGAATCCAATGGCCCCCGTGACCCTCTAATTTTTTCAAGCCTTGATCCCACAGCAAAAAGAAATTAGTCCATGAAAAAAATCCGTGAGGCGGCATTGTGTCTTTAAGCGGCACGTATCGCCGGGAATCCGGAAACAGCTCGTCTAAAACGGCGTTGGGCGGGCATGAAATTTTGGGAGGCTTGGCCCAAACAATGGACAGCGGAATAACGATAGCCCGCGTCCAGGAGCTCATCGCATAAATACTGAAATAAAACCATCTTGGAAATAGCATCAACTCCGGCAAAATCGTGGGGACGCCATTCCAATCAT
Organism: bacterium; assembly: GCA_021810245.1. GTDB lineage: Bacteria > Elusimicrobiota > Elusimicrobia > UBA1565 > UBA9628 > JAKAQV01. The sequence continues at coordinate 50,534 of JAJZJF010000002.1, forward strand.
ACTGGCCGAAAATAGCCATGTAAAATTTTGTGTAGGTGTTGACCTTGTGAACGCCGCCCAGCTCTTGAATCCTTCTGCGAGCGGCTTGCATTCTCGCGTCTTGAGGAGAATAGCCGGCGAATTTTAAAGCCCAATACGCCTTGAGCGTGGCGGAGACATCCGACGGCCCATTTTTATAAATCGGCCAGCCGCCGTCTGGCAACTGTTCGCGCAGAATATGGGCGGCCATTTTTTGGACCTTAGGATCCTGGCCCCGCCCCAAAAAATTAAACAGCATGACGGAATCAGACACGATGGTCGTGTCTGACTTAAGGGGCCCACACCAAAAACCCTCTTTCCGGTTTTGCATTCTCAACAAGGCTTCCTGGGCTTTGAGAATGGTATTTTTCAACAGATATGGAACGTGCTCGTGATCGGAGAGCGCGGAGTTTGGGCGCAAATTATCAGCCCAATCCTTAGGCTTGTGATAATAGCGCTCTGGAAACGGCATCCACTTCGAAACAAGATCCCCAATCATCCCGCATCTCCCAAACAAAAAGGCCGCCTGCAAAAGCGGAAGGAGATTTGAGGTTTCCGACTAAAGACGACGGGCTTGCGCTCAATCATATAATAATTTATTATTATACCTTAAAATAGGCTAAACTCTATGGGTTTTCATATCACGATCAAAGAAGTCTTAATCTCGGGTGGGGCGCCGCTGGCCTTTCTCATCCTATTGTCGGTTTACTCTCTGGCCCTGGTTTGGGAGCGCTGGCAGTTCTTTAAAAATTCTTTTTCCGGCATGGATACTTTCTTAAATAAAATTAGGAAAAACATAGAAGAAGAAAATCTTTCCCAAGCCCTGACGATTAGCAAAAGCTACAAAGGACTTGCCTCTTCCGTCGTAACGGCGAGTTTAGTCGGCTCTTCCAACCGGCAGGAAAGAAAACGCCAAGCCGATCGCGCCGCCTCAAGAGCGGCGGCTCTTCTTGAAAAAAGGCTCAATTTTCTCGCCACCATCGCCTCCACCGCTCCTTTTATCGGACTTTTTGGAACCGTGGTCGGGGTTATTCGAGCCTTCCAAGATTTAGCCGGAGCCGCAGGAGCGGGGCCGGGAATTGTCGCTGTCGGAATATCGGAAGCTCTGGTCTGCACCGCCACGGGGCTTTTAGTGGCCATTCCCGCCGTCTGGGCCTACAACTATTTCACCAACAAGACCGGACAATTTTTAGATGAAATGAACTGGATATCGGAAGAAATCATTGAGCACTTGTCCGGAAAAGCCTCTTCATGAGCGCCCCCCGAAAAAATCGTCGCGCGCTGTTTGCGGAGCCCAACATGATTCCGCTCATTGATGTATCCTTAATTTTAGTCATTATCTTCATGGTCTTAACCCCGATGCTAGTTCGCTCGGAATTGAGCGTTAAGCTTCCCAAATCAAAATCGTCTGTTCCCGTTTCCAACTCAAACGCGCTCACCGTCCAAATCACCTCCTCGGGCGCCCTGTTAATTGACGGAAACGCCGTCTCTTGGAGCAATCTCAAGAACGAATTGATTCTCAAATTGCCCCATGCCGCCCGGAAAACGATTTTAGTCGAGGCCGATCATTCGGTCCCGATAGAAAAAGTGGTCTATGTCATGGACGTCGCCAAACGCCTTGGAGTTGGCAAACTAGGCGTCGGAGTCGCGCAGACGCCCCGCTAATAACGGAGAGATTCTCATTTCTAATCAATTGCGGCTTTGGAGTTCTGATCTCTCGCCTTATATTGTTGGCTCTTTTCTGGCGCACTCGCTTCTTGCGCTCGCTTTTATCCTAATTGCCGGGAGATATTCCTCCCAAACGCCTCATTTTTACACTATTGATTTCGTCGGCCCTAGCGCGGTCAAAATCCAGGGCACCCAGGCGCCATCCCAAAATTCTTCCGTCAAAAGCGCTACGGCCTCAGCCAATCAAAACAAAGAGGTTTCGCTCTCCCCCAAAACCCGGCATTTTGTCTTACCCAAACCCAGCCTTCTTTCTTCCGGCTCAGAGTCTATCAACCGGACAAAACCCCACGTTAAATCTAACGTGGTTTCGGTCAAACAAAACGGCGCAGCGGGACCCGCGGCCAGCGCCAACATCTCGGCAGACTTGCCAAACTTCCCCTACCCTTGGTATATTAGCGAATTGCGCGCCGCGCTCTGGGATCAGTGGTCGAAAAATCTCCCGTCGTTTTCCGGGAAATGCGAGGTTGTTTTTGAAATTATGCCAGACGGAAGAATCGTGGATCTAAAAACGGAGTCAAGCTCCGGCGACTCGGATTTTGACTTGACAGCCCTCTCCTCTGTCCAAGACGCTTCGCCTTTTCCGCCGCTGCCGCAAGATTTCCATCAGCACTTTTTAAAAATTCATTTGACGCTCACGTCCAATTAAAAACTATGCTAACCCTTCTACGCCTGATTATCTACGCCGTCGCGGGATACTTATTTTTCCTGTTCCACTTTCCCCAATGGCACGCCCATGGGTATCATCTGGCCCAGTTTTCGTTAATTCTGCTTTCGGCCATCGCGGTCTTTATCGCCATCAAGCTCATTGATATCGGCTCCAAAGTCGTTAAGCTCGCCGTCGAGGCCGGATTCGCGGTCCTTGTCTTTCTGTATCTTGGAGCCTCGCTTCCAAAAATTCCGCAGGGCAATCCAGAGCAAGAGGCTCACAGCTGGCTCAAAGACCACGCGCCCACCCGCAAGGACGTCTCGGATTATCTCGACAAGGCGGGAATCAAGCCGGATTCTTCCGCCGGAAAAGAGATTCTCTCTCACTGGCCGGAAAATTAAAGCTTTTATTTATTTACCGCCACCACATCCAAACGCCCATGGCGATACAAAGAACGGCGGCCGTTCTCCTTAAAACAAGCTCGGGGAGATAACGCCCGGCGATATCGGCGAAAACCACCGCTAAAAGAAGCGCCAAGGCTAATCCCGCCAAGGCTCCGACAAAAACCGACCAGGGCTTATGCGTTGACGCCGCCAAGGCCAAGGCGGCAAACTGAGTTCTGTCTCCCATCTCGGCCAGAAACAGGGTAAAAAAGGCGCTGAGCATCAGCTTTGTATCCATTATTTCCACAGCCCCAGCCAAACGCTCCCGCCAGTCACAAGAGCCGTAATCAGCGAAGCCGCGACCCCGGTCAGCCAAAATGATTTTCTCTCGGACATTCCGTTTCGGCTCAGATTTTCCCGCCACACCACCATCGCGAAATAAAAGGCAAGACCAATTAAAAGCCAGACAAAAAAACGGACCCAGGTCACCTTAGGCAAATAAACCATCAGCAAAAAACACGAGATGATTCCGGCGGGCGCCGTCAGCCAAACTAAAGGCGCGCGAAAATCCCGCGGGCGCTCGGGGTCAGTCACGCGCAAAATCAAAACCCCGCCGCAGACCAAGATAAAGGCAAAAAGGGTCCCGATATTGGTCAAGTCCACGATTTCATCAATCGGGAAAAAGGCGGCGCAAACCGCGACGGCTACGCCCGTCAGCACGGTCGTGACGACCGGCGTCTTGTATTTGGGATGAATCTTCGCGCACCACGACGGCAAGAGACCATCCCGCGACATTGAGAAGAAAATTCTCGGCTGACCGATCTGATAGACCAAAAGAGCCGCTGTATTGGCGACTACCGATCCCACCGAAACCAAAAAAGCGCAAAAAGGAATCCACAGCCCGCCTGAACCCGCCGCATGCCGCTCGATGGCCGAGGCCAAGGGCTCGGCGTTGTTTAAGCTCGCGTAGGGCGCCATGCCGGTCAAGGCCGCGGCGACGACGATATAGATGACGGTGCAGGCGATTAAAGATCCGATGATGCCGATGGGAATATCGCGTTTGGGATTTTTGCTTTCTTCTGACGCTGTTGAAACCGCGTCAAAGCCGATATAGGCAAAAAAGACAATTGCCGCACCGGAAAAAATTCCGCCCCAGCCGTTTGGCGCAAAGCCCTTCCAGGCCGAAACTGATCCCGCCGGAATCCAATGGTCCATTTTAAAAAGGCTCACTCCCACGGCGGTAAAAAACAAAAGAATCACGAGTTTAATGAGGACCATGATCACGTTAAAGCGGCTAGATTCCTTAATGCCGATGACCGTAATCCAGGTAATGCCCGCCATGATGAGAACCGCGAACAAATTAAAGACGATCGGAATCCCGAACAGATGCGGAGCCGCCGCGAAGACCGCCTCTGGAGTTCCCCGCGGGCACATGCTCAGCCAAACCGGCACTCCCCAATTCCAGCCGGGGCGGCCCAAAGATGCGCCGATTAAAAGCCCGGCGTTATGGACCATCTCGTTAAAATAGCCCGCCCAGGAAATGGCGACGGCCACGTTTGAGGCGGCATATTCCAAAAGGAGATCCCAGCCGATAATCCACGCAAGCAGTTCCCCCATCGTCGCGTAGGCGTAGGTATAGGCCGATCCGGAAATGGGAATCATCGAGGCCATTTCGGCATAACAGATGGCGGCAAAGCCGCAGACAACGGCGGTCACGACAAAGGAAAGAATAATCGCGGGCCCCGCGCCCAAGCGCACGATATGCCCAGCGGCGTCGGTTTGACCGGCGGCGGCCGTTCCTATCGTAGAAAAAATTCCCGCGCCGATAACGGCTCCGATTCCGAGGAAGATGAGATCCATAGGCCCCAGGGAACGCGAAAGACCGTGTGGGTCCTCCGCTTCGGCCGACAGCTCACTAAGCCCTTTTCGCTTCCAAAGCCGGGACAAATCCATCAGTAAGGTTACGCGGGATCCTGACGCACGGCAATGCGGCGCCTTTCCTCGGCCAGGACGCTATTGTGGCGGCTGTAGAAGAAATAAATCACCAGACCAATCAAAAGCCAAATAATCAGCCGCCACCAATTCTCCGCCGGGAGAGAAAACATCAAAAGAAGGCAAGTCGCGATTCCTAAAATAGGAACTGTCGGAACCATCGGGCAAACAAATGGGCGCGCCGCGTGGGGATGGGTTTTTCGCATGATCAAGACGGCGGCGCAGACGATGACAAAAGCGAGCAATGTCCCGATATTGACGAGTTCGGCCAAAATGCGAAGCGGAATCAAGGCCGACATGACCGCGACAACGATGCCGGTGAGTATCGTCGCTTTGTAGGGAGTCTGGAATCGGTCGTGGATGGCCGCGAAAAATTTTCTCGGCAAAAGGCCGTCGCGAGCCATCGCCAAAAATACCCGCGGCTGGCTGAGCATCATGACCAGCAAAACGGAGGTAATTCCAGCCAAAGCGCCCAAGGAAATAATTCCCTGGGCCCAAGGAAGCCCGACTTGTTTAAAGGCTTCTGAAATCGGAGCATCGATATTGATTTGTTTATAGGGAATCATGCCGGTCAAGACCGCTGTCACCGCTATGTAAAGGAAGGTGCAGACAATCAAGGAGGTGATAATTCCAAAGGGCACGCTTGTCTGGGGCTCAATGGCCTCTTCCGCCTGGGTTGAGACCGCGTCAAAGCCGATATAGGCGAAAAAAATCATCGCCGCGCCCGCAAAAACCCCCAACGGCTCGCCCGCGGGTCCGGTTTGCCCCCAAATAGTCTTTCCAAAAAAGCTAATCCCGGTATATCCATATGGAGCGAAGGGGATCCAGTTCCTTGGATGGATGTAAAACGCGCCGACAACGATCACGAATAAAACCACCGCTAATTTAACGAACACCATCGCGGCGTTAAAAGAAGCGCTTTCTTGAACCCCCACGATCAAAATTCCCATGACAATAAAGGTGATGACGATGGCCGGAAAATCACAAACCGTTCCGGTGGCGAGGAGTTTCCCCAAAACGGGGCTGTAATCGAAAGGAGCGTTGGTTAAAATATGCGGAATCGAAATCCCAAAGATGCCGATAAAATCTTGAAAATAATGAGACCACCCATGCGCGATGGCGGCAGAAGCGACGGTGTATTCCAAGATTAAATCCCAGCCGATAATCCAAGCAAAAAGTTCCCCCAAGGTCGCGTAAGCGTAGGTGTAGGCCGAACCCGCAACGGGGACCATCGCCGCGAACTCCGCGTAGCACAGGGCGGCGAAAATACAGGCAACTCCGGCAAGGACAAAAGATAAAATCAAGGCGGGGCCGGCTTTATCATGGGCGGCCACTCCCGTCAAAACAAAAATCCCCGTGCCAATAATTCCGCCGATTCCCAATCCCGCCAACTGCCAGCGGCCCAACACGCGGTTTAAGCGCTTGCCGGTTTTCATTTCCTCCATGATCAAAGACAGAGGCTTAGCCGCGAAGAGATTTTTAAACATAGAGTGATTATACCTAATCTCCAGGCCGCGATGTGCTAAAATGGAGCAAGAAAGGCGTTGCCATAGCGCGCTAAAATCATTTTGGAGGATTTATGGGTGGACACTCGCATTGGGCCGGAATCAAGCATAAAAAAGCCATTATTGACGCAAAGCGCGGCAAGGTTTGGACCAAAATCAGCCGCGAAATCACGATTGCCGCGAAAATGGGTGGAGGAGACCCCGCCGGAAATCCTAGGCTGCGTAAGGCAATTGACGATGGACGCGCGGCCAATATGCCTTTAGATACCATCAAGCGCGCCATTCAAAAAGGGACCGGCGAAATTCCCGGCGCGGTTTATGAAGAATTGACCTACGAGGGATATGGCCCCGGCGGCATCGCGATATTAGTCGAAGTCACGACCGACAACCGCAATCGCACTGGTTCGGAAATCGCCACCATCTTCACCAAAAACGGCGGAAACAAGGGCGAGGCGGGCTGTGTTGCCTGGATGTTTAAACCCCAAGGTCTTATCCGCGTCAAAAAAGCCTCTGTCAAGGATGAAGACGCTTTTATGTCCCAGGCCCTTGACGCGGGCGCCGAGGATATCGCGACCGATGATTCCGAATTTTTTGAAGTGATTACAACGCCTCTCAATACCGATAAAGCGAAAGAGGCCTTGGTCAAGGCGGGATATGAAGTCGAATCGGCCTCTTCCATTATGAAGCCGGACAACACTATCACCTTGGATGAGGCGACAGCCGCAAAAGTTTTGGCTCTCGTGGACGCTTTAGAAGAACACGATGACGTGAAAAATGTCCACGCTAATTTTGACATCCCAGATGAGATACTCGCCAAGCTCGAAGCCTAATGATCACCTTAGGCATTGATCCCGGCGTTTCCGAGACAGGCTGGGCTGTTTTAAACGGGGAGGAGGCGTCTTCTCCCAAACTCATCGCCTCCGGTCTTATCCGGACATTTCCCGCTCAAGCCTTGCCGGAACGGCTCGTTTACATCCACCATGAACTCAAGCGCGTCATTAGAGAACACGCGCCGGACGCCATTGCCATCGAAGAAATGTTTTTTTTGAAAGCCGCCCACACCGTGCGCGCCACTCTTCAAGCCCGCGGGGTTATTTTGTTGGCCGCGGCTTTAGCCGAGAAACCCGTTAAAGAATACAATCCGCGCACGGTTAAATTGACCTTAACCGGCAGCGGGACGGCGATTAAATCTCAAATGCAATGGGCCATTCAGAGGGCTCTGGGCCTTAAAGAAACTCTTCACCCCGCCGATGTCGCCGATGCCGCCGCGATAGCCCTTTGTCATCTGAAATCAAGCCGGAATTCGCGCTTAAAGGTCGTTGAAAAATTTGGAAATTCAAACAAGATTCGCAACAATAAGGAGAATTTAAATGCCGCTTCATATCGACACGCCTCTTCTTGAGTCTCTTCCCATCAGCCGCATCGTCCATAAGCCGGTCTATCTCAAGATGGACGCATTGCAGCCTTCGGGTTCGTTTAAAATCCGCGGAATTGGCCACCTCTGCGAACAACTGGCGAAAATGGGGAAGACGCGCTTTGTCTCATCCTCCGGCGGAAACGCGGGGCTTGCCGCCGCTTACGCTGGACGGAAACTGGGAATCAAGACGACCGTCATCGTCCCGGAGACAACTCCGACCATGATGAGAGAAAGAATCGCGCTAGAAGGAGCGGAGGTTCGGGTTTTCGGAAAGGTTTGGGATGACGCGCATCAAGAGGCCTCGCGTTTGGCGCAAGACCCTAAGGTGGGGTATGTTCACCCCTTTGACAACCCCCTCATCTGGGAAGGCCACGCAAGTCTGATCGATGAAATCGTCAAAGAAGGAATTAAACCGGGGGCTATCGCCGTCGCGGTCGGCGGTGGCGGGCTTCTCTGCGGAATTTTACAAGGCCTCCACAAACACGGGATGAAAGATATTCCCGTCATTGCCTGCGAGGTCAAAGGAGCGGCGACACTCAAGGCTTCCTTGGAAGCCGGGAAACTGGTCTCGCTAGACAAAGTTCAAACCATCGCGACTAGCCTTGGAACCAAAATCATAACTCCCGAAGCTTTAAACTGGACCCAAAAGCACCGCGTCATCGATGAGGTCGTCTCTGATAGCGACACGGTCGAGGCCTGTCTTAAATTCGCCGATGATCACCGCGTCTTGGTTGAACCCGCCTGCGGCGCGGCGCTGGCGCCGCTTTATCATAACGCGCCCATCCTTAAGGAATTTTCATCTCTTCTCGCCATCGTCTGCGGCGGCGTCGGCGTCAGTCTCAATCAACTTGAGATATGGAGAAAGCAATTCAACAAGGTTCCAGCCTGAGTTCGCCCAAGCTGCTATAATAATTAATTGAATTTGGAGAGGTGGCCGAGCGGTTTAAGGCGCCGGTCTTGAAAACCGGTAGGGGTTCACGCCCCTCGTGGGTTCGAATCCCACCCTCTCCGTTTTATATAGGAAGGATTCGAAGCTGATGGTAAGTGCTGGGGCGATTTTTTCCAAATCCTCATTCCACAACACTCTCGCGAAATAGTCAAAATCTCTTCTCATTTCAACGCGCAGCCCTGCGGCTTGTTTTGAAGAAACGCGGCCTTCGCTTCCTGCGTTGCATTAGCACCTTGAATTCACCTGACGGAGATTTATTGAAAAAATTCCCCCTTGCAAATTTTCCGGGGGCCTGCTATAGTTTAAGAGATGGCTTTTATGAAAGGTCGGCTTTGGCAGGGCGCTTTGCGCGGCTTAAGCGCATTGTTTCTCATCACAGCCCTGATCCCCCTCCCGTTGCCCCTCTGCGCCTCGATGCCTTGCTGCGCGGCTAAATCCTGCCCCGCAAAACCCTGTCATAACGCCAAAACCTGCCATATTCAAAAGACGCCCTTCTTTCGCGTCTCCGCGCAATCTTCGCGCCCGCAAAAAACAAATCCAATCTTTGTCTCTTTTCTTTTATCGCCCCCCCAAGCGTTTGTTTCTTTAACTCTTGATCGGCTTCCATTGACACACTCCCCGCCCGGATATTTCCTCTCTCTCGGACGTTCCCCGCCCCTGGCCTAGAAATCTCTCGGCCTTCTGTCTTCCGCTTAATCAATATCTTCTAAAGGAGAAAAAGTGTTTAAAATTTTAATCTTGATATTTTCAGCCTCTTCAGTCTGGGGAAGCGAGATTCCTAGCCACAACCTAGATTCTCTCATTCATCTCGCTCTCAAGAATAATCCCTCCATACTCGAGGCCAAGGAACATTGGAAATCATTAATGGCACAAGTGCCGGCGGCGGCGACGTGGGAAGACCCCCAGATCGGCTTTGAGCGCATGAATTATCAGGGCGGAGCCGGCGGAAACTATTGGTCCGTGGCCCAAAACGTGCCCTTCCCGGGAAAACTTTCCCAAGCCGCCAAGATGAAGCGCCATGAGGCGATGATCGCCTATCAAAAGTACCGCGCCGCCGAGCTTGATATCGCATCCCAAGTCGCCGTCGAATACTACCGCATTTTCTGGCTGAGAGAAACGTCTTCGATCCTCAAAAAGGACTCCGATCTCCTGCGCGGAATCGCCCAAGTGGCCCAAGCCTCCGTCGCCTCGGGGCGCGCAAGCTCAGATGAAGCGCTGTCGGCAAGAGCGGCATTTCTCAAAGTCAAAGACGCGGCGATGGAAAGAGAAAACGAAAGCCTCATCGAAGAAGAATCCTTAAACGCCCTTTTATCCCGCCCCGCTGGAACGAGGTGGATTCTCGCTAGGCCCGAAGACCCGCGCCCGGTTGAAGCGACTCCCCAGGAACTGGATCAACTCGCCAAGGAAATGAGTCCCGATTATGCCTTAGCTCTTCATGAAATCATGCATGCCAAAGCGATGGTCGCTTTAGGCCGCCTAGGATTTCTCCCTGATTTTCAATTCTCGATGACTCAGGAAGCGCGGCCCTACGTCGCGACGATGGAAGACAGCGCCTACGGAGTCAATCTCTCCATTCCCATTTGGTTTTGGAAGCAGAATTCTCTCCTCAAGGCCGCCAAGGCCCACAAAAAAGAAGCCGAGGCCTCATCACAAGAAGCCGTCAACGAAACGCTCAGGCAAGTTCATTCCGAACTCATTGAAGTAAACTTAAGAAGCGCTTTAGCCTTGAGTTACAAGCGAGAAATTATCCCGCTTGCGCAAAGCGCGTTCAAAATAACGGAAAAAAACTATGAAACAGGCCGTGCCAATTTTTCCAAACTCTCGGACAGCGTCCGCGCGCTTCTGGACGCCGAGCTCAAATATCCCGAGGAAGTCAATCTTTACGGAGAGCATCTGGCGAAACTCGAACGCGCCGTTGGCGGAAGCGTTCCATTCTCGACTAAAAAAGGAGAATCCAACCCATGAAAATCAAAAAAATATTTTTTCTCGGATCCGCTTTTTTTCTCATCGGAGTTTCCGCCGTTTATTTTAAGCGGATAAATTCAGGAGAAGCCGCCGCTGAAAAAAGACCTCCTCAAAAAACCCTCTACCAATGCCCCATGCACCCTCAAATTATCCGCGACCGGCCCGGACAATGCCCCATCTGCGGAATGGATCTAAGGCCCATGGATAAAATAAAAGAGAAAACCGACGGCGTTCTGGGAAGGGCCCCCGTCGCTCTATCGCCCCAACGCCTGCAGCTTATCGGCGTGACTTACGGTAAGGCCAAAATACGCTCTTTAACCAGACGCATACAAGCCCCCGGGCGCATCGCTTATGACCCGCAGCTCTATGAGGCCCTTGAAGAATACCGCCAAGCTCTCAAGGCTCTAAACTCGGCTCAAGGGAGCCCTCAAGGCTCGGACCTTTCTTGGGCGCGATCAATGAAAAAAGCGACGATCTTAAAGCTAAAACTCCTCGGCCTTTCCCCGGCGCAGGTTTCAGCCTGGGCCAAGGACCCAAGCCTGGATCAAGGGCTTTTGCTTGGAAAGCGCGGACAAGCGGTTTGGGTTTACGCGGATATTTATGAATATGATTTGCCGTTCGTGCGTCCGGGAATGTCCCTGCAGGTCAAATCGGAAACTCTCCCCGGAAAATCATGGATGACGAAGGTTCTCTCGATAGACCCCGTGATCAATCCCAAAACCCGCACCGCGCGCCTTAGGGCGCGCCTCGATGACGTTCTCGGCCTTTTAAAGCCGGGAACTTACGTGGATGTCGCTATTGATTCGCCGCTGGGAAATCATCTGAGCGTGCCGGAAAGCGCGGTGTTAGACACCGGAGACCGCCAATACGTGTTTATCGTCAAGGAAGACGGAACTCTTAAGCCTCAAGCGGTGGAATTGGGAAACAAAGCCGAGGGCTATGACGAAATTCTATCGGGCCTCAATCCCGGAGAAACGGTGTCCACCTCGGCTAATTTTTTGATTGACGCGGAATCTCAATTTCAGTCCGCCATCGAGTCTTTCGCGAAACCAGGCCAAGACTCCAAAAACGCCGCACCCTCGGACTCAATGGGCTCCATGCCCGGGATGAAGATGTGATGACGAATTTCACGGTAAAAAAAGAAGGCCTCGGAAAACCGAGGCCTTGGATAGTTCAACGATTGGCGTCTCTCACTTTTTATTATAGCGCCGATATTTCGATTGCAAAGGAGAGCGCTTATGATCTCTAAAATCATCTCGTTTTCGGCGCGCAATAAATTTCTGGTCATTCTTTTGACTCTCTCGGCCCTGGCATATGCCTCTTATACGGTCAGAAGAATGCCGCTTGACGCGCTGCCGGATTTATCGGACACTCAAGTGATCATCGCCTCAAAATGGGATCAATCTCCCGAAGTTTTAGAAGATCAGGTGACTTATCCGATCGTCTCGGCTCTTTTGGGCGCGCCCAAAGTTAAGGCAATTCGCGCGACCAATGAATTTGGAGTGTCTTTAGTTTACGTGATTTTTGAAGACGGAACCGACCTCTATTGGGCGCGCTCGCGCGTTTTGGAATATCTTTCTAAAATCATCCCGGATCTTCCCAAGGGAGTCAAAACCGCATTGGGACCGGACGCGACAAGTCTTGGCTGGGTCTATCAGTACGCGCTGGTGGATGATTCCAAAGCGCTGGATTTGTCCCAGCTTCGCGCGCTTCAAGACTGGCATATCCGCTACCAGCTTCAAAGCGTCCCCGGCGTCTCTGAAGTGGCGTCCATCGGCGGATATGAAAAAGAATATCAGGTCAAAATCAATCCCCGCGCTCTCTGGAGCTACCATATTTCTCTCACCAGGGTTCTCAAAGCCGTTTCAGAATCAAATAGCGAAGCCGGCGGCGGCACGATCGAATTTTCCGGGCGAGAATTCATGATTTTAGGGCGCGGTTATCTCAAAGGAATTCGCGATATCGAGCAAACATCGGTCGGGCGCGACCCCGAAACGGGAACGCCTGTTTTGGTTAAAGATATCTCGACAGTCAGCCTGGGACCCGCGCGAAGGCGCGGCGTCGGAGAATTCAACGGCCTTGGCGACGCCGTCAGCGGAGTCGTCATCATGCGAAGCGGCGTCAACGCGTTAAACGTGATTGATCGCGTCAAAGAAAAAATAAAAGAGATTTCTCCCTCTTTGCCGCCCGGGGTTCGCATCATCCCCGTTTATGACCGATCGGGCCTCATCCACCGGGCTATTGGGACTCTCAAGAAAACGCTGTTTGAGGAAATGTTGATCGTCAGCTTGGTGATTCTTTTGTTTTTATGGCATCCGCCTTCGGCCCTAGTTCCGATTCTGACAATTCCGGTTTCCGTTTTCTTGGCTTTTATCCCGATGGCGGCTTTGGGGCTGACTACCAACATCATGTCTCTTTCCGGCATCGCGATCTCAATTGGAATTCTCGTTGACGGCGCGATTGTCGAGGTCGAAAACGCCTACAAGCGTCTTGAGGAATGGCAAGCGGCCGGACGGAAGGGAGATTTTCATGAGGTGAGACTCAAAGCCCTGATGGAAGTCGGTCCCTCGGTTTTTTTCTCGCTTCTGGTGATCGCCGCGGCTTTTCTGCCAATCTTTGCCTTGACCGGCCAAGAAGGCCGATTGTTTAAGCCTCTTGCCTATTCAAAGACATTCGCCATGGCGATCGCGGCGATTTTAGCCGTGACTTTAGATCCCGCGGTCCGAATGCTTTTTACCAGAATGAATGAATTCCAGATAAATCCGCGCTGGCTTAAGTCAACCCTCAACGCCCTTTTTGTCGGTCATTATTATCCGGAAGAGAAACACCCCATCAGCCGCCGGCTTTTTAAAATTTATTCGCCGGCGGTCAATTGGGTCTTGGAAAATCCCCGCCTGACAATTCTCGCCTCCCTGGGAATTTTTATTTCGACATTGCCGCTTTTATGGCGATTGGGATCTGAATTTATGCCTCCGCTCAATGAGGGGACCATCCTTTATATGCCGACCACTCTTCCAGGAATCTCGATCACCGAAGCCCGGCGCGTCCTTCAAATTCAAGATGAAATCCTCAAATCATTCCCCGAGGTTAAAACGGTTTACGGCAAGGCGGGCCGCGCCGAAACCGCGACCGATCCCGCGCCCTTGTCCATGATGGAAACGACCGTCGTTTTAAAGCCCAGAAAATTTTGGCCCACAACGCCTTGTTTCGGCGGGATATGGAAATGCCGCCTAAGCTATCAGCAACTAATCTCTCAAATGGATCAAAAATTAAAAATTCCGGGGTTCCCCAACATTTGGACGCAGCCCATTCGGAACCGCATCGACATGCTCTCAACGGGAATGAGAACGCCCGTTGGAATCAAAATTTTCGGCCCGGATTTATCCGTCATTCAAAATATCGGAACTCAAATTGAGGGCGCGCTGAACGCAATTCCTGAAACAAGGCACGCCGTGGCAGAAAGGTCCGCTCAAGGCTATTACGCCGACATCATTTTAAAGCGACGGGCTTTGGCGCGCTACGGGCTTTCGGTTGATGACGCCAATTCGATGATCGCCGCGGCCTTGGGAGGCGAGCGCGTGACGACGACTATCGAGGGCCGCGATCGTTTTCCGGTGAGCGTGCGCTACGCTCCGGACTTTAGAAACAATTTGAGAAAAATCGGGGAAGTTTTGGTCCCCGTATCAAAAAACGAGCAAATTCCATTAGCCGAGATCGCCGAAATCCGGATGCGCCAGGGTCCCGACATGATTCGGGATGAAAACGGGGAACTTTCGGGATACGTCTACGTGGACCTTAAAACCTCCGACATCGGGGGCTACGTCAAAAAAGCGCGAGCCGCGATTAAAAAATCGGTCTCTTTCCCCCCGGGATACCGCTATGAGTTCAGCGGGCAATACAAACAAATGAAAAAGGCCGAGAAAAAACTTCTCGTCGTCGGCCCGCTCGCTCTTTTTCTGATTGTATTGCTTCTCTACTTTAACACCGGTTCATGGATGGAAGCGGCCATGGTCCTCGCCGCCGTGCCCTTTTCCGCCGTCGGAGCGATTTGGCTGTTGTGGATTTTGGGATATCACCTCTCCATAGCTGTCTGGGTCGGCTTTATCGCTCTTTTAGGTCTTGATGCCGAAACTGGCATCTTCATGCTTCTCTATCTCAATCTCGAAAGACGCGCGCGCGCCGCTGCCGGGCGTCTTAACACGATGGCCGATCTTAAAGAAGCGATTCATGACGGCGCGGCCAAACGCCTGCGCCCAAAAATGATGACGGTCTCTTGCGCCTTTCTGGGACTTCTTCCGGCTCTATGGTCTAATGGCGCAGGCTCTGATATGATGAAGCGAATCGCCGCCCCCATGGTCGGCGGGCTTTTTACCTCATTTATCCTGGAACTTCTCGTCTATCCCGCGATCTACCTTTTGTGGCATGGGCGGGAAATTACCGAGCAATAAAATTCTGCGCCGCCTTCAGTCTTTGTCCGCCGAACGTCAGCTCTCGGCCGCGCGGCGCAGGCGATCCATAACCGCGCGGCCAATGCCTCGCTCGGGCAAAGTCTCGACAAACAGCGTCTGAACTTCCGCCTTTTCGGCGGCGCGCAAGGAAGCGAAAAGAGCGCGTGCGTAGGCGGCGGAACCCGCCGACACGCGCCGCACAAAGGCCGGACGCGGGCCGCCCCAGCGCGAAATATGAAGCAAGCCGTCCCGTCGTCTAAAGCCCGGGATGATACCCGAGCGCACGGCTGAGGGAGTGATGAGTTTAACGCGGCACGACGGCGCGTAGTGGCGATAGCGCGTTCCGGGCGAAGGCGGAGCCGCGCGGCCGGAAGAAGCGAAAGAAATACTAGCGATACGCGATATTGCTTCAGGCGTTAACGTCCCCGGGCGCAATAAGACCGGGCGACACCCCCGAGCGTCAACAATCGTCGACTCAAGGCCTAAGCGGCATGGCCCGCCATCAAGAATCAAGGCCACTCTTTTTCCCAAGTCATCTGCGACATGCTCGGCCCTTGTCGGACTGGGCCGCCCCGAGCGATTGGCCGAGGGAGCGGCGATGGGTTCTCCAAGCGCGGAAATCAACGCGCGCGCAACCGGGTGCGAGGGACAGCGCACGGCAACGGTTTGATGTCCAGCGGTAACGGAAAAAGGGACGCGCGTGGCCTTCTCGAGAACCAGCGTGAGCGGCCCGGGCCAGAACGCGGCAATTAGACGCCGCGCAAGCGGCGGCACGCGGCGGACGACGAGCTCAAGCATCTTTTCGCCGTCAACATGGACGATGAGCGGGTTGTCGGATGGACGGCCCTTGGCATGATAAATGCGGCGCGCTGCCGCTCCGTCGAAAGCGCGCGCGCCAAGGCCATACACGGTTTCAGTCGGAAACGCGACAAGCCCGCCAGCGCGCAGAATATCTACCGCGCGCCGGATATTTCGCGCATCTGCCTGGACAATGGAAGCATCTTTTAAGGGTTGCATCGCGCACACTCGCCCGCATCCGCGAACATTTTCCCGTCGCTTCGCGGTTTGTTCTCGCGAGCTTGGCATGAGGCGCAGCCATAAATTTCTTGGGCAACGAGTTCTGTCTCGGAGCCGCAATACTCACAGGAAAGCCCTTTTATAACGCCAACGACCCCCCATCCGGGAGCGCCGCAGGCGGGGCAAGGTGAAGCCAAGCGTCGGGCGAGTTTTTCCGCCAATTTTTCGAGACCGGCCATGCGGGTCGGGTTCATATGGGCGCGCATATCCGCCACGATGAGAGCCTTCCCCGTGGGAGATCCGCGAGCGGCGGCCTCAATAGCTTCCTCAAGCTCAGAAAATCGGCCAATCCCTTTTTTCAGAAGACTCAAGTCCATTTTACCCTCGGGCGACACGACAAGGCGATGAGAAGGAAAACGCGCGTGTTCCAGGAAATCATGGATTTCCCGCGCTGAAGCGGCCGTCACGGAACTGAAATTTGTTTCTTCAGTCAAGTCGCTTTCCACAACTTCTATCTTTCTTTCATCATCGATAAAAATAATCAACTCTATTCCGCAGGGGAAAAGAGGACAGGAAGGGTCCGGCCCAAAACTGCCTTCGCTGGCAAGCGCAAGGGGATGGCCGCTGACTTTAATCGCCAGACGCGCTTTCTTCCGAACGGTTTCCAGCATCGTTCCCTCGCGCTCAATTTCTCCGGAAAAAGTCCCAAACAAATCGGTATCGATTCCGCTCGGAACCATGATGGACGCTCCAAGGATCCTTTGGAAAGAGGGGGCTATGGCCTCTTCCTTTTGATGTTTCGTCGAGAGCGCGATGGTTCGCTTATTATAAGGACCGATTTTTTCTTTCATTGGCCTTGACCCAATGAATAGCCGGGCTTGCCGTCAAAATTGCATAGATTCTCGATCTTGATAAAATCTAGTCCGCTTCTTTCGACTCGTTCAAGCAGTCCTATGATGTCTCGATGAGCGATCGTCTTCCCGTCTTGCGAAGAAACGAACCTGCATCGCCAGTGATCGGTACAGAAGGTCTCAGGAAATCCATCTGGCCAGACCTTCACGCCGCGATTGGTGATCATGACGAGTTTTAAGGCGTCGCCACCAACCCGACTCAGGAGTTGTCCAAGGTCGTTGGGACCTCCATTGCGCCAGTCCAAAAAGACGTCCACTCCTATTAAATCCTTCCGCAGCGGCGCTTGACGCTCCCATTTTTTTCCCGCGAGCGCGGAAGCGGAAGACACGGAGGCCGAATAATTTGCGGCCTTGAGTTTTTCAGGAAGCGCTCCCAGCCTCTCGATGACCGCGCGCGCAAAATCGCGCGTGCCGACTCGGCGAACGCTCAGGCCCTCGGTGAACATGTCCCCGGTGTGAAAGCCATCCTCAACGGCTTTCAACCACGCGTTGTGAACGCGCTCCGCGACTTTCGCCTGCCCAATATCGATAAGCATCATCACCGAGGAAAGCAGCAGTCCGGAAGGATTGGCGAGGTCCCGCCCCGCGATGTCCGGCGCCGATCCGTGAATCGCTTCGTACATCGCTCCGTTTTCGCCGATATTGCTCGATGGCGCCAGTCCCACGGAGCCCGATATCTGGGCGGCAATATCCGATAGAATGTCGCCATAGAGATTTGGAAGAACCAAGACATCGAACTGTTCAGGAGAATCAGCCAGCCGCGCCGCGCCGATGTCTACAATCATGTGTTCGCTTTTGATGTCGGGATATTGAGCCGCGATTTCCACGAACACCTCGTGAAACAATCCATCGGTAAGCTTCATTATGTTGTCCTTGGTCATGCAGGTAACCTTCAAGCGACGATGGGCTCTGGCGTATTCAAAGGCGTATCGTATAATTCGCTCACAGCCCGGGCGCGTGATCAGCTTCAGGCATT
>JAJZJF010000137.1 GCA_021810245.1 bacterium
CTTGGATATCGATAAACGGGTTAGAAAAAACGCTAATCGAAGTTAAAAGCCCCGCGTCAATAATATAAGCCTGGGGTTCCGGATTAGAAGCCGTATGCCCCAACATGACATTGCTGGGGGTTAGATCAACGATGGAAAATCGGCTACTTAAAAGAGAATTAAACATCTGCCGCAACAATTTTAGCTCCCTAATGCCAAATTTTCTCTCGCCAATGGTGTCGCCTAAGGTCGCCCCATGCACCCGCTCTGAAATAATGTAGGGAATGCCCTTGATGAGCCCGGTATCTATCGGACGCGGAGAAAGGTGGGCTTGAGACAATTTCTCGAGGTTGGTAAATTCCGGATGTTCATAAAACGAAGTCGTCCCGTAAATTCTGCTGCCATGAATGACTTTAACGACCCAGTTTTGATTAGCCGGATGGATAAAAACGCGCCCATAAGAGCCGGAACCTATCAATTGCGCCTGCTTTCCAGAAAACCACAACGCTCCCTCAGAATCGTATTTCCACGGTCCCTCTTTTTCCTGAGCGCCGTCAAAAAGAGATTCGCCGCTAACAGGGCTTGCAGCCGGATCATGATTGGACCGAGAAGCGATCTGTTTCTGAAATTTGGATTTTGGGGGATTTTTGGCAACTCGCTCAAATAGAGCGGAGTCAAGAGAACTATTCTTGTCTGCGGGAGTATTGGGTCTTACTAAAGAAGCCTGAGAACTTAAAAATCGCTCTTTTTTATGAAAAATTTCGCTTGGGAAAGAAATATCTCTCGGAGAATTTCCAAGATCGGGCAGAACATCAATGGGTTGGGTTCCATTGGAAAGAGAAGGCAAATCAATCGGAACAGGCTCTTCAAAATGCGCGGAAGACTCAAGGGCCCAAACGGGAAACCCCATCCATAACGCCAGAAACCCCAGTCCCCAGCGGAATTTGAAGAGTTTTTCCCTCATATCGGATAGTATAGGCCAAATGCCCGTTTTTCCCCTGGGCCTAAAGTCCTAGACTCCCGCCAAAAAAAGGCCCAGGCCGAGAAGCTAAATTCCGCGCGGTCGCGTTTACGTCTTGACGTTCCCCCCAAGAACTAGGCCAGGAAGAATTGGTTGTCTGATCATAAGATAGACTGAGGCGCCCCCAATCCGTCCGACCACTGTGGACCTGATTTAAGGTGGTTTTTGCTGTTGCTGTCATTGAAGCTCGGAGAAAATATCACAACGAACAAAGGCCGCACAGAGCGCTCAACGGCTTAACGCCTAAAGAGTTTGCTCAACAGCAATCGACAATGCTAAGTAATATTAACCTCATCAATAACCAATTCACCTTGGCCTAAAAAATGGGGGAACGTCAGGGGAACGTCACAACAATGTATGAACAGATAACCATGTTTCTCGAAGGCAATCGCTACCTGTTTCTGGTGGCCCGGTGACGCGACAAGCATCGTTGTCTCAATTTCGAACATTTTCTATATTCAAAACCGCGCTGTTCTATGTTCCCATTCTCGTCATTTACCTCAAACAAGTCGTCGAAAATCCGGTTCAGATCGCCTACCTGCTTTCGATAAAGACAATCGTGGCGCTCATTTTTGAGATACCAACCGGAATCATTGCCGATCATGTGGGCCGAAAGACATCCGTAATGATCAGTCTCCTGTTGACCACCGTGAGCTTAAGCATCTTCCTATCCTCTACTAATTACCATCTTCTCTTAGCGGCACAAGCGCTTTTCGGGTTGGCCGAAACCTTCGATTCAGGGGCATTCACAGCTTTCCTCCATGATAATTTGATCGCTGAAGACAGAGCGGCGACGTTTGATCAAGCGCTTAGGGACATGTCATTTTGGAGCTCAAATGCGCTTTTTGTTGCCTTTATCATTGGCAGCTTCGCTTTTAGTAGGGATACTCATCTCCCTTTCTTGCTTACTCTCATCAGTATGTTTGTGGCCATCGCGCTTCTTACGACGATCAGAGAACATAATTATGAGCCTGCGCGGCGCCATGGGAAGGCAAAGCAAGAGATATTTCTGCTTTTGCGTCGAGCCGTTGATGATTCCCGCGCCATGTCCGAATTTTTGGTAGCGTCCGCGTTCATTAATGGAATATTCTATGCGTCCTATCTTTTCCTAGTTCCCTTAATCCTTAAGTCTGCCGGGGTTGCTGACCGCTACTTCGGTCTTATCTTTGCCTTGGCAGTATTCGCGTTTGGATTTGGAGCAAAGCGCTCCGATCGGATCGGCAACAATAGAAAATTCCTCAACACAACTGCCCCATTACTCGCTTTCTGCGCTTTCGTGGCCCTTGGCTTCTTTTCGGGTGGCATCGCCTGTGCATTGCTCGTGATTTTCCTCAGATTTATTTGGGGCGCATTCAACGTCATTTTGGGAATTGAGTTAAATCGTATGGTGGCATCCTCAGCGGCCAGAGCCTCCGTCTTATCGGTCTCCAGCGCCCTAGAAAGCGGAATATCAAGCTTACTCATGATATTGTTTGGATGGATGATCAGTGGCTGGCCGCTCTGGGTCACTGAGCTTTGCATTGGCGGACTCTTTCTTGCCGGAGGATTCGCGCTCAGCCTGCGGGCGGTTCCCGCGCTCAAAATCAGGTAGAATTTACCAATGGAAGGAAACCCCGCGCGCAGTTTAATCGGGCTTGGCGATCTAAACGGCTTTTTCGGTCTCGCTTTCGACAATCTGACCGTCCTTTCTTTTTTAGCCGGAATCTTGATTTTTGGATTTCATTTCCCGGAAAACATTGTTTATGGAAGAATGTTCCCGGGGACAGCGTTAGGAGTTCTTTTCGGCGATCTCGTCTACACCTGGATGGCCTTTCGCCTGGCTAAAAAAACGGGCAAAAAATCCGTCACCGCCATGCCCTTGGGCTTGGACACGCCTTCGACCATTGGAATTGCCTTGACGGTTTTAGGACCGTCCTTTATCGCGCTTAAAAATCAGGGGCTTTCCCCGCAGGCGGCGGCCATTCAAGCCTGGGAAATTGGAATGGCGACCATGATTTCTATTGGAATTTTAAAACTCATCCTCTCCTTTTTCGGCGATTGGGTCAGGAAAGCGGTGCCGCAGGCCGGGCTTTTGGGGTCCTTAGCCGGAATCGGCCTTGCCTTGATTGGATTTGTTCCCTTGGCCGAGGTATTTGGAATGCCCTTGGTCGGGGTTTTGTCGTTGGGACTGATTCTTTATTCCTTGGTCGCCCACA
>JAJZJF010000138.1 GCA_021810245.1 bacterium
CGGCGCGAGCCGAGAATTGAGTTTTGGTAAACGCCCCAGGAAAATTGAAAAAACCACAAGGCTCCCAATTCAAAGAAAATTTGGTGGTTCCACGGAGACTTAAGTCGAGAGGCCGAAAGCAAGGTCGAGACCGAAACCAAGAAAAGAAAAACGAACGGCAATTCTCTTTCTTGCCGCAGCCCCATCCATAAAAAAATAAATCCGTAGAGCGGAAATAGAATCGGAATCCAGCGCGGGTCGGCGATGGATATCGCGGCAAGAAACAAAAAAAACAAACCCGCCAGGGTTAAGGTCAGCGCACGCGAGGGCATTCAGTTTATCTAAATAATGGCAAAAAAAGCCGTGGAGGTGGCGGGAATCGCACCCGCGTCCAAAAGAGGCCGACCCAGGTCACTACAGGCTTAGTCCGGCTTGAGTTTCATTCGGGGAAAACAGTCGGACGAGTATCCCCGAACTATCTCCGTTGTGTCTTTGGACCCTTTCGACGGAAACAGCGAAAAGGGTCCGCATCCCGCTCATGACGTCGGAAGCCCCCCAGCGGGCGTCAGGGACCGACGTAGGTCAGCCGCGGTTTAGGCGGTGGCCCAGGCTAACTGTGTGTTAGCTTTTCTTTTTTTGGCCTGATTTTATCCTGGCTTAGACCTTCCAGGGCCTGCGACCGAGGGTTCAACCGCTCCTGTCGAACCTGATTCACCCCCGTCATCTCATTATAACAGACGCGCGCGGTTTGTTCAATGCGAAAATATTCCTTAAGAGCCGATAAATTAAAAAGATATAATCGCGTTATGGATGGGATGGATTTAATTTCCCCTTTGCCCTCAATTGCTGATTTGCTCAGGCAGACCTGGCCCCTTTTTAAGGCCCGGTTTTGGGGGCTGATGGCGGCGGCGGGGTTGGGCGGAATATTGACCATAGTCGCCGGGATGATTCCTTTTGGAGCCGCGCTTCTTCTCTGGTTTGGAACCGGATATTCCCATTGGTGGTTGTGGGCGTTGGCGGGAGGCCTTTCGGTTTTCGTGGCTCTTTGGGGAGTGAGTTGGACCCAGGTGGCTTTGCTTGAGGTCGCCTTGGGAAATTCCAAGGACGCGATCTCTCTTTACCGGGAGTCTTGGAAAAAGTTGACTCCTTTTTCCTGGGCGTGCCTTTTGGCTTTTCTCTCCGCCATCGGCGGGATTTATCTTTTTATCCTGCCGGGAATTTTCCTGGCTTTCGCCTTAAGCTTTGTTCCCTTTATTTTTATTTCCGAAAATATCGGGGGTCTTGAGTCCTTGGAGAGAAGCCTGTTTTACGTGAAAGATCGCTGGATGGGAGTGTCGGGGCGGCTGATTTTCATCAGCCTCTCAGCGTGGATATTGTCTAAGATTCCGGTTCTGGGATTTTTTTCCGGAATCGTCACGTTTCCCTTCGCGCTTATTTTCACCTCTCTTCTCTTCCTTCATTTAAAAAAGACCGCGCTCTCACCCGTTGCCGCTTACGGCAGAAAATTAATTCTCATTTCCTTTGCCGGGTTCTTGGTCCCAGCCCTTTTTGCCTTTCGCTTGGCGGCCTTATGGCCCTTGATTCACGCTCAATTGTTTAGCCAGGCGCGAACGCTTTTATCCAGCTACCAAGGGATGATGGGACCATGAAAGCCATGCAAAAGAAAATTCCCTTGGCTTTGGGACTGCTTTTATCCGGAGCGATTTTGTTTTATCTTTTCTCAAAACATTTCTCCGCCGTCGAGGCCATTGGAGATAAAATTGAGTGGCTGTGGGTGTGGGTGTCCGCCTTTTGCGCTTTTGGCAGTTATTCGATGGCGGGCTTGGCTTTGGAAGAAGCGCTTCTCATCTTTGAGCACAAGCTTCTCCTGATGGAATCCTTGGGAGTGGCCTTGGTTTCAACCACGATTAATTATTTTATTTCCACCGCCGGAGCCAGCGGCTTTGCCTTAAAAGCGCATCTTTTAAGAAAGCGCGGCGTGCCATATGGGACGACGGTTTTGGTCTCGGTTCTCAGCTCTGTCATTCTTTATCTGGTCCTGGCCTTGATTCTGGCGCAAGGCCTTCTTTATTTGGTTTTGCATCTTCATGGGATGACGATCGCGGTCATGGAAAGCGCATTAGGTCTTCTGATTTTGCTTGCGATCAGCGTTCCGATATTGGTCTTTCTGTTTAGCCGCGGCATCCGCGGGAAAATCATGAAGCGCCTGTCCAATCGGGTTGAACGCGGCATTTTCTTTTTTCTTAAAACTGGAATTCCTAAAGAAAACTTTGAAGCCTTTGAGCGGCAGCTGGAAGAGGGCTTATCCCGGGTCAGGCAGGGGCGGGTTCGTTTGACGCGGATGATTTTATTTACCGGCGCGGATTGGGTTTTCTTGATGAGCTCTCTTTATTTCGCTTTTCGCGCCGTCGGAGTCAGCTTGTCGGTCGGCTATTTAACGGCGGGTTTTACCATGGCGATGGCCGCGATGCTGGTGCCGGTATTGCCGGCGGGACTGGGCATCATGGAGGGCTCTTTGGCGGCGGTTTTTTCCAGTTTTGGAGTGGATTGGGATAAGGCCTTGGTGGCGGCTCTTCTTTACCGCTTGGCCTATCAGGCCTTGCCGGGACTTGTCAGCGTTTTTGTTTTCTGGGGGCTTAAGATTTCAGAACCTTCGTTGGCAAAAACGGTGATGAAAGATGCGCGGGAGGGAAATTCTCTTTGCGAAAAATAAAGGAGGCGTTGCGTTATGGAATCCAAAGAAACAATCGTCATTAGTTCCGGAGCTCGCACCCCGATTGGGCATATGGCAAGATCCTTGTCGTCTCTTAAACCTGAAAATTTGATGGCCCTAGCGGTCAATTCTCTTCTCAAAAAATCCCGGCTTCCGAAAGAAGCGGTTGATGGGGTCCTGGTCGGATGGGTGGCGCAAAGCTTCTCCGCGCCCAATATGGCGCGCGTGACCGCGCTTCGCTGCGGGCTTCCGGAAAAAACCCAGGCGGTGACAGTTCAAAATAACTGCATTTCCTCTATTGAATCCATCGCCGCCGCCGCGCGCTTTATTCGTTGCGGGGAAGGAGAAGTCTATATCGCCGGCGGAACCGAATGCATGTCGCGGATGCCCTATTCTATCGAAGGCTCCCGAGGCCTTAAAGAGCTTCGCAGTTTCGAGACCGTTAAGGCGAAATGGAACGGACTTTTGGAAAGCTCGGAGGTTTCGG
>JAJZJF010000033.1 GCA_021810245.1 bacterium
GAATTTCGTGCTACACTATTTAAGTGCGCTAAAAGATGTTAGATTAGCGTACGGGGCAGGTCCTATCATCCCCTGAAAGATGGACAAAAGGGGAGAGGGGGCTTGTTACTGTTCTTTGAAAATTTCTTTGCGAGCGAATGAGCGCTCCGCAAAGAGCCTAAAGGAAATTATGGTGTGTTCTTGTCGCTGTGAGATGCGTCGCCCTTGGGGCGACACGGAAATCGCGAAAGCGGTAGACGGCGGCGACAGGAGAAGTATTGAGAGGAATCAATTCCTCCATGGATTTAGTTAAATCGGCGGGCTTGCCCGTTGGTTTAAACTGTTTTATGGAGAGTTTGATCCTGGCTCAGAATTAACGCTGGCAGAGTGCATAACACATGCAAGTCGAGCGAGGTGGCGGCGTATCGCGCCTAGCGGCAGACGAGTGAGCAACACGTAAGCAATCTGCCCCCAAATGGGGAATAACCCGCCGAAAGGCGGGCTAATACCCCGTAGAATCCTTGGAAGGCATCTTCCGAGGATGATAGGCCAGCAATGGTCGTTTGGGGAGGAGCTTGCGGCCCATCAGCTAGTTGGCGGGATAACAGCCCACCAAGGCTACGACGGGTACCCGGACTGAAAGGTCGCACGGGCACGGAGGCACTGAGACACGGGCCTCACTTCTACGGAAGGCAGCAGTGGGGAATTTTGGACAATGGGCGAAAGCCTGATCCAGCAACTCTGCGTGAGGGATGAAGTCTTTCGGGATGTAAACCTCTTTTATTAGGGACGAATCAAATGACGGTACCTGATGAATAAGCCACGGCTAACTATGTGCCAGCAGCCGCGGTAAGACATAGGTGGCAAGCGTTATTCGGAATTACTAGGCGTAAAGCGAGTGTAGGCGGGCGTTTAAGTCTATTGTGAAATTTTTCGGCTTAACCGGAAACGTGCGGTAGATACTGGATGTCTTGAGTGGGGTAGAGGGTGTTGGAATTCCCGGTGTAGCGGTGAAATGCGTAGATATCGGGAGGAACACCAAAGGCGAAGGCAGACACCTGGGCCTTTACTGACGCTGAGACTCGAAAGCTAGGGGAGCAAACAGGATTAGATACCCTGGTAGTCCTAGCTGTAAACGATGATGACTAGGCGCAGGGGGAATCGACCCCTTCTGTGCCGTCGCTAACGCATTAAGTCATCCGCCTGGGGAGTACGGCCGCAAGGTTAAAACTCAAAGGAATTGACGGGGGCCCGCACAAGCGGTGGAGCATGTGGTTCAATTCGACGCTACGCGAAGAACCTTACCTGGGCTCGAACGACTGGTGGTACCTTATTTGAAAGGATGAGGGACCCGCAAGGGAGCCAGCCGAGGTGCTGCATGGCTGTCGTCAGCTCGTGTCGTGAGATGTTGGGTTAAGTCCCGCAACGAGCGCAACCCCTGTCCCATGTTGCTTTAGCGCTGCAAGGCGTTAAAGGTCTCTTGGGAGACTGCCGCGGATAACGTGGAGGAAGGTGGGGACGACGTCAAGTCATCATGGCCTTTATGTCCAGGGCTACACACGTGCTACAATGGCGCGTACAGAGGGAAGCAATACAGCAATGTGGAGCCAACCCCTAAAGCGCGCCCCAGTTCGGATCGAGGGCTGCAACTCGCCCTCGTGAAGGTGGAATCGCTAGTAATCGCAGATCAGCAGGCTGCGGTGAATACGTTCCCGGGCCTTGTACACACCGCCCGTCACACCACGAAAGCCTACTGCAACCGAAATAGCCTCTCTGAGGCTATGAAATTGTGGTCGGTGATTGGGGTGAAGTCGTAACAAGGTAGCCGTACGGGAACGTGCGGCTGGATCACCTCCTTTCTATCGCGCGTCTCACGCGCGGTAGGTCGAGCTCTTTGAAGTAACACCGTTTGTAGAGACGGTGAGTCTTTTCGCGGGGCGCTCATTGGTTCGCGAAGAACGTTTCTTGGGGATGGGGTTTCGAACCCCGGCTCAACAAATCCTGGGCTCGTAGCTCAGTGGTTAGAGCACACGCTTGATAAGCGTGGGGTCGGTGGTTCAAGTCCACCCGGGCCCATGAAGTTTGGGATCTTGAGTTTAGGGTTTTGGTTGAACGGGCCCTTAGCTCAGCTGGGAGAGCGCCTGCTTTGCAAGCAGGAGGCCGCCGGTTCGATCCCGGCAGGGTCCAAGAATCGTTTTTTAAATAGATTTTTTTGTTCTTTGATAATTGAGCATTCGTAAAATCCGTCCTTTGTAAGTCCTTTCGGGGCAAGAGGGCGAAAAATGCGAATCGAGAAAGTCAAGCGTCTTACAGTATCTTTCTCTCTTGACCGGGGAAAGATGCGATAGAAGAATATGGTCAAGCTACAAAGTGCACATAGAGGATGCCTTGGCGCCAGAAGCCGAAGAAGGGCGTGATAAGCTGCGATAAGCCTCGGGGAGCTGCAAAAAAGCTTTGATCCGGGGATCTCCGAATCGGGAAACCGCGGCCGTTGAAAGACGGCCAACTGTTGGATAAAGGCCTAGTCTTCGGATTAGGAGATAGTCCAATAGAGACAACCCAGGGAAGTGAAACATCTCAGTACCTGGAGGAAAAGAAATCAATTGAGATTCCCTTAGTAGTGGCGAGCGAAAGGGGAATAGCCTAAACCGCAAAGGCTTGCTTTTGCGGTGTTGCAGGGCTCATTCGGTGTAGAACCGGGGAGTTACAAACCAGCGGATAGGAGAACGGTCCTGGAAGGGCCGACCAAAGAGGGTGAAAGTCCCGTATCCGAAATCCAGCTGGCTCCCAATGAGTTCCTAAGTACCACGGGGCACGTGCAATCTCGTGGGAATCCGGGCAGACCACTGTCCAAGGCTAAATACTCTCTGGCGACCGATAGTGAACAAGTACCGCGAGGGAAAGGCGAAAAGAACCCCTGATGGGGAGTGAAATAGAACCTGAAACTGTGTGCATACAAGCTACGGAAGGCCTATGGGGGATCCCGCAAGGGTGAACCAATGGCTGACCGTGTGCCTGTTGAAGAATGATCCGGCGAGTTAATGGGTCGAGCAAGGTTAAGAGCGGCGTGAAAGCGTCGTTCGCAGCCGTAGCGAAAGCGAGTCTGAAAGGGCGTTTAGTTCGATCCATTAGACCCGAAGCCAAGTGATCTAACCATGGCCAGAGTGAAGCGGCGGTAAAACGCCGTGGAGGCTCGAAGTGTTAATCGTTGAAAAGATTCTACATGAGCTGTGGTTAGGGGTGAAAGGCTAATCGAACTTGGTGATAGCTGGTTCTCTCCGAAATAGCTTTAGGGCTAGCGTCCGATGTTAAATCGTGGGGGTAGAGCACTGGTAGATGTAGGGGAGGCAACCCCTCTTCCGAAGTCTGTCAAACTCCGAATACCATGGTGTATTGTCGGGCAGTCAGTTCGTGGGGGATAAGCTCCACGTGCAAGAGGGAAACAACCCAGAGCGCCGACCTAGGTCCCAAAGTGCAGGCTCAGTGGAAAACGCTGTGGATTTGCTTAAACAGCTAGGAGGTTGGCTTAGAAGCAGCCATCCTTTAAAGAGTGCGTAACAGCTCACTAGTCTAGCGAATCTGCGCGGAAAATGACACGGGGCTAAGCCTGCCACCGCAGTCGCGTCTTTATTGGTTCTTCGGAACCGGTAAGGGGTAGGAGAGCGTTCCCAGGGCGTTGAAGGCATACCGAAAGGAGTGCTGGAGCGCTGGGAAGTGAGGATGTCGGAATAAGTAGCGATAAACAAGGTGAGAATCCTTGTCGCCGAAAACCTAAGGTTTCCTTGATCAATGTTCGTCAGATCAGGGTCAGTCGGTCCTAAGTCGAGGCCGAAAGGCGTAGATGATGGGCATCCGGTTAATATTCCGGAACTAGGTTGTTGGCGTCAACGTAAGGGATGACGCAGAAAGGTAGGGGGTCCCGAGTGAAGGTTGTCTCGGGCTAAAGCCGTAGGGGTGTTCTCCGAGGAAAATCCCGGGGGGCGTTAACCTGAAAGCCGATGGGGACTGCCGGGAAACCGGCGGGAAGCCTCTCAACTACGCTGCCAAGAAAACTCTCGTACGTTGCCAACAGTCTAACCGTACCGCAAACCGACACAGGTAGGTGGGGTGAAAATCCTAAGGCGCGCGAGTGAGACCACGTTAAGGAACTAGGCAAATTAACCCCGTAACTTCGGAAGAAGGGGTGCTCTTCGCAAGAAGAGCCGCAGTGAAAGGGGCACCGTGACTGTTTAACAAAAACACAGGACTCTGCTGAAATCGCAAGATGAGGTATAGGGTCTGACGCCTGCCCGGTGCCGGAAGGTCAAGGGGAGGGGTTAGCCGCAAGGCGAAGCTCCGAACTTAAGCCCCGGTAAACGGCGGCCGTAACTATAACGGTCCTAAGGTAGCGAAATTCCTTGTCGGGTAAGTTCCGACCTGCACGAATGGCGTAACAAAGGTGCCGCTGTCTCAACGTGGTGCTCGGCGAAATTGTGGTGCAAGTGAAGACGCTTGCTACGCGTGGTTAGACGAAAAGACCCCGTGGAGCTTTACTGTAACTTGTCATTGTGTCTCGGTATTGAATGCGTAGTATAGCTGGGAGCCTTTGATGTCTGGGTTGTGGCCCGGGCGGAGGCGCAATATGAAATACCAGCCTTTCGGGACTGCGGCACTCACTCAAAGCCGTAATCCGGCTTGAAGACAGTGGCAGGCTGGCAGTTTGACTGGGGCGGTCGCCTCCCAAAGAGTAACGGAGGCGTCCAAAGGTTCTCTCAGGGCGCATAGTAATCGCCCATTGAGTGCAAGGGCAGAAGAGAGCTTGACTGCGAGGCTTACAAGCCAAGCAGAGACGAAAGTCGGGCCTAGTGATCCGATGGTCCCTCGTGGGAGGGCCATCGCTCAACGGATAAAAGCTACCCCGGGGATAACAGGCTGATCTGGTCCAAGAGTTCACATCGACGACCAGGTTTGGCACCTCGATGTCGGCTCATCGCATCCTCCCGCTGGAGCAGGTGGGAAGGGTTGGGCTGTTCGCCCATTAAAGCGGTACGTGAGCTGGGTTCAGTACGTCGTGAGACAGTACGGTCTCTATCTACCATGCGCGTTAGGAAACTTGAGAGGAGTCGACCATAGTACGAGAGGACCTGGTTGAACGGACCTCCTGTATGCCGGTTGTCCCGCCAGGGGCATAGCCGGGTAGCGGAGTTCGGTAGGGATAAACGCTGAAAGCATCTAAGCGTGAAACCCGCCTCAAGATAAGGTTTCCCGTCCCGCAAGGGACCTAAAGGACACCGGAAGACTACCGGTTTGATAGGCCGCAAGTGTAAGAGCCGCGAGGCTTTCAGCGAAGCGGTACTAATTGTCCGTGCGGCTTGGCCGTATTCTTCTATCGTCTCTATAATTAGAGAGTGTGAAGCTTGGCTTTCTCGATAAAAATTGCTACAATAATCAATGTAGTGCAGGCGAAGACGAGGCCGGTGATAATTCCGACGGGGACACACCCGTTCCCATTCCGAACACGGCAGTTAAGCCCGTCAGGGCCAATGGTACTAACGCCCATCTCGGCGTTGGGAGAGTAGGTCGTTGCCGGTCTCGTCTTCTCCTGCGCGGTAAATAAAGATAAAGAGCTGATGAAACTCACAAAACAACAGAAAACGGAAAAATCAAAATCTCTCGGGGCCGACATTAAAGCCGCGGGGCAGATTTTTTTCACGGATTTTAAAGGTTTAAAATTCGGCGAGATTGACGAATTGCGCGGGAAATTACGTCCGCTCAAAGGGCGCTATTCTGTCGTCAAAAACAGCCTCTTGCGCCATGCCGTCAAAGCCGCTGGCTTGGACGGGGCTATGCCTCAAATTTTCAAAGGCCCGGTTGGCGTCGTCGTTTGTGAAGGAAGCGACCCGGTCGCCTCGGCCAAAATTTTAACCGCTTTTGCCAAGCAGTTTCCCAACCTAAAGATTAAAGCCGGCTTTGTCGACAGCAAGTGGCTTAAGCCCGAGGATTGCGTAAGGCTTTCGACCTTGATGTCCAAGCCCGAGCTTTTGTCGCAGTTGGCGGGAACGCTGTATGGCCTGATTTCTCAAGCCCCCTCGGTTCTAGAGGCTCCCATTCGGGATTTTGCTCTGATCTTGGCGGCCTTGGAGAAGAAAAAACAAGCTGGGGCCGCGGCTTAATTACGGTCGGCAGTCCTGTCGGTCCCAAAAAGGACCTTGGGGATAAATTTGCATTGGCAAAGCTGCCTTAATGGAGAACAAAATGGCGACTGCAACAAAAATGTCGAAAGAAGAGATTGTGGATGTAATCGGAAACCTCTCCGTTTTGGAGCTTTCCGAGTTGGTTAAGGCTGTCGAAGAAAAATTTGGCGTCAAGGCCGCCGCAGCCGCGCCGATGATGATGGCCGCTCCCGCCGCTGGCGGCGCTGCCGCCGCCGGGGCCGCTTCCGCTGAAGAGAAAACGGATTTTACCGTTTTCATGACCAGCGCCGGCGACAAAAAAATTCAAGTGATTAAGGTTGTCCGCGAGTTGACCGGTCTTGGCTTGAAAGAAGCCAAGGATCTCGTCGAAGCGGCTCCCAAGGCCGTCAAAGACGGAGTGCCGAAGGCTCAAGCGGAAGACATGAAGAAAAAGCTCATGGAATCCGGGGCCGTGATTGAACTTCGTTAGTTGTTGGCGAGAAGGACAGTTTGAAGTTTTTCGCTAGATGCGCAGTCATTGAGACCCCTATCAAGGTAGGGGTCTCTTTGTCTATTTTATTTAAAAGTTAAATCTCCAATGATGAGGGAAAAAATGAAACAGATAAATTTTGGCCAGATCCCCCAAATTATGCCTATTCCGGATCTCTTGGAGATGCAGAAGAAATCCTTTGTGGATTTCATGCAATTAGGCAAAAAACCGGATGAGCGGGAGTTGATGGGGCTTCAAGCCGCTTTTCTGGACGTGTTTCCAATCGAATCTTCCGACCGGGGAATGGTTCTTGATTTCGTGCGTTATGATTTCGGCGAACCGCGCTACCTTTCTCCGGAAGAAGCCAGAGCCCATGACGCGACCTGGTCGCGACCTCTTAAAGCGATTTTGCGCCTTTCATCAAGACAGCCGTCTGGAAAACTTAAGCAGATTATCGAGCAGGAAGTAGTCCTCTGTGAAATTCCTTTAATGACCGACACCGCTTCTTTTATTGTTAACGGGGCGGAAAGAGTCGTCGTCAGTCAGCTGCACCGTTCGCCGGGAATCATTTTCGAAGAAGATGAAGAGAAAAAGATATCTTCTTACGGCAAAAAGTTATTTTTTGCCCGCATTATTCCCTACAGAGGAGCCTGGGTTGAATTTGAGTTTGATATCAACAATATCCTTTATGTCCGCATTGATCGCAAGAAAAAATTCGAGGCGACGACTTTCTTGCGCGCCTGCGGCATTGAGTCTGATGCCGATATCTTGAAAATCTTTTACCCATATGAAGAGTTGCCGTTGTCGGCCGCGGATGGCGGGGTTTCTCTTCTTCATCGGATTGTTGTTGAAGACGTAATCGACGAATCTTCCGGCGAGTTATTGATTGAGGCCGGAAAAAAGATTACCAATGAGGCGATTCATCGTGTCAAGGAAAAAGGGATTAAATCCTTGAAAGTTTTGAGTGGAGATCCGGAAAAAGATGACGCGACCATTTTAGAGACTTTACGCAAGGATAAAATTCGCACCGCACGGGAAGCGCAGCAGGATATTTACAAAAAACTGCGCGGACAAGAGTTCATCATTCCTGGACAGGCGGAAGTGTATATAGACAATCTTTTTTTAAGAAACCTGCGCAAGTATGATCTCAGTAAAGTAGGCCGCCATAAGATTAACTCAAAACTTTATCCTTTCCTGTGGAACCTCGCTGGCCGCAAAGACGTGGTTGTTAGGCCCAATAGCCGGAAACATAAAGGCTTTGCCCTTCCCGCTTTTGACCGCAGGACCCTGTGCCTGGAAGATTTGATCGCGGCGATGCAATATATTATCGCGCTCAATAATGGAGTCACTCATTTGGCGGATGGCGTGCCGCAACTCTCCTCTATTCCTGTTCGCGGGGCCGCTCCTGCGATGGAACCGGCGGATTTTAAGAAAAAATTCCAGGAGTATTGCAAGAACAAAAATGGGGAGTCTTTGGATGAAGTCGCCGTTTTACACTTGCACGAAAAAGAATTGGATGAGACGGAAGATGATTACAA
Source organism: bacterium (assembly GCA_021810245.1). Classification (GTDB taxonomy): domain Bacteria; phylum Elusimicrobiota; class Elusimicrobia; order UBA1565; family UBA9628; genus JAKAQV01. The sequence goes on from JAJZJF010000033.1 coordinate 8,160, forward strand.
TCAGGGCCTGAAAAAAGACGCATTTTCCGTTATTAAGCTTTCCGACGCGATTTCTCAATGGAAGGACGCGGTTTTAAGTCTTCTTGAACAATATTTTTCGATCCGGGTTGACGACATCGATCATCTGGGCAATCGGCGCGTCAGAGGCGTTGGAGAACTCTTGGAAAACCAGATTCGCATGGGAATCGCGCAAATGTCTCGCGTGATTCGAGATCGGATGAGTTCCCAAGAAAGAGAGAATTTAACTCCGCGGCAGCTTTTGAACACCGCGCCTTTGGTGGGAATTTTGCGCAAGTTTTTCGGCGCGTCTCAATTGTCCCAGTTCATGGACCAGATTAATCCGTTGGCTGAGATCACCCACAAGCGCCGCCTCTCGGCCTTAGGCCCCGGCGGACTCAATCGGAAGCGCGCAGGATTTGAAGTTCGCGACGTTCACCATACCCATTACGGCCGCATTTGTCCGATTGAAACGCCGGAAGGTTCTAATATTGGTCTTATTATGAGTTTGGCGACTTACGCCCGCATCAACGAGTTCGGTCTCATCGAATCTCCTTATCGAAAAGCGGTTAAGGGTAAATTGACCGGCGACGTCGAATATTTGAATGCGGATACCGAAAGCGGAATGGTGGTGGCCCAGGCCAATACTCCTCTCCAAGCCGACCGTATCGCAGTTGATTCCGTCTCTTGCCGCTCTCGCGGAGACTTTCCAGTGGTCGAGCCGTCCAAGGTCGACTATATGGATATTTCTCCAATGCAGGTTATTTCTGTTTCCGCGGCGTTGGTTCCGTTTTTGGAACATGACGACGCCAACCGCGCTTTGATGGGGTCCAACATGCAGCGCCAAGGCGTTCCTCTTTTGCAGACTGAGGCTCCGCTGGTCGCGACAGGAGTGGAAGAGGTAGTGGCGAAAGACTCCGGATCCTGCATTGTCGCCAAGCGCGCGGGAAAAGTAATTTATTCTTCCGGAGATTTAATCGCCGTCAGTGTGGAGCGTCCGGAGGGCTCGAAAGACTTGGTCGACCTTTATCGACTGAGAAAATACTCTCGTTCAAACCAAGATACCTGTATCAATCAAACCCCGCTGGTTTTTTCCGGGGATCATGTTAAAGCGGGATCGGTTTTGGCCGATGGCCCCGCGACGGCGGGAGGCCAATTGGCTTTGGGCCGCAATCTCTTGGTTGGCTTTCTCCCCTGGGAAGGATACAATTTTGAAGATGCCATCATCCTGTCCGAGAGATTGGTGCGCGATGACGTTTTTACCTCGATTATGATTTCCGAGTTTGAAATCGAGGCGCGGGACACTAAATTAGGGCCTGAAGAAATTACCCGCGATATTCCCAACGTCGGCTCTGATTCCCTGGAATATTTGGATGAACAAGGCATCGTTGTTCCCTCGACCGTGGTTCATCAGGGAGATGTTCTGGTCGGGAAAATAGCTCCTAAGGGCGAGCAACAATTATCTCCGGAAGAGCGGCTTTTAAAAGTCATCTTCGGAAAAAAGGCTGAGGACGTTCAGGACGTTTCTTTGCGCGTGCCTCCGGGGGTTTCCGGTCAAGTCATCGGCACTCGCGTTTTCGTTCGCCGGGAGAAATTGACCAAGCCGGAAGAAAAGCAGCGGCTTGAAGCCGTTGAGATAAAATTGGCCGCGGATTTAGAGGCCCTCAAAGCGCATCGCAAAGAGGCTTTTGAGGTTCTGGAAGGAAAACCCGCTTCCGAGCGCAAACAAGAAAAAGAGCGTCTAGATAAATTTTACGAGATTATGGAAGATAATCTCCGAAGCGAAGCCGACAGAGCTAAGATGCGCCTTAAAGAAGGAGATGAGTTGCCGGTTACGGTCAATAAAGTCGTTAAGGTTTATATCGCTTCTCGGCGCAAGGTTCAGGTCGGAGATAAATTGGCTGGACGCCATGGAAATAAAGGCGTTATCGCCAAGATTCTTCCTATTGAAGATATGCCGTACCTTCCCGATGGTACGCCTCTCGATGTCGTTTTGTCTCCGCTTGGCGTTCCTTCACGTATGAATATCGGACAGATCCTGGAGATGATGTTGGGTTGGGCGGCTTATACGCTTCAGACTCAGATGATCAACCCCGTATTTGACGGCGCAAGCGAAACCGAAATTAAAAAGAAAGTCGCCGAGGCTAAAAAGGCTTTGATCGCCCAAGGGGTTCCGGAAAAATATCTCCCTGCCGATGATTGCCGAATTACTTTATACGATGGCCGGACTGGGGAAGCTTTCCAAGAGAAGGTTTCCATCGGCTATATGTATATCCTCAAACTGATCCACTTGGTGGAAGATAAAATTCATGCCCGCTCGATTGGACCTTACAGTTTGATTACAAGGCAGCCTTTGGGCGGCAAAGCTCAATTCGGAGGCCAGCGCTTTGGAGAAATGGAAGTCTGGGCCATCGAGGGTTATGGAGCGGCTTACGCCCTTCAAGAGTTTTTGACCGTAAAATCCGATGACGTTCAGGGAAGGACCAAGATGTATGAAGCCATTATCAAGGGCGAGCCTTTGGCGCGTCCTGGGATTCCAGAATCCTTTAAAGTCTTGGTCAAGGAGTTGCAGGGGCTTGGCATCAACGTCGAGCTTTTAAGAACGCAACATCGGGAAACTGAAAATGGCGTTGTCGTTAAAAACGGAGATAAGAGTGAGGCGGTTAAAAAATGACGACCTACTACAGCGCGACAGCGGAAAAAAAGCTTTCCTTGGGGGGCAAAAAGAAAAAGAAACAGGCGGATTTTGATTTTTCTGATTTTGACGCGATTCGCCTTTCTCTCGCTTCTCCCGAGCAGGTCTTGTCTTGGTCTTACGGCGAAGTAAAAAAGCCGGAGACGATTAACTATCGGACCTTAAAGCCCGAGAGAGACGGCTTGTTTTGCGAAAAAACTTTCGGCCCGGTGCGCGATTATGAATGTGCCTGCGGCAAATACCGTTGGATTAAGTTCCGTGGCATTGTCTGCGATCGTTGCGGAGTTGAGATCACCGAGTCAAAGGTTCGCCGCGAGCGCATGGGGCATATCGAGCTTGCGGTTCCGGTTGCACATGTTTGGTTTTTGAAAAAAACCCCTTCTCGCGTTGGAATTGTCCTGGACATGAAAACTTCTGATTTGGAGCGCGTGACTTATTACGCCAATTACATCGTCCTGGAAGACCTGGTTGACGCCAATGGGCGGAAGGTTTTTAAAGTCGGAGATCTTTTGTCTGAAGACGAGGTCCGTAAAGCTAGAACGGAATATCGTTCCCATTTTAAAGTCGATATCGGGGCTGGCGCCATTCGCCATCTTTTGTCCAAGGTTAAGCCCAAAGAAGAAGCTGAAAAAGTGCTGGCTCAGATTAAAGAGGTGTCTTCGGACGCCGAGCGCTCGCGCCTCATTCGCCGCCTTCGCATTTTGCAGGGTTTTGCCGAGTCCGGCAACGAGCCCCAATGGATGATCTTAACTGTGTTGCCGGTCATTCCGCCGGAGATTCGCCCCTTAGTGCCTTTAGACGGTGGGCGCTTTGCGACTTCCGACTTAAACGATCTCTACCGCCGCATCATTAACCGCAATAATCGTCTTAAACACATCGAATCCTTGCGCGCTCCGGAAGTGATGGTATTTAACGAAAAACGCCTTCTTCAGGAAGCGGTAGATTCTCTTTTTGAAAATGGCGCTCGCGGCCGCCAAGTCGTGGGGGCCGGCAACCGGCCTTTGAAATCTCTTTCTGACATCTTGAAAGGAAAACAGGGGCGTTTCCGCCAGAACTTGCTGGGAAAACGCGTGGATTATTCCGGACGTTCCGTCATCGTCGTGGGCCCGAACTTAAAACTGAATCAATGCGGTTTGCCCAAGGAAATGGCGCTGGAGCTTTTCCGGCCTTTCATTCTGCGCGAATTGATGAAAAAAGATAATTTGACCCTAAAAGCGGCCAAGCGAATGTTCGATAAGGTTCAACCGGAGATCTGGGATATTTTGGAATACGTGACCCAAAAACATCCGGTTCTCCTCAACCGTGCGCCGACCCTTCACCGTTTGGGTATTCAAGCCTTTGAGCCGGTGTTGGTTGAAGGCAAATCAATTCAGCTTCATCCGTTGACCTGCGCGGCTTTTAACGCGGACTTTGACGGCGACCAGATGGCCGTTCACGTCCCGCTGTCCCAAGAAGCGCAGTTGGAAGCGCGCCTCTTGATGATGGCGACCAACAACATTCTTTCTCCCGCTTCGGGAAAGCCGATCGCGGTTCCGTCTCACGATATGGTTTTGGGAATCCATTACCTGACCAAATTTAAGAGCGGAGAGCTTGGCGAAGGAATGATTTTTGGCGATCAATCCGAGGTGGTGGCCGCCTGGCAGAACAAAAAAGTCGATCTCCACGCCAAAATTAAAGTTCAGGGCATCAACAAGATTATTGAAGAGGAAGGCAAAAATTCCAAGGTTTCTGATTGGAAAGATTGGACGACGGTTGGCCGCGTGATTTTTAATCAAGTTCTTCCAACGGAGATGGGGTATATCAATAAGGCTTTGGGCAAAAAAGAATTGTCCCAGTTGGTCGACCACTCCTATAAAAATTTAGGCCATCACAAAACGGCGATGCTGCTCGACAATTTAAAACAGTTGGGCTTCCGTTTTGCGACAATGGCCGGGCTGTCCATCTCTATATCGGACATGCACATCCCCGCCAAGAAAAAAGAAGAGGTGGAGAAGGCGCGCAAAAAAGTTCGTGAAATTGAGAAACAGAGCCGTGACGGAATTATCACCGAGAGCGAACGCTATAACAAGATCATCGATATCTGGACCCACGTGACCGACGAAATTTCCGACGTCATGTTCGATGAGATGAAAAAAGAGGAAGTGGAGCCTTATTCCAGCGGAAAAGCGAGATTTAATTCCATCTTTTTAATGGCGGATTCCGGCGCTCGCGGCAGTCGCCAGCAGGTTCGCCAATTGGCCGGTATGCGCGGTCTGATGGCCAAGCCGCAGAAAAAATTAACCGGAGGGGTCGGCGAAATTATCGAACAGCCGATTATTTCCAATTTCCGCGAGGGCTTGACGGTTCTTGAATACTTTATTTCCACTCACGGAGGCCGCAAAGGATTGGCGGACACGGCGCTTAAGACCGCCGATGCCGGATATCTGACCCGCCGTTTAGTGGATATCGCTCATGATCTCGTCATCGTTGAAGAAGATTGCGGGACCATTAACGGAGTGCGTTTGGGTGATTTGTCCGCCGGCGATGAAATCATTGAGCCTTTGGAAGAGCGCATTTTGGGCCGAGTTTGTCTTGAGGATATTGTTTCTACCGATGATGAGGGTGGGGGAAAATCCAAGGTTTTATGCAAATCAGGAGATCTCGTTACTCCGGAAGTGGCCTCTAAAATTCGGGCTTTGGGCATCGAGTATATCAGAACCCGCTCGGTGTTGACTTGCGAATCCGACAACGGCGTTTGCGCAAAATGCTACGGAATCAATAACAGTTCTGGGCGTTTGGTGGATGTTGGCGAAGCAGTTGGAATTATCGCCGCTCAATCTATCGGCGAACCGGGAACTCAGTTGACTCTGAGAACCTTCCACATCGGAGGAACCGCGTCTCGCGTGGCGAAGAGATCCCAGATCGTTTCTTCTCATCCGTCAAAGGTTGAGTTGAAAAACGTTCGCACCATCAAAACCCGAGAGGGGCAGACGGTGGTGGTTTCCCGCGCGGGCGTTGTCAACTTAATTAGCAAAGACCGGAAAGCGGAAGAATACAAGCTTCATTACGGAAGTCGGCTAAAGGTTTCGGACGGCGCTTCGATTGCGGCGGCGGAACTGGTGGCTGAGTGGGATCCATATGCGATGCCGGTCATCTGCGAACAGGAAGGAACCCTTCGTTTTGCGGATGTCAAGGAAGGCGTGACGCTGCATGAAGAGCGCAACAAAATCACCGGAATCATCGAGCGCAAGATTATCGACCAGGAAACTCGCAGGATGTCGGAGAAAGACAAGGGGTCTTCGAGAAGACTGAACCCGCGGGTCATCGTGGAAAAAGACGGCAAGGAACTTGCGGTTTATCCGCTCCCGACCGATACCATTTTAATGGTCGAGTCTGGACAAACGGTGCGTCCTGGCGATGTTTTAGCGAAGATTCCTCAGGAGTTCGCAAAATCTAAAGACATCACCGGCGGTCTTCCGCGCGTTTCCGAGCTTTTTGAGGCGAGAAAACCCAAGAACGGGGCGATTGTCTCTGAAATCGAGGGAATCGTGAGTCTGGGCGTCGGTCCCAAAGGACTGGTCCAGGTTTCCGTGCGCAACGAAGAAACCGATCTCGTGCGGGATTATTTGATTCCGCAAGGAAAGCATTTGATGGTCTATGAAGGCGATCGTGTGGGCGTGGGAGAAGCCCTGACCGACGGCGCCATCGATCCGCATGATGTGTTGCGGGTTAAAGGTATCAAGGAAGTCCAGGAATTTTTGGTCAACGCGATTCAGGAAGTTTATCGCCTGCAAGGAGTTCAATTGGCCGACCGGCATATTGAGTGCATCGTTCGACAGATGCTTCAAAACGCCAAGGTGACTAGTTCCGGAGATACGGCGTTTATCAAAGGCGAAATCGTCAATCGCTTCGTTTTCGCTGATACTAATCAGAAAGCCAAAGACGAAGGCAAGCAGGAAGCCCAGGGAGAGCCGGTTCTGTTGGGAATTACCAAGGCGAGTTTGGCTTCAAGCTCTTTTGTCTCGGCGGCGAGTTTCCAAGAAACGACTCGCGTTTTGACCGATGCCGCGACCACTTCAAAAATTGATTACTTGAAAGGACTTAAAGAAAACGTGATCATCGGACATATGATTCCGGCGGGAACCGGCTTCAATGTGAGAAAGAATATATTGGAACAGGCGGCGGCGCGAGAAAAGTCCGCCAATGAGAAGGGGAAATAAAAATGCCAACAATCAATCAATTAATCAGATACGGAAGACACAGTCAGGTCGCGCGCTCAAAAGCGCCGGCTCTTCGATCGTGTCCGCAGAGAAGAGGAGTTTGCACCCGCGTGTCCACCACGACTCCTAAAAAGCCGAACTCGGCTTTGCGCAAAATTGCCCGCGTTAAACTCACGACTGGGACTGAAGTCACGGCCTATATCCCCGGGGTCGGACATAACCTCCAAGAACACTCTATCGTTTTGATTCGTGGCGGCCGCGTTAAAGATTTGCCTGGAGTTCGTTATCATATTATTCGCGGAGTTTTGGATACCGCTGGGGTTGAGGGCCGCAAACAAGGGCGTTCTATTTACGGCGCCAAGAGGCCGAAGGCCGCCGCAAAGGCTTAAAAAAATTAAAAGAGGATATTTGTTATGCCAAGAAAAGGACTGAGACCAAGAGATAGAAGGCCGGCGCCGCTTCCGGACTATAAATACGGGAGCGTTTTAGTTTCCCGCTTTATCAATAAGATTAATTTCATGGGAAAAAAGCTCGCGGCCCAGAAGGTTCTTTACGGGGCGATGGATATTGTTAAAGAAAAGACCCAACAAGATCCCCTCAACTTTTTAACCGGGGCGATTGAAAATGTTCGTCCGTTGCTTGAAGTTAAAGCCCGGCGCGTCGGCGGGGCGACCTATCAAGTTCCGATTGAGGTTTCTCCCGCGCGTTCGACTACCATCGCGATGAGGTGGCTCATTGACGCGGCCAGCGGGAAATCAGGCAAGCCCATGGCCGAGCGCTTGGCGGATGAATTGATTTCCGCGCATAAAAAAGAAGGAACGGCGTTTAAAAAACGCGAAGATACTCATAAAATGGCCGAGGCCAACCGGGCCTTCGCGCATTATCGTTGGTGATCCTATGCCTAGAGAATTTCCATTAGAGAAAGTTCGCAATATCGGAATTATCGCTCACATCGACGCCGGTAAGACAACGACGACCGAGCGTATTCTTTATTACACCGGACGTATTCATAAAATCGGAGAAGTTCATGACGGCGCGACGACGACCGACTGGATGCCGCAAGAAAGAGAGCGCGGTATCACTATTACGGCGGCGGCGACTTACTGCAAGTGGCGGGATTGCCAGATTAACATCATCGATACTCCAGGACACGTCGATTTTACCGCCGAAGTGGAAAGGTCGCTTCGCGTTTTAGACGGGGCCGTCGTCTGTTTTGACGGAGTTCAAGGTGTTGAGCCGCAGTCTGAAACTGTTTGGCGCCAAGCCGATAAATATCACGTTCCGCGGGTCGCCTACATCAATAAAATGGACCGTTTAGGCGCAGATTTTTATATGTCGTATCATTCCATTGAGAAAATGCTCGGGGCCAATGCCTGTCCGATTCAGCTCCCGATCGGAGCCGAAGCTGACTTTAAGGGCTTGATTGATTTAATCGAGATGAAAGCCTTGGTCTGGCTGGGAGAAGAGCTGGGCGCGAAATGGGAGGTTCTGGAAATTCCCGATGAGATGAAGGCCCAGGCTCAAGAATACCATGACAAGATGGTCGAAAAAATCGTCGAGTTCGACGATGCGTTGATGGAGCGCTATTTGAACGGCGATCATCATTTCACTCCGGCGGAACTCCGAAAGACTTTGCGGATTGGCGTCTTAAAGTCCAAAATATTCCCTGTTCTCTGCGGATCCTCTTACAAAAACAAGGGAGTCCAGCCGATGTTGGACGCGGTTTGCGATTTCCTTCCTTCTCCAGTTGATTTGCCGCCAGTTCAAGGGACCGATGTCGACACCGGAAATCCAATTGAGCGTAAGGCTTCCGATTCGGAGCCTTTTTCCGCGTTGATGTTTAAGATTCAATCAGATCCTTACGTTGGTAAACTCGCTTTCTTTAGGGTATACTCCGGAACTTTGAGCGTTGGAGACACTATTTATTTCGCGAATAAGAAAACCAGCGAGAGAATCGGCCGCATTCTCCGAATGCACGCCAACCAAAGAGAAGAAATTAAACAAGTTTTCGCGGGCGACATCGCCGCGACCGTGGCGATGAAAAATTCTCAGGTCGGAGTGACTCTGTGTTCTGAAAAAGCTCCTATTGTTCTAGAGCAGATTACCTTTCCTGAACCGGTTATTTCAGTCGCTATCGAGCCGAAATCAAAAGCGGACGAAGAAAAAATGTCGATGGCCTTGGGCCGCCTAGCGGAAGAAGATCAGACCTTTCGTTTGCGGACTGATACCGAGACCGGCCAAACCATTATCTCCGGAATGGGAGAGCTTCACTTGGACATCATCGTCGACCGCATGAAGAGAGAATTCAACGTCCAAGCCAACGTTGGAAACCCGCAAGTCGCTTACAAAGAGACGGTTCGTAAAAAAATTGTCGAAGAGGGCAAATTTATTCGCCAATCCGGTGGGCGTGGACAATATGGCCATTGCATCATTCAAATCGAGCCGCAGCCGATGGGCCAGGGTTTTGAATTTGTCAATGAAATTAAACAGGGCCGCATCCCGCGGGAATTTATTCCGGCCGTTGAAAAAGGCGTTCGCGAAGCCTTAGACGGCGGAGCCTTGGCGGGATATCCGATCGTCGATATTAAAGTCACCTTGATGGACGGCTCTTTCCATGAAGTGGACTCTTCTGAAATGGCTTTTAAGATCGCCGGCGCTATGGCTTTGCGTTCGGGCTGTAAAAAGGCGAGTCCGACGATACTTGAGCCCGTCATGAAATTTGAGGTGGTGACTCCCGAGCAATACATGGGAGACGTCATCGGAGACTTAAACAGCCGCCGCGCTAAAATTCAGGATATGGGAGACCGTGGGCACTTAAAATTTGTTCGCGCGACAGTGCCCTTGGCCGAAATGTTTGGATACGCGACGGTGGTGCGTTCGATTTCTCAAGGCCGCGCTTCATTTACCATGGAGCCAAGCCATTATGAAGAAGTGCCGAACAACGTCTACAAGGCGATTGTCGAGAAAAACGCCGCCGCGATGGCAACTCAGAGATAAACAAGGAGAACAAAAATGTCAAAAGCGAAATTTGATCGGACAAAGCCTCACGTAAACATCGGGACGATTGGTCACGTGGACCACGGCAAGACGACCTTGACCGCGGCCATCACGCACTATTTATCGAAG
>JAJZJF010000139.1 GCA_021810245.1 bacterium
AGGCCGCTGGGCGGGGTGGGGCCTTGGCCGGGGCCGATGATGGAACTTCAAACTCGGAACGGATTTGGACATCCAGCAGAAAATCATGAATTGCGAGAATCTCTTCTTTTGAAAAGCCCACCTGTTTTGATATTTCTTCAAGGGTCATTGCCTGCCCCCTTAAGAAATATTTCTCGAAGTTTTCGCGCCCCATTTTCCGTATCGCCGACACCGCCAAGCCTTGTTCCACCGCTAATTTCTCGACTGGAACCCGTTCTCCCGTTCCCGCGGTGGTCCTCTCATCCATTTCATAAAAAGAGGAGTGGAGCTCTCCAGACGGCCACTTTTGCCTTTGAAACGCCGGCAAAATCTTTCCATCGCCGAAATAAAGTTTGCGAAAAAGTTCGTCTTTCTCTATTTTCGCCACTTCAGAGGCGAAATTCTCTTCCGGCATCTCGATTAAATCCGCTATCCGCATGCGCCCCATCATAGTCAGGCGCTGCTGGGTCTCTAAAGCAAGCCCTTGCTCCATTTTCGCCATTGGATATCAATTAAGAGTTTAGCAGATGTTTTAACGCGATGCCGATGCAGGTCCAGTATGCTAACATCTTGGAGAAAGGCCGACCATGCTGAAATCAGAATCAAGAAAAGAGAATTTTTTGCGTAAAGTTTCTTGGCTGCGCCGCCTCTATGAGTTCTTATTCCGGAAATTGCGCGGCAAAGGTTTTGGACTAGGGATATTTAACTTTATCCACTCAACGCTGTGGGCCAAGAATCTCAAGCCTGATTTTATCGATATCCATGGAATGCGAATCTATGTTTCAAGGGATGATACCGCCCTCTCAGACACGCTTGTCATGGAAAAAGACTGGGAACCCCAAACAACATTAAAGCTTAAATCTCTTCTAAAACCAGGCATGACATTCTTAGACATCGGAGCTAACATTGGTTATTTTACCGTTCTAGCTTCGCGCCTGGTTGGCCCGAATGGCCGGGTCTTCGCTTTTGAACCTGAGATAAAAAACATCGAATTTCTATTAAGAAACTTACGCGCCAACCAATGTCAAAATGTCGTCGTATATCCCTATGCCGTTTCTTCTAAATTAGGATACGCCCCTCTCTACTTGGCCCCCAACAGCACTGGACACTCGCTTTTTAAAGACCAAGGACATTTATCCTCGCCCGCCGCGGTCGTCACGATCAGGCTGGATGATTTTTTCAATGAGGCTGCACCTGATTTCATCAAGATGGATATCGAAGGAGGGGAATGGGACGCTTTTCTGGGGATGGAAAAACTCCTCTCAAATCAAAATCTCAAAAACATTATTTTTGAGCATAATTTTGCGCCTAAAGGCGCTTCTCTAGATTCCATTGCCGAAAAACTTGGCCAATACGGCTTTAAAATCGCCCCACCCTTAGACGGAAACAACCACTTCGCTTCCCGCATTTAAGGTGAAATACGTTTTCCGAGCCTGCCATGCTTGATAATGATAAAATGTTGATTAGAGCCTCAAGAAAAACAATATTTTAATGAAAGCCTCTTCTTTGTTTAAAGACTGCGCCGATGAGCTTATCGAATTTTTAGACAAAGCCCCTGATTTTGTCATGCTCAGAAATCCGGATGGAACTATTCTGATGGCCAACGAAACTCTCTGTCAAAGGCTCGGGGTTCCGCGGGAAAAGCTGATTGGCCGCTCTATTTACGATTTTTATATAGACCCCAAGCAAAAACCCATTAGCCAAAAATACACGGAAACGCTTTTGCGACAAGGAAGCAATCAAATTACGCTTCTCATGCGCGATAAAAACGGCTCTCCGGTTGAAGTCGAAGTCCGGGGTTGCCAAGTCATTCACAAGGGAAAGAAAATTCTTTTTGGCATCGGACGGGAAATTGGCCGCTCAGAAAGAGATCAAAGATTGGCGGAGGTATTGAGAACCGGATTTAGAACCTCTCATGACATCATGTTCTACACCGGTCCCAACGGAATGATTTTAGACATCAATGACGCCTTTACCGATTACTATGGCTACACCCGGGAAGAGGCGATAGGCAAAACTCCCGGTTTTTTGCGCTCTCAGTATTCCACTGATGAATTCTACCAGCATATGTGGAAAAAGATATTAGATCCCAAAAACGGATTTTGGAGAGGAGAAATCATCAACCGGACCAAGGACGGACGCGAAATCCCTCTTATTTTGACCATTTCGGCCGCGCGCGATCATTCCGGCAAAGTAGTTGGCTTTATTTCCAGCGCCACCGATATTCACAAATCTAAGGAACTGGAAGAAAAAATCGCCCAAACGCAAGCCTTGGCTGATCTGGGGGAAATGGCGGCGGCCGTCGCGCATGAAATTAGAAACCCCCTTAGTTCGATTTCAATGGCGTCAAAGCAACTCTTGCAGAGCCATTTGGGCTTATCCGACAAGGAGTCTATCGTTAAAATCCTCGAGCACGAAAGCCAACGACTCAACAAAATTCTAAACGAACTCCTCTTATTCGCGCGACCGCGAACGATCAAAAGAAAATCATCCGATCTTAACTCCCTGATAAAAACGACTGCCAACCTAATAACCCAAAATCAAGATCTGGCCTCTGGCATCAAATTAACGCTCTCTCTTAACCCCAATCTCTATCCATTCTTGTTTGACTCCGACCAGATTCTACAGGTCTTGTGGAATATGATCTTAAACGCCATCCAGGCGATGGAAGGCAAAGGAACCCTGACCATCCGTTCCGGTCAATCAGAAAACTTCGCGTATTTCGCGATCGGCGATACCGGAAACGGCATTTCAGAAGAGGAAAAAACGAAAATATTTAAACCCTTTCACTCCACCAAAAGCCAAGGAGTGGGATTGGGCCTACCCACGGCTAAAAGAATCGTAGTCGCCCACGGCGGGCGAATTGAGGTCGACACAAGGCTTGGGCAAGGAACCGTGTTTACCGTATGGCTTCCTTACTTGGAGAATTAAATTGCGAAAAACCTCTATTCTATTAGTTGAAGACGATCTTTCTCTCAATACCCTGACCGCCCTTGAGCTAAGAAACCGCGGCTACGAAGTTGACACGGCTAAATCGGGCAAAGAGGGACT
>JAJZJF010000140.1 GCA_021810245.1 bacterium
GATTTTTCTGAAATTGCTCCGCGCGCTTAAAAATGGCGTTGAAGTCTTCAGAATTTAAGTCTTTAAGACCGGTTAAATCCTTGCGCGTCCATTTGGCGGAAAAGTTTTTCCGAGCGCTCATTTTTTGAGATTTTTAGACGAGAAGCGAGCTAGGGTCAAAGACAATATCCCGCCTAAAATCAAAATAAGGCCCCAGCCCAGGTCAACATCAATTCCCAGAGATTTCTGATAGGCCGCGGGCGGCATCAAAATCCCCGTTACAAACAAGAGAAGACCCAAGCAGATAAACAGCCATCCAATTGGTTTTCGAATATCGAGTCCCATAGTTTTATCTGAAAACGAAATTGAGAGCGACCACTAAAATTAAAACCAGCGCTCCTAAAACGGCGGGGCGTTTGAAAAAAGGCTGGGTTTCTTGCCCTAAAGACGCGGTCAAAGAATAAACGAGTCCGGATAACTCGACCTCGGGCTTGGGCTCGGTCATTAAGCTAATTAAAATAGTCGTTCCAAAACAGGCGCTAAAAGCGTAGATCGCGGTCCAAAAGTTTTGCGCCATTAGGCTTGGATAGGTGGCTAAACTCATGATCCAGCCTCCGCTGATGCCGGGAAGAGATCCTTGCGGGACAGTGAGGCCATGGTGCATGGTCGCGGCCAAGGTTCCGATTAAAAGCCCCCCAAAAGCGCCGTGCCCAGTCGTTTTTTTCCAAAACATCCCCAAAAGAAAGGTCGCAAACAAGGGGGCGTTGACGAAAGCAAATACCAGCTGCAAAACGTCCATGATGTTATTAAAACGCGCGGCAAGGTAAGCCGCAAAAATTGAAAGCAATATTCCGCCGACGGTGGCCGCGCGACCCATCCAGAGATAATGTTTGTCCGAGGCTCCGGGGTAAACGTAGTGTTCGTAGAGATCATAGGTCCATATGGTGTTAAAGGCGGTGACATTTCCGGCCATTCCCGACATAAAACTGGCAAGAAGCGCGGTGAGACCAAGCCCCAGAAGGCCTTCGGGGTAATAGTGCTTAAAAAGGGCGGGAATGACCATGTTGTAGTCCAGCTCCGGAGACCCGTCTAATTGACGCATAACATGCCCGGTGGCTTCATCTCTTTTGATGGGAATAATCCCCGCGCTTTGAGTGATGGAAGAGCCGTTTATTTGCGTGGAAACCGCGGGGGTTAGCGCGATTGCGATAAGACCGGGAACGATCACGATAAAAGGAAAGAGCATTTTTGGAATGGCGGCAATTAAAGGGGTTCTTCGGGCCGAATTCATCGAATCGGCGGCCATGGCCCTTTGAATGACTAAAAAATCCGTGCACCAATATCCAAAAGAAAGAACAAAGCCAAGTCCCGCGGTCAAGCTGAACCAGTCGACCCCCATGGGATTTGTTCTGGCGTGGCTAAGCCCCATCCAGGCATGGGCCATGGCGGGGTTGGGGAGATGAGCCTTCAAGGATTTCCAGCCGCCCAGATTTTTTAATCCCAGCCAAACGAGCGGGATAAGGCCGGCCAGTATCAAAAAGAATTGCAGGACTTCGTTATAGATGGCGCTGGTCAGGCCGCCAAAAAAAACATAAGCTAAAACGACGAGGGCAGAGATAAAAATGCTGACGTGGAAAATCCAGGAGTGCGGAAGGTGAAGAGCGTCCATCAGGCCATCGCAGATGTGAAGGGCCATTAAGAGTTTAGCCATCGCGTAAAGAGAAATTCCGGATGAAAAAATAGTCATGACTCCAAAACTAACGGCGTTAAAGACATGGGTTTTTGAGTCAAATCGGAGTTTGAGATATTCCGGAACCGAGCGAGCTCGGGAGCCGTAATAAAACGGCATCATAAAGACCCCGACAAAAATCATGGCGGGAACCGCGCCGATCCAATAAAAATGGCTGGTGGCCAGCCCATATTTAGCTCCCGAAGCGGCCATCCCAATGACTTCTTGCGCTCCAAGATTGGCGGATAAAAATGCCAGTCCCGCGACCCATGCCGGAATGGCTCTTCCCGCCATAAAGAAATCGTTTCCGGTTCGTGTTGAGCGCTTGAGAAAATATCCGATGCCTAGGACAAAGGCAAAGTAAACCGATAAGACGATCCAGTCAATGGGGGCTAGATGCAAGACGACTCCTCTGCGCGATATCGCGCATGGGTTATTATATAACTATAGGCGAATAAAATCGCTATAGGGATTTTCGGTCATCAAAAATAAGAGGAGATAATCTCTTAAGTGGCGCGTTAAAAGAAAGTTATTGCGCACATGCTCTTTGCCGTTTTCCCCAAGTCTTTGGGCCATGTCCGGATTTCTAAGGAGTTGCCGCATCCAATAGGTAGTTCCTTCTATCGAGTGAACCAGAATTCCGGTGTGTTTGTGAACCACTTGCTGAGGAATGCCGCCGACAGCGCCAGCGATGACAGGCTTTGATTTCCACAGGGCTTCGGAAACCGTCAGGCCAAAGCCTTCTCGCAATGATTTTTGCAGTATGATGGCCGAGCCCCTCTGAATGGCGTTGATTTCAAGATTGCAAGTTGGCGGCAGAGACAAAATAATAATGTTTTCGTTCCCCTTAGCCTTGGCCAGCGCTTCCTGATAGACGATCGCGCCTTCCGGATCGTCATCGGCCGAGCCACCGACTAAAAGCAGACGAGCTCCGGCGCGAGATCCGAGGGCTTCGAACGCCTCGATGACTCCCAGGGGATCTTTGAGGCGATCAAAGCGGGAAACCTGGGTAATAAGAGGCTTATCCCTAGGGATTTTAAGGCGGGAAAACACCTCGTCGATTTCCGCTTTCGTTAAATCGCGATTTTTTTCGCTGAGCGGATCGATGGAGGGAGCGATCAGGGTTTGGGGTATCGGAAGCTCTTGCGAGAAATGAGGATCTGAGATCACGCAAGCGTCATATGCGGAGACCAGAGGCTTAAAGTAGTTCCAAACCAGAGGAGCGGCATGCGAAAGATCGATATGGCATCTCCAGATCCAGCGATTTTTAAACTGTTCTCGTTTTTTGACCAAGGCGGCGGGTTGGGGATCATGAATGAAGACAAAATCCGAGCT
>JAJZJF010000141.1 GCA_021810245.1 bacterium
ATTCCAGCGCGGTCAAATTCGGCTTGGAGAATAGGAATGTCGAATTTGATAATTCCGTAGCCCCCTAAATCGGCAGTCCCTATGAAATCTCTGATTTGAGGGCCGATTTCTTTAAAGGTGGGCGCATTTTTGACCATATCGTTAGCGATATGATGGATGCGGAAAGACGGTTCTGGAATAAAGGTCTCCGGATTGATAAAGGATGAGAATGATTTTTCGACGCCGTTGAGTTCCATTTTTATCAGAGATATCTCGATAATGCGATCGTTGGTAGTCGAAAGCCCGGTGCTTTCTATATCCATGAAGACTAAAGGCCTTTTCTGGTTTTTCAGCACAAAGCTAATTTCTCCGCGCATCTTTTTCCGTCCATAATCGCTTCTTCCATGAAAGAATATTTCCAGGCTCCGTATCTCCCAATAGATTCCACCTTTTTCTTGGCGAGATAAGGAAATATAACATTTAAGGCTTTAGTTCTCTTAAAGTCGTAAATAACATACCCGCAGGAAATAGGGAGCCATTCTTTAACGAGCGCCCGATTCTCAGGCCCTAATATTTTACAATCCTTAAGGCCCTTTAACGCCAGGGATTCCAGTTCGGATAAATCGACCTTGGATTTGGAATTTCTTGAAAACTCGACATAGAGAGAGCTTGATTTCGCGGGCGCGTTGAAAGGAGAAAATTGATGATAAAATCCAACTCGGTAAAATGGGTATTTTTTTTCCGGAAAATAAATCCAGTGCTTGCCTGACATCACCTTTCCGGAAACGCCAAGATTAAGGCAATAGACGGAGTTAGAGGATAACTCGCTTGCCGCCCGTTCAACTCGGGTGGGGATCTCTTTTAGCAAAGAAATAAACTCATTGAGTGGAATGGTGTTGATTAGTCTTTTAAAGGAGACAATGCCCAGATTCTTGATGAGGGCTTGATTGGTTTTTAAATCAATCGAGAGAACTTCGCTTTGAACGGCGAGTTGATTTTTTTTAAGCCGAGAAGCTAAGGCATTGGGCAGAGATTGAATGCCGCCTTTTCGGGGATAGAGAAAAGACGCGTTATATCCAAAGGCTTTTTTTTGGTCCATAACGGCCCCGTACAAAACTTCGGAAACCTTGGGGGCGGGGACAAAGCGGCCTTGCCATTCCGTCGTCATTGAGTCGAGAGACCGCTGCCAGAGTTTTTCATTATAGGGGAACAGAAAATGTTTGCAGATGCCCTCTCCAAAATTTTTTAACGCCCAATCTTTGAAAGAGAGGGGAGATGTCTTTTTTTGATTTTCTCGTGAAGCGTGGATGGTTTTTAAAAATCCAAAGAGACATTCGTCTATGACTGCATCGGGAAGGCCGTAGGTGTTGGCCTGAAACGGATAGCGAGTCAAAACCTCGTGAGAATAAATCCACGAACTGCGCTTGAGTTCGCGTAAATTTCCTTTTAGCAAGTCTTCAATGAACGCCTTTCCATAAGGATCGTGGAGATGGAGAAGGTGACCGGTAAAATCGAAGGTGAATCCATTTTTTGAGATTGAGGAAGCGGTTCCGCCAGGTCGAGACTCTTTTTCTACGATTAAAGACGAGAATTTTGAAATTTTGTTGAGATGGTAGGCGGCGGATAAGCCAGCCAAGCCTCCGCCTAAAATCAAGACATCGGTTTTAATCATCGTAAATGACGACGCGGGCAAGAGCGCGGCTGAGGTATAAAATAGGGACGGTCAGTATTCCATAGAGAATAACCGCTCCCAACAGATGAAGCTGGGTGGCTAAAAATCCGCAAAAGCCGAGAAAGCCTGCGATTATGGCGGCGATTAAAACGACCTGAATCCGGGAATAGCCCATTTTTTCTAGCCGAAGAGCGAAGTGGTCTCTAGATCCCATGAAAGGCGATTTTCCCTTCATCAAACGCAGTATCATCACGAAAAAAGTGTCATACATCGGTACCAGCAAAATTAAGATAGGAGCGTAGACGCCGGCGGGGTTGATATCAGAATAGCGGGTGCCTAAAGAGACGCAGGCGAGCAAAAAGCCAAGAACAAGGCTGCCGGAATCTCCCATGAAAATTTTTCTTTTTTTTGAAAAATTCCAAGGCAAAAATCCAATTGCGGCTCCGGCTAGAGCGGCGGAGGCGAAATTGACATAAAGCTGTTCGGAGGGAAGAGAAATAAGAAGAAAACCCAGCGCCGCTATCGCGGCTTGGCTTGCAGAAAGGCCGTCCATGATGTCGATGATGTTAAGCGCGTTGGTGATTCCGACGATCCACAAAATCGTTAAAAAAGAGGCAAGATAGGCGGGGGAAATAAAGCGGATACGGATGCCATTGAGTAAAACGATGGATGCGGCGGCAAACTCGATTAAAAATTTGACGCGGTAATCAAGGCCCTTGGGCTTGTTGATATCATCGAAAATCCCGCATGCGAAAATCATGCTGGCCCCAATAAGCAAAGACCGGAGGCTGTGCAATGTGCCAGTTGGAAATTGCGTCCAAAGCCGCAAGAAAACGAGAGTGAGCGTATAGGCGGCATAGAGGGCGATTCCACCCACGACCGGAGTCGTAACTCTATGGGTTTTGATGGGTGAAGACGGGCGATCAACCCAGTCCAGAGCCAAGGCTATTTTGCGGACCAGTGGAGTTAAACTAAAAGACAAAAAGAAAGATGAGAATATCGCAATTGCATAAAGGCGCCAGTTGTCAATATTTATCATTTAACGGAGAAAAGAATACAGCCGCTTGAGCGGTAGAGAATGGGAGATTTTTGAAGAAGATTTTGGAAATTGCTTTTTCCCAGCGCCGTAAATTTCCCCAAGGAATCTCCTAGACGGCGCATTTCTTCTGGGACCCATAAAATTTCCGTGACGCCTTTTTGCGCGAGTTTTGACGCAAGTTCTTTCTCCGTGGAGGAAGCGTTTGAGTATTGAATTAAAAGGTTGGGCGCAAAAATAGAGCTGGCGATAGAACCCGCCGGAGCGTAATAACTGCGCTGCTCACCCATAATGAGAATCTTATCATTTCGTTTTGAGCGCTGGGAGGCGTAATTTGCGCATGGATAATAAA
>JAJZJF010000142.1 GCA_021810245.1 bacterium
CTAATTTCGCTCGGCTTGCGCGAAAATATTCTCTCGACAGCGGCTCGGCCGTCAAAGGCGGAAAGATGCCCTCTGCCCTCTACGGCGAGATTATTCCCGAACTTCAAGATCTCATTTTTCAAATGCGAGTGGGAGAACTCAGCGGCCCGATTAAGACCAAATTTGGATATCACGTCATCCGCAAAGACTCTCAGCGCAAAGTGGCTTTTGAAAAATACAAGGAACGTTTTATCCAAATTCTTGAAAAACAGAAATTAGACAACTACCTGCAATCGCTTCAAAAAAAATTCCCCGTGGAGATACTCGATGAACAATTCAAATAGACGACTATGGGCCGCCATTTTAGGCTTTACCGGAGCGTTCATTTTTTTAAAATCGGCGACAGCAGCCCGAGTCGATGACGTGATCGCGACCGTCAACAACGCGCCAATTTTTTTGTCGCGCTACCGCAAAGAACTTGCGGCAACTTTAAACGATATGGCGCAGTCCAACCCAATGGCAATGCGAGACCCCGCCTTTATCCAACAAATAAAAAATAAAGTGCTTGATGATTTAATTGACCAGCAGCTTCTCTATCAGGCCGGGAAGGATTTAGAAATTAAAGTTCACCAAGATGATATCGACAAGGCTCTGGCGGAAATCAAATCACGGTTTAACGTCGATCAAAACGGAAACCGGCTGACCCCGTTAGAAGCCGAAGCCGCCTTCGACAAACAGCTTAAAGCCATGGGTTTAAGTTATCAGCAGTACCGCAAACGCCTTGAAAAACAAGTTATGGCCAAAAAAGTTTTGGATCAGGAAGTAAAATCGAAGGTTGAACCGCCGGCGACTCCGGAAATTCAAGACTATTTTAATCAAATCACTCAATACATCGCCTCCGGCAGCACCCAACCTCCAGCGGGAATGGCTCCTTATGCCGCTCAAGATTTTTTGATGGCGGTTGAGCGAGTTAAATCCTCGACCTCAGAGAGGGTTCAACTAGCCCGAATTTTAGTCCGCGTATCCCCCAATGATCCTCAAGCGGAAAAAACTCGGGCTTTAAGAGACGCCAATCAATATAAAGCCATGCTGATGACCGGAACGTCCACTTTTTCGGAAATCGCGAAAACTTACTCGGAAGACCCCAATAGCGCTCCCAACGGCGGGGACATCGGGTTTATTCCCAAGGGCGCCTTGCCGCCCGCTTTAGATAAAGCAGTTTTTTCTCTAGATGTCGGTCAAATCAGCGATCCGCTTTTAAACGATGAAGGGTACAACATCGTCCGCGTCAAATCTCATCAAGCGGCGGAAAAGCCCGAGTTTGATAAATTTAAAAATTATCTCAAGGAAATTTTAATGGACGTTGAAAGCCACAATCTCATGGACAAATACATCAAGTCTTTGCGGGAAAAAGCCGTTATCGTCAAGCACAAGTCGCTTTTAAAGTAAATTTAACAAGCGATCTTGTTCTTTGAACATCTTTTTCTTAAGCGCTGGTTTGTCGTCGCGATACCCTCTTAGATGCAAGACTCCGTGAACAATCAAGGTTAGAATCTCGCGCAAGAGTGAATGTCCCATCTCGGATGCCTGCCGCCGCGCCTGGGCCACGGAAATAAAAACATCTCCGAAAGCGGGCTTTTCATCATATGGAAAAGAAATGACGTCGGTGTCATAATCATGGCCGAGGAATTCTTTATTGAGAGAGCGCATTTCTCTTGAATTCATGAAAATAATATTGAGATTGCCTTTCTCTTGACTGGCTTTGCCTAAGGCGATCTTGGCGGCCAAGCGGAACTTAACGGTTTTTCGAGCGGAAGCGGGCACAAGACCTGTCTTAAACGCGGAAATTTTCATTCCGGTTTATCCCCGGCGCTTTTCCCATTTTTCATAAGCGTTGAGGATATTTTTGATCAAGGGGTGGCGAATGACATCTTCCTGTTCAAATCGGTGGAACACGATTTCATCGACATTTTTAAGAATTTCTAGAATTTGGACCAAGCCCGAGGCCTTAATTGAGGTCAAATCGGTCTGCGTAATATCTCCGGTCACGACAGCCTTGGACCCTTGCCCCATACGAGTCAAAAACATCTTCATTTGTTCCGGGGTGGTATTTTGGGCCTCATCTAAAATAATAAAAGCGTTCTCAAACGTGCGCCCACGCATATACGCTAACGGGACAATTTCAAGAACTTCCGTCTCCCTCCACATGCGAAAGCGCTCGGGGCCCAGCAACGAATAAAATGAATCATAAATTGGCCTTAGGTAGGGATCCACTTTCTCTAAAAGGTCTCCGGGTAAAAAGCCCAGCTTTTCTCCGGCTTCGACCACCGGACGGGTGACGACAATGCGCTGAATCTGCCGCATATCCAGGGCTTTGAGCGCGCAGGCAACGGCTAAAAAGGTTTTACCGGTTCCGGCGGGCCCAATTCCAAAAACCAA
The DNA here is from genome assembly GCA_021810245.1 of bacterium. Lineage (GTDB taxonomy): Bacteria > Elusimicrobiota > Elusimicrobia > UBA1565 > UBA9628 > JAKAQV01. The sequence continues at coordinate 2,419 of JAJZJF010000142.1, forward strand.
ATCATGATTTTCAATCGCTTCGATATAGCGTCCCTGATTGGGAGTCCGGGGAGAAATCATTTTTCCAAAAGAAGTCCGGTACGCCTCTTGGTCTACCCCAGTCAAAATATGCTCGCGGGAAAATCCCGAGGGAGAATCTTGGGTTTCAGTTTCGCCGCGCAAATCGCTTAATTTCTGCCTAATTTTTTTCATCGCTCTCTCTACCCGGGTCGCATTACCTTTAACCCACAGCGCCAATTCTCCGGAATCGGAATCCTGCCGCAAAAAAAGCTGAACGCCGTAATGACTCTGCATCTCCCTTAAAGCCGAATCAGCCTCGCCCAAAAGTCCGACAGCCTCTTCCGCCGAGCGAATCTGAATTTTCTTTTTGATCATGATCTAAACCCGGCCCGGGGTCTTCCCGCGGGGAATGACGACCAGGCCCGAAGAATCGACAAAATAAAGCTGGGAATCTTTCTCGCGGTCATATCCAATGACTGATTGAGCGGCAACGGTATTAAATCGGTCCACAATCACTCGCTTAAGCCGAGAGCCTTTGCCGATGCGGCAAAAATCCATGATAATAGAATCTTCGATAATCGCGCCTTCTTCAATCTCAACGCCTCGGCCTA
>JAJZJF010000003.1 GCA_021810245.1 bacterium
GGTGGGCCGCCAGATGGCTCTTGAACTCTCCCCTATTGGCATCTCGATTAATTTCGCTCCAGTGTTGGACTTGCGCGGTTCATCGGATAACCCTGGAATTGGAATCCGTTCTTTTGGAGAGGACCCAGAGCAGGTTTCTCTTTACGGGGAACAATTTATTCGCGGACTTGAGGATCATCATGTCTGGGCCTGCGCCAAGCATTTTCCCGGGATGGGAGAGGCGAGATTAGACCCTCATCTCTCAATTCCTAAAATCGAAGATTCGCGCGCGCTTATTTTTAAACGCCATTTGCCGCCGTTTTTAGCCGCGTTTAAGGCGGGGGTCCATTGCGTGATGACCTCTCATATCCATTACCCCGCTTTGGACTCAAAACTTGTGACATTCTCAAAAAAGATTGTAACCGATCTTTTAAAGAAAAAATTGGGATTTAAGGGCCTGGTCATTTCAGACGACCTTTCAATGGGAGCGGTTTTAAAAAGCGGCTTAAACCCCGCTGAGGCGGCTGTCCAAGCCTATCAAGCCGGGCATGATTTATTGATTGTCTCCAATCCCGATTTTGGGCTTCATTCTCGGGTGCAGGAGGCGGTGAAAGATTTTTCTCTCAAAGAAAAAATTGACTCTATTTTGAGCCAAACAAAAAATCGTCATCGCCAAAACCCTGATTCTCTTCATGGACGCCGCCTGGCCGCTTGGATTGCTCAAAAGTCGGTTCGCGTTTTAAGATCGGGGAAAAAAATTTTTCCTTTGGAAAAGAGACAAGGCCCGATCTTGGCGTTATTTCCAAAACTCGCCGAAGTTGAAACTCTCTTTACCTTTGAGGGCGGTCCCCGCGCTCCAGCACGTTGGCTGAAAGCCCGGCTTTCAAGATGGGGAGATGTTCGATTGGTTGAAACGCCGGTTCAAAACAAAAATCTCGGCGCGATCTCTTCGCACGTGCAATCCGCAAAGGAAATATTGTTTTTTTGCTTTGAGGCTCGGCGCTTTCCCGGTCAGAAAGGGGTTTTAGAGCTTCTCAATCAAGTGGCGGCGGATAAAACCACGGTTTTTTTGATGCGAGGCGACGCCGATTTGAAGTTGATTGACTCAAAATCCGCCGTCATCGATATGGCGGGAGACAGAAAGTCTCAAATAGAAGCCGCGTTAAAGGTGATTCTCAAATGACGACCATTCTTTTCTTGCTTAGCTCCAGCTTGTGGGCGCAACAGTTTTCTCCGGCCCATCCCCCTATTGTTTCGCTTTGCCGCTCCTATTATCAGTCGATTGATAAGGGCGAAAAGGAAAAAATACTCAAACAGATTTCCCAGACCGCTCCCGCAACGCCCATTGACGTTCAATATGATTTTGATCTCTATATGCGCTATCCGCAGCCGCTGCCTCGGGCTGCGGTGATGAGTTCGCTTTCTCTTCTTAAGGGTCCCAATCGCGAGCTCGCCTCGGTTTTTTTAGGTTATTTATCGCATAAAGATCCCCAAATATTGATGTTTGCCATTGAGGGAGCATTCCAACTGCGTTCTCAGAGGGCTCTCCCGATCATAGAGAAAATCGCGAAATCTAAATTTAAATTTTCCGGCCCCGAACAGGCGACGCTTCTTAAGGATAAGCAAATGTGGGCCACTCATTATGAGGCCTTGGACGCGTTGGCTTTATGGGAAGGGGATAAAGCCTTTAAACTGATAGTTAAAAAAGCCGAACAGGCGCCTTCTGTCGCCCGCATTCTCGCTTCTCGTTTTTGGTCCAAAACGTTGCCGCTTTTGGTTGATTGGGCCAAAAGTAATAGCGCGGCGAAGCGGGCGATGGGCGATGAAGCCGCGGCCACGGAAATTCCAATGTCTGTCATGGAGAAATCATACAATCAGATGCTCGCCATCGTCGAAAACAATCGCTTGCCCAATAATCTTCGCCATCAATTAGCCATCAAGGTGGGAATTTCGGCCAGCGAAGATCAGATTAAGGATTTAATAAAAAAGTATCAATCCCTCAGCGATGAAGATGAGAAAATGATGATTGAAACGGCCCTTTTCGCCTCTCGCAGCCACCAAGTCATTCCCATCTTGGTCCATTATGCCAAGACCAATCCCGATCCGATTCGGCGCACCAATGCCAGGCTTGAGCTTAAAGAGCTGATGGATCCGGCGCAATACCGGGGTTTTCTTGAGTGGGTGGTCAAAAACGACCCGGATTCGGAAAACCGGAAGGAGGCTTCCCAGGAATTGTCTTCGCTGGGCGGAAGCTAAAAACTCTTTCGCGGATATTAAGGGCGCGGGCTTAAGGCCTTAGATATCCGCTTTTTTTAATCGCAAGGCGTTTAAGATGACGGAGACCGAGCTAAAGCTCATCATTGCTCCGGCCAAGGCGGGGCTCAGCAGAGCGGAAGCGCCAAATAAAGGATAAAGCCCTCCCGCCGCGATGGGGATAGCGAGCGCGTTATAGGCGAAGGCCCAAAATAAATTTTGCCGGATATTGCGTATCGTCAGCTGCGATAATTTGCGGACGCGGGCTACGTCTTTTAAATCTCCGTGAACCAAAACAATGGGAGCGCTTTGAAGAGCGGCGTCGGTTCCGGCTCCCATCGCGATTCCGACATCGGCTTGGGCCAGAGCGGGGGCGTCGTTGACTCCGTCTCCGGCCATTAAAACCCTGTGTCCTGATTGTTGGAGACTTTTGATCGTCTCTTGCTTTTGATGGGGCAAGATTCCGGCCTTGATATTTTTAATTTCCAATTTTTTAGCGACCGCTTGGGCGGTCGCCTCGTCATCTCCGGTCAGCATGACGATTTCAATTCCTTCTTGTTTTAAAATCCTAAGAGCTTCAAAGGCGGGGGCTTTAATCGGATCGGAAATTCCGATGATTCCGGCGATTTTATTTTCGTCCGCGACAAAAACGACGCTCTGGGCTTCTTCTCTGAGTTCGCGGGCCTTGTCTCTCAAAACGGAAATATCAATAGAATGATTTTGGATGAATCTTTCATTTCCAAGCAGGATTTCCCGCCCCGCTATTTTGGCCTTAACTCCTTGCCCGGGGAAAGACTCAAATTGCGAAACCTCTAAAAAGGGAGTTTGTTCGGAATTGGCTTTTTTGACGATGGCTTCTCCCAAAGGGTGCTCGCTGAGTTTCTCAAGGCTTGCGGCCAGGCTTAAGACTTGAGAAATGTCAAAGCCGGGCGCGGGGATGAGAGCCGTCAAGCGTGGTTTTCCCTCGGTTAAGGTGCCGGTCTTGTCAATGCAGAGAATATCGGCTCTCTCTAAAATTTCAAGAGATTCCGCGCTTTTAATTAAGATGCCCATTTCCGCTCCTTTCCCCATTCCCACCATAATCGACATCGGAGTGGCCAGCCCTAGAGCGCAAGGGCAGGCGATGATGAGAACCGAAATGGAACTGACCAAGGCATGGCTTAAATGCGGAGCGGGGCCGAAAAAAAACCAGAGGAGTCCCGATAGAGCCGCAATCAGAACCACGGCGGGGGCGAAATAAGCGGCCGCTTGATCCGCCAGCCTTTGAATTTTGGCGCGGCTTTTTTGAGCCTGGGCGACCAGACGAATCATCTGCGAGAGAAACGTTTCAAAACCCACTTTTTCCGCTTTCATCGTGAAGCTCCCGGAACCGTTGAGAGATCCGCCGATGACCGGGCTTCCCGCGTTTTTTTCAACCGGGAAAGACTCGCCGGTTAAAAGAGATTCATCGACGACGCTGCGGCCTTCAAGAACGCTTCCATCGGTCGGTATGCGTTCTCCGGGTTTGACCCTCAAAATATCCCCGTGCTTTATTTGTTGGGCGGAGATTTCTTCTTCTTGATCGGCGGAAACGATTCGATGGGCTTTGGGCGGCGAAAGCCGCAAAAGGGCTTCGAGAGCCCCCATCGCCCGTCTTCGGGCCTTCATCTCAAGCGTTTGCCCCAACAAGACCAAGACGATGATGATGGCCGCGGATTCAAAATAAACCGGGGTTTGCCCGTTGGAGGTTTTAAACGTTTGAGGAAACCATTGTGGGAAAAAAAGAGAAACGACGCTTGAAAAGTAGGCGATTCCGGTTCCCATGGCAATAAGCGTAAACATATTCGGGCTTTTATTTTTTAGAGATTCCCAGGCGCGGATGAAAAACGGTTTTCCGCACCACAAGACGATGGGGCTGGCTAAAACAAATTCAATCCAGGATTGCGTGAGTGTTGGTTTCGACATAGAAGACATGGACACAAACAATAGCGGGATTCCTAAAACAAGCCCAATCCGGAAACGCCGGCTCATATCGGTTAATTCCGGATCGGGAGCGCTTTGAAGAGTAGGCATTTCAGGGTCTAGCGCCATTCCGCACAGAGGACAAGAACCGGGGCCCTCATTTTTGACCTCGGGGTGCATCGGGCAGCCGTAAAGCGCTCCTGGGATGGGAGGCTCTTTTTCTTGCGCGTTGGGATTGAGAAATTTCTCCGGGTTTAGGGCGAATTTTTCCCGGCAACGGGGGTTACAGAAAAAATAGGTTTTGCCTTGGTAAGTAAAAGAGCCGCCTTTGGGATTGGGCGGCAGAACTTCCATTCCGCAGACCGGATCAGTGGCAGAGGAGGGCGAGCTTGGTAAAGAGTCCACCCTTTTATGATATCAGTCTTATTCTTCGAAAGGCAAAGTTTTGGAAAAAGCTCTCGCTTTATGCCACAATAAAAACGTAGCGCCGAAAGTTAGAAAAGGAGATTCGTATGATTAAAGGAATGATTCTGGGAGCTTTAAGTTTGATTGTCGGCGGCGTCATAGTCGCCTTTCTTGTCATTAAATTAGGATATGCCCCGGCCAACGCCGACGCAAAACCCTCTTGGCTTGAAAAGACCATCGCAAAAACCGCTTTGCGCGCGGTCATTAATCGCCAAGCGCCCAAAACCCCCAATCCAGAAGCGCTTAATGATCAAAATTTGATTGAGGGAATTGAAATTTACGCCCAAAACTGCGCGATCTGTCACGGAGCCTCCGACGGGCAGCCTTCCAATATTGCCTTGGGCCTTTACCAGCGGCCGCCGCAACTAGCGATGGATGGGGTTGAAGATGATCCGCCGGGACATACCTTTTGGAAGGTTTTCCACGGAATCCGCATGACTGGAATGCCCTCTTTCGCCCATACCCTCACCTCGGAAGAGATTTGGAAAGTGGCTTTATTTCTTCAGAACATGAAATCCTTGACTCCCGCCGCTCAAGCGGTTTGGAAGCACGTTCCTAGCCAGGCGGTCAAGGCAAAGGCGAGCTGATTTCCAGGGCGGGCTCAAGGGCTTTAAGGGCCTTGGCGCAGTAGATTAGGTTGACGAACAAAAGCGCGCGAGTGACTTGTCCGATTCGGTTGTCCGGGCTCGTGATGATTTTCGCGCGCTCTCGGGCGGATAGGACGTCAATATTTCCCTGATAAGAGACGTCGATCATCGCAGCTCCAGGTTTAATCCAGCTTGGGTCAATTGAAAAATCGGGGCTGGGCACCGCCGTCACTAAAATATCCGCGCGCCGGATGCATTCCTCTAAATCAGCTTTTTTAGTTTTATCATGGCATTTGACGACCGTCGCGCCTAAATTTTCCAGCATGAGCCCCAAAGGCTTTCCCACCCGCATCGAATTATTGACGATAGAGACAAAAGAGCCTTCAATTGGAACTCCATGTTCTTGAAGGGTTTTAACGACGGCTTTGGCGGTCGCGGGAACCACGCATTTGGTTGTTTGACCCGCGTCTAAAAATTTTTTGTATTTGATCAGATATCCCAGATTGAGAGAATGAAGGCCTTCGACATCTTTAAGAGGGCTGACTAAATCCATTAAGTCTTCATCCGGCATGGACCCATGAATCGGATAAAAGACGAGAATGCCGGAAATGGAGGGGTCTAGATTCAGTTTCCCAATTAAAGACCAAAGCTCGCTTTCGGAGGCGGGTTCAAATTTTTTCGCGTTAAATCCCAGCCTAGCGGCGTCTTTAAGAATTAAATCGCGGTATTGAACAGACGCTTCTTGCGCCCGCGGTTTAAAAAGAACGGTCGCGAGAGTTGGAATTTGAGAAAGGCGAGTCAACTCCCCTTGGGCCCACTCTTTGAATTTCTCAGCGACTGCTCGGCAGTCAAAAGTCTCCGACATTCTTCTATCATATATGATGTGGAGAGCGCGAAGCTAATTAAAAAGGAAAGGTTGGATGTTTTGTTGGTTGAGCGCGGCTTTTTTGAAACCCGGTCAAAAGCCTTGGCCGCGGTGATGGCGGGGCAGGTTCGGGTTGATGACGCAGTCCTCACCAAGGCGGGGACCATGGTTTTAAAATCAGCCCTGATAGAAATTTCTCTTCCTTGCCCCTACGTCTCTCGCGGGGGCTTTAAGCTTGCGGCGGCCTTAGAAGCCTTTCATGTCGATGTCGCCGGAAAAATCGCCCTTGACGTGGGAGCTTCGACCGGAGGTTTTAGCGATTGCCTGCTTCAAAAAGGCGCCAAGAAAATTTACGCTCTCGATGTCGGACATGGACAGATCGCCCCAAAAATCAGGGGCGATTGTCGGGTGGTCGTTTACGAGAAAGTTAACGCTCGCTTTTTAAAACCGGAGGAATTTTCCCCGCGGCCCGCCTTGGCCGTCATTGACGTTTCTTTTATCTCTTTGACCCAGGTTTTAAAACCCGTTTTCGATTGTCTGGAAGAGCCTTGGGAAATCATCGCCTTAATTAAGCCGCAGTTTGAAGTAGGGCCGAAACTGGCTCCCAAGGGAATTGTTCGGACGGAAGAAGCCCGGCAGATGGCGATATCCAAAATCCGGGATTTTTTGCCGTCTATCGGCCTTAAAGAGTATGGGCTTATCGAGTCGCCCATTTCGGGGGCCAAAGGAAACCGGGAATTTCTCATTTATCTTAAAAAAAGCGAGAATAAGGCATGAAGTTTTCCGGCAAGGTCGCTTTCGTGACCGGCGCGTCTAAGCGCATTGGACGCGAGATCGGGTTTTTTTTATCCCAGCGCGGAATGAAAATCGCGCTTCATTACCACCGCTCGAAAAAAGAAGCCTTGGAATTGGCGTCTCAAATCAATCGCATTCACCCGGGGCAGGCCAAGGCGGTTAAGGCCAATTTAGAGGATCCTCGGCAAATTAAAAAAGCCGTCGCGGAGGCGGGAAATTATTTTAAGAAAATAGACGTTCTGATTAACAACGCTTCAATTTACGAAAAAAATCAATTTGGAAAGACAAGCCTCAAGGATTGGGATCGCCACCTAAATACCAATTTGCGTGCGCCTTTTTTCTTGGCTCAGGAAATCGTTCCGTGGATGAAAGAGGGGGGGCAGATCATCAATATCGCCGATTGGGCCGGCATTCGGCCCTATCCCGATTTTATCCCTTACTGCGTGTCAAAAGCGGGTCTTTTATGTCTCAACACTGCCTTGGCAAAAGCCTTGGCTCCCAAGATTAGGGTCAACGCGATTTTGCCGGGGCCGATTCTGTTGCCGGAAGGCTCATCGACTCAGTTTAAACAGGCGGTGATTGCGGCGACTCCTTTAAAGAAAATTGGTTCGCCTCAAGATATCGTTCAAGCCGTCGCCTTTTTAATTGAATCCGGATCTTTTGTGACCGGCGCGCAGATTCCAGTTGACGGCGGGAGGTTAATCGCATGAATCCAAAAAACTACCAAGTGACCAGAGTCATTCATTTCTGTTACGGGCATCGGCTTCTCGAATATTCCGGGAAATGCCGCCATCCCCATGGGCATAATGGCGTTTTGGAAATTACGATTTCATCGTCTGTCTTGGATTCTTTGGGGATGGTGATTGATTTTGACGAGATCAAAAAAAAGATTCAAGCGTGGGTGGATGCGGAGCTGGATCACAAGATGATTTTAAATGAAAAAGACCCTTTGGTTCCGGTTCTTCAGCAGATGGGAGATCCGGTGGTTCTTTTTCCTTCTAATCCCACGGCGGAAAATATCGCCAAATATATTTTTGATTACGCGAAAAAACAAAACCTAGACGTTCGCTCGGTCAAATTGTGGGAAACTCAAAACTCCTGCGCGGAATATCAGCCTTAGATTTGAAATTTGTTTAAAAAGACCTTGCCCTCGGGGATATAAAAATTTTCTCCGCTAAGGAGACTCACCTTGTCTTTAATGCCCTGAGGCGAAACTGAAACCCTCAGGGAATGATAAAATTTATCCGCCACTCCGGATGGAAATAGTGGAGACCCGCCGCCGCCGGTTAAAACGTAACGGACCCCTTTGTAATCGCAGACGGCAAAGGCGTGTATGTGGCCGGTATAAACGCGGTCGACTTTGTGCCGGGCCATCATTTCGATAAATTCCTCGGAGCCTTTTTTGAATCCGCCCCGGCAGGAAATGGGAATGTCGTTCCAGAAACGCAGGCTCATCGGCGGCATATGGGTGAGGACGATTTTTTTTAACGGAGTGTTGAGAGCTAAATTGAGCCAGCGCAATTGCGCGCGGGTGATTTTCGCGCGGCTAGAATCTAAAATGATTAAACGGACCGGGCCGCGATCGAAGAAATAGTTGGTTTTCTGGCCGAAGAAAGATCGGTAGAGTTTTGAGTGGGATCTCCCATTGGGCCTTGAACGGTCGTGATTTCCAATGACCGTTAAATAAGGTATTGTCGGAGGCTCGCTTGAGAGAGTCTGAAAAAATTTCCGGTAATTTTCGAGAGTTCCGCGGCTGACCATATCTCCCAGTTGAAACATAAAATCAAGCGGAAGATTTCTAAGGGAGAGGAGATGCTTGGTAAATACCGCCGGCTCGCTAAAAAGTTTTCTAAATATCCAAAATCTTCCAGGCTCGGAATCCCCTAGAATGGCGAAATCAAATGAATCATGGGGAGACATCGGCTTACTAAGAAGTTTGTCGAGTTGATTGGACCTTTTCCAAGGGTGGGAGGAGGCCTTGACCTCGCCATAAAGATCGTCGAAAGAATCTTTTTCCTCAGTTTGGGAAGAAGGAAAAGAAAGCGGCCAAGGAACCTCAAAAGGAAGAGAGATCATTCGTTTTCAAGGGGCGCGTCCCAATAGGCGTTATCAATAAATCGCTGCCAGGATCTGCGCAATTGAGCCGGGGCGCGCATAAAGACGATAGAGCCCCTCTTCATTTTTGGACGAGAGATGGGAATTAATAGGCGCATTCCCGCTTCTCTTGGAAGACGATTTCCTTTTTTTAAGTTACAAGGCACGCAGGAAGTGACGATGTTTGACCAATCGGTTTTCCCGCCGCGGGATTTGGGAATGACATGGTCGAGATTGAGTTGATTGAGCGCGAATTTTTTCCCGCAGTAGCAACAGCGGTGCTTGTAATGGAGATAAATATTGCGCCGGGTAAATGGAATTTCGCGCAAAGGCGCTTGGTCAAAGAAGTTCAGGGCAATGACTTCCGGAATGGCGATCTTAAAGGAAGGGGTGCTGACAAACCCCGCGGGATTTTTTTTAATTACCCGAGAAAGTTCTACCCAGTCTTTAAAATTATGGGTTTGATAGTCTTCTCCAACCACCGAGGCTCTTCCTAAATAAAGGAGAGACAAGGCCCTCCGCCAGGAGGACACCTCGACGGCGCAAAAACTGCGATTAAGGACAAGAACTTCGCTCATATAACCTCATCCGTAGTATAACAGGCGTTTGTTAAATTTTCCAGTCCCAATATTTAAAGACGGGAATATTCCTTAAGTTATAGAATAACCCGTGTCGAATGCGAAAATAATAGGGCTGACAGCGGCGGCTTTGGCCGCGTTTTTTACCGCGGTATTTTTTGGAATTTCCCAGATTGAAGATTCATCGGCGACCTATGACGAGCCCGTTCATTTGGCGAGCGGATATCTCGCGCTTAAAACCCAATTGCCGCCGCTGAACTGGCGCGATCATCCTCCCTTGGCGGAAATGTGGGGGGCTTTGCCGCTTCTTTTTTTAAATCCTTCTACGATGACCTTAAATCCCGATTTTGGGAGGCTTTATAATTTTTCGGATCAATTTATCTATAAAAATCGAGTCGACGCCTCTCGCTTGCTTAATTCCGCCCGAATCTGGAATTTGATTAGCCTTCTTTTAATTTTGTTCCCCGCGGTTTTGGCTTGGTCTTGGAGTTTGGGCCGGGAGCCGTCTTTTCTCGCGGCGTCTTTTTTCCTCGCCTTTTGTCCGCCGATTTTTTCCAATTTTGCGCTGGCGACCACCGACGCGATGCCGACAGTCTTTTATTTATTGACCTGTTTTTTTCTTTCCCGCCCTAATCGCGGCTTAACCGATTGGGCTTTATCCGGGTTGTGTTTGGGCGGGGCTTTGGCCTCGAAATTTAGCATGATTATGCTCCCCATAGTCATTGTCAGCGCTCTTTTAACCGAGGCGCGGGTGTCTCCCAAGCGCTGGCCAAAAATTTCTCAAGTTCTCATTTTTGTCTTTCTCACGGCTTTGACTCTCGCCTTTGCCTACCGCTTGAGCGGTTTTTCTCTTTATTGGGACGGACTTCTGCAAACGCTGACCAGGCTCAGTCAAGGCCGTCCGTCTTTTTTATGGGGTCGCTATAGTCAAAATGGATTCTGGGATTTTTTCCCGGTGGCTCTCGCGGTCAAAACCCCGATTCCGCTTCTTATTTTTGCCGCGCTTGGGATTTATCTGGCATTAAGAAAACCGTCTGATCAGGAGATTTGGCTCTTGATGCCCCCCGTGGCTTATTTTATTGCTGCCTTGATTTCTAAAACCGATATTGGCTATCGCCATATTCTCCCCATTTATCCTTTTCTGATTGTTTTAGGATCCCGCGCCGTCGCCGCTTTAAAAATTCGTCTCTCTCGAAGGATGTTTGCCGCCTCTCTCATCGTTGGAGCGCTTTGGACGGCCTTGAGCGTAATTCGGGCCTACCCTCATTATCTGGTTTATTTTAACGAGTTGACCGGCGGGCCTAGCGGCGGCTATCATCTGCTAGCCGATTCAAGCCTGGATTGGGGACAAGGCTTGAAAGATTTGGGGCGGGAACTTAAAAAGCGCGGCAATCCCCCGATTATTCTTTCTTATTTCGGAGTCGCTGATCCCTCCTATGAAGGAATTCGCTATTTTCCCCTAGCGTTTTATTCGAATGTCGACCGTCGCGACGGGACGGTCCTTCCGAAAAATTCCGGGCCGCTTTTATTGGCCATTTCAGAAACCAATCTCCAGGCGGTCTATTTCGCCGATAAGAATATATTTTCCTGGCTTAAAAAACGAAAGCCCGCCTTTACCGCCGGAAATTCGATTTTTGTCTACGATTTGACTCATGACGTAGAGGCGCGTAAGATTTTATCCAATCTGCTTGCCGCTTCCGGATCTATACAGGCGGCAAAGATTGTGGGAAACGGCGCGTATTGAAAAAGTCCGCGGTAGGGGATACAATATCCAGTATGGAGAAGACCAAGGCTCGCGCGGGAAAAACCGGGAGAGACCGCAATTTAAGAAGCCTAGCCTTGCTGCTTGAAGACGAAGAGCCAAACAGCGCTTCCTTGGTGCGGGAGCATATCCTCAAAATTGGAGCGCCGATTCTCCCTTACTTAATGGATTTGGAGCGTTCGCGTCCTGCGCTTTTTGAAAAGGCCAAAGGGCTTATCTCCGACATTGTCTTTGGCGAAATCAAAAAGGAATTCGAAAAGTTCGCGCGTTTAAGTGAATCCAAGAAAGATCTGGAAAAAGGAGCTTTTTTGATCGCGCGTTTTGCCTATCCTCTTCTTGATGAAAGAGTCTATCACAAGTGGCTAGACAATATCGCCGAGAAAATTAAAAGCGATATCTCTTCATCGGAAAACTCAACGACGGCCTTTAAGCGCCTGCACTCCTTTCTCTCCAATGCCATGGGCTTTCGCGTGAATGAGGAAAACTATTACGATCCGGACAATAACTATTTAAATCGGGTCATCGAAATGAGGCGGGGAACGCCTCTAAGCTTGTCTATTCTTTTCCTGATATTGGCGCGCCGGCTTAAAATTCCAGCTTTTGGAATTGGGCTTCCGGGTCATTTTGTGGTTGGGCTTGGGCGACCGTCTTTGTTCTGGGATCCCATTTTAAATAAAACCCTCGATGTTTCTGGAATGCGAAAGCGTTTGGCTCAAAACGGGTTTAGTTATGATCCAAATGCTTTAAGGCCGGTCTCTAATTCCTATATTTTGATGCGGCTTTTGCGCAATTTAATGGCGGTTTACCAAAACGCGGGGCTTAATTTAAATAGCGAGAGATTAGGCGAATTGGCGCAGATTCTATTGATTCCCCAATGAGAGATTCGCCCGTCATCTCTCAAGTTCTGATTGCGCGGCTCAATGAACCTTTAAACGAGCCGTTTCCCATTTCCTCGGGCTCTCAAAGCTCTACTAGTAACGTCTTAGTCCGCGTGCGCCTCAAAGACGGGACCATTGGATACGGCGAAGGCGCTCCCTCTACGACCTTTAACGGAGACAGTCAAGATCTGACTTATCGCGCGCTGTCTGAGGAGATTTCATTCTTGGAGGGAAAATCGATTTCTGATGTTGGACCTTTTTTAAGAAAGCTCGATTTGCGCATGCCTCCGGAGCGCGGGGCAGCTCGCGCGGCAATTCAGATGGCGATCTTAGACGCCTGGACTAGGTTTAGAAAAATTCCTTTAAGGTCTTTTCTGGGCGGGGCGAAAAAAAGCGTTTTTTCGGACGTGACGGTGACCTTGATTCCGCCGGAGAAATCTCGACTGGCGGCGCGGAAAATCGCGCGCTTGGGAGTTCAAACGATTAAAATCAAGGTGGGATGCGATTTAGATGAGGATGAAAAGCGGGTTTTGGCGGTTGTTGCTGAGGCGCCGAAAGCGAGATTGATTATTGACGCCAATCAGGGCTATTCCTCAAAAAAAGCTCTTGATTTTCTCATGCGCTTAAAAAAGCGCGGGATTTGTCCGGCTCTTTTTGAACAACCGGTTAAAAGAGAAGATTTGGAAGGGCTTTTTGACGTTGAAAAACATGGCGGCGTTCCTGTTTGCGCCGATGAATCCGCTTACAGTTTTAAAGCCGTCCAAAATTTATTTCGCCGCCCTTTTCCCTCCGCCGTCAATATTAAGCTCATGAAATGCGGAATCATTGAGAATATTCAAATTGCCGATTTGGCGCGTAAGAAAGGAAAGATTTTGATGATTGGCGGGAATATCGAGACCGCTTTGGCGATGACCGCATCCGCCCATTTTGCCTGCGGGAGGGGGGATTTTAGTTTTGTCGATTTAGACACCCCGCTTTGGTTTTCTCAAAAACTCTGGAAGGGGCCGTCTATCGGACGCAAGGGGTTTTATGACCTCTCGAAAGTTCGAGCGGGCTTGGGGATGGAGCCTTTGCCAAGGCTCAAAAAATTAGTCGGTTTCTAGCGTCCTATTATTTCGTTTAAGACCTAAGCCCAATTCTTGAAAGGAAGCGCTGGATCGCTCTTATTGTTAGAAAAGCGGTTTTTGGCTTTGGATGAGAGTTTGTGAATGGCGACTTGAGCGATCATGGCGCCATTGTCGGTGCAGAGTTTTAGAGACGAAAGGCTGACGGCGATTTTTTGATTTTGGCATTTCTCAACAAACATTTCTCTTAAGCGGCTATTGGCGGAAACCCCTCCCCCAACGACGATTTGGCGAATTTCAAATTTTTTCGCGGCGGCAAGGGTTTTATGAACAAGGGTTTCACAGACGGCCTCTTGAAACGCGGCGCAAATATTTGAAATTTCCTCGGATTTTAAAATCGGCTTTTCGGAGCTTTCGATCTTAGCGTTCATTGGCCTTTTAAGACGTTTGTTGATGTGGTAGAGAAGAGAGGTCTTAAGCCCCGAAAAAGAAAAATCAAAAGTCCCTTCAAGATAAGGGCGCGGGAAAATAATAAAGTTCTTGTCTCCGGTCTTGGAAAGCCGATCGATAATGGGACCGCCGGGATATCCCAACCCCAATATTTTGGCCGCTTTGTCATAGCATTCCCCAGCGGCATCATCGCGGGTGCGGCCTAAAACCCGGTATTTGCCGGGCTTCAAAACTAGGACTAAGTCGGTATGTCCTCCTGAAACAATCAGCGCCAGCAATGGGAAACGAATTTTACCCTCTAGTTCGGCGGAAAAAATATGCCCTTCAAGGTGATTAATTCCGATGACGGGACAATTCCAAATTCGCCCCAGCGTCTCGGCGGCGACTCTCCCGACCAGAAGAGATCCCATGAGTCCGGGGCCTTGGGTAAAAGCGACGGCGTCCGGCTGCTTAATTCCGGCCTTGAGACACGCTTCTTCTATGACCGGAGCTATTTTTTTAAAATGGGCTCTTGAGGCCAGCTCGGGAACGACGCCTTGATAAGGGCGATGGAGAGGGATTTGAGAAATAACTACGTTTGACAAAATACCGCGCTTGTCATCGACGACCGCAGCCGAGGTCTCGTCGCAAGAAGTTTCAATTCCCAAGACTTTCAAGGGGCGGGGTTTCCCTGCGTTCCCAAGATATTTCGGGCTTTTAGAATTTCTTCTGCGCGGTCGAGAATTTTGTCCGGAACGCGGTATTTTTTCTTGACCATTGAGCGGGGTTTTTGGTTTTTTGCGTAGATCATGTCCCACTGATCGTAAAGTTTGGCCTCAATATCGGGAGGAACCTTGACGACAATGTCGGGCAGAATTCCGCCGGTGTGGTTTGTCTCGTTGCGCTGAATCGAACGCCCGGACGGGGTATAGTAGCGGGCGATTGTCAGGCGGAGGCTGGAGCCGTCATCGAGAGGAATGATGGATTGGACGCTGGCTTTTCCATAGGTCCGCATGCCGACCAATAGAGCGCGGTGATTGTCTTGAAGGGCGCCAGAAACGATTTCGGCCGCCGATGCGGATCCCCCGTTGACCAATACGATCATCGGAAGATCGGGGAATGGGGCGGTCTCAAAGCTTCTAAATTCCTCGCGATCGTCGGGCTTTCTTCCCTGAGTATAGACGATTAATTTTTTCCCGGCCAGGAAATATGAGGCAATCTGAACCGCGGAGGACAAAAGCCCGCCGGGATTATTTCTGAGATCCAAAATAAGGCTGGTCATCCCTTGTTTTTTTAAGGAATTAAGCGCGTTCAAGGCGTCTCGGGCGGTATTGGCGTTAAATTCCACGATCCGGATATATCCGATGTGATTGGGAAGCATTTGAGAATGAACGCTCTCTATTTTTATGTTTTTTCTTTCGACCGTAAAATTAAGCGGCTTCCATATCTCGGAATTTCCCTCCGGAACTTTCCGGAGAATGGTTAAGGAAACTTTGCTGCCCGGCTTTCCCCGAAGATATTTTTGGATCTGGTTTAATGTTTCATCCTTGGTGCTTTGCCCGTTGACCGCGGACAAACGGTCTCCCGGTAAGATACCGGCGCCGTAGGCGGGGGTTCCTGGAATGGGGGTAATGACGGTTAGCCAATCTCCATCGACGTTGAGCTGAAGCCCAACCCCGTCAAAATGTCCCTTGGTCTCGGTGTCCATTTCGCCCGCCGCCTCGACGCCCAGATATTGGGAGAAAGGATCCAGTGTGTCAACCATGCCCGATAAAGCCCCGTCCATTAATTGCTTGGTTGAAACCGGATCGACATAGTCTTCGCGAATGTAATGAAGAACATCGACTAGGGTTTTGATTTTCTTATAGGTTTCATCGCCGGAAAGCCCTTCTTGGGAAGATGAAGAAACAACGACCTGGCTTTGAGCGGGCAGACAAAGAGTCGCCGCGAAAAAAGAAATAATCAAGATGCGGTTTAGTTTATCTAAGTGGGCGCTCATCTTTATCATCATATTATTTTTTCAACCAGCCAAGCGGGTTGAGGGCAGTCGTTCCCTGCCGGAGTTCAAAATATAAATTCCCCAAGCGCGGCTCGGAAGAGCTGGTCCCAATAGTTTGCCCTTGCTCGACTGTTTCCCCGGTTCTTGCAAGGATGGCCCCCAGATGCCCATAGATGGCGAAAAATTCGCGGCCACAGTCGACAATCACGATTTGTCCGTAAGAGCGAAAAGGTCCGGCAAAGATAACCCGCCCAGAAGCGACATTGTGGATGGGCGAATGGGGGGAGGTCTCAAGAAGTATTCCTTGATGAATGACCCAAGTTCCCAGCTCGGGTTTTTTTTCCTTTCCAAAGAAACTGACAATTTTTCCGCGCGCGGGCCAGGACAGGGAATGGGGGCCTAGCGCCGGGCGAGGATGATAGATTTTTCTGATGGGGCGCATTTTTCTTCGGCGGTTGAATTTTTTTAACAAGAGAGTCAGGGCCTTTTCCGATTCCTCTAATTTCTTTTCTCTTTTTAATGCCTCGGCTTTTTTTTCGGCGACGTTTTGGATGAGAGATTGTTCGCGGGAAAAAGACGCTGAGAGTTTTTGGCTTTGCGCTATGGCTTTTTGGCTTTGCGCGATGATTCCCTCTTTGAACGCATCCGTTTTCTGCTTGTCCTGGGCGGTCCTTTTAGCGCTCCCGCTGAGGGCCTTGATCATAGAGGAGTCATTGATGAGAGAAAACCTTAGGAATTGTTCCTGTTGGAGAAAATCGACGCTTTGATATCCCTGACCGGTTTCGATGTCGGAAAAATAAGCCCGGATATTTCTTTTCAGTTCTTCAGACCAAAAATTAGAGTCCTCTTGCAGAGATTTTAATTGAAGGGCGAGGTCCTGCTCTTTATTTCTAACGGAGGTTTCCAATTTTTTCAGGCGCTTAAGGGTTTTTTGATTGGTCAAATGCTTTCTCTTCAGAAATTCCACATCTTTTTTTAAACGGGTTTCCGTTTTTTGGTAATGGCTGATTTCCCTCCTGGTCTCAAGAATTTCTTTTTTTACCTCGCCCAGTTTTCGGCTGAGGGGTTTGGCTTGCGCGGCAGGAGATAAAAATAACCACGAGATGATTACCAAACGCATAGAATCGCGCCGGAAAGCGCCGTGGGAACAATAAAGATCGCTTGAGTTAACAGGGTGGGCCACCCCCACCACTCTACGGCGCGGCCCAAGGGCCAGGCAAAAGCGGCGGAAAAAATTCCGCCGAGGCAGACGCCGAGAAGACAAATCCCGAAAGTTTTTGCGCTAAGCGAAAGAAGCTCAATCATTTTGTGAGGCGAGCGCTTTGAAAAAACCATGAGAGGGAAAAGCACCCCTAAAATTAAGAGGAGAGAGGAGAGGCATAAAAGAGCGGTCAGAGCCACGTTCAGAAAACGCAGATATAACCCTAGTCTTAAAATAGACTTAAGCTCTTCCGGCTGATAACGCATCTCAGTCCATTTCTGTCGAGCGGCGGCTTGGGACATCCAAGATTGGAAAGAGAGAAGGCCTTCCTTGTTTAGAGTCGCTTCGATAATTGGTTCTATTGGATTTGTGGGCAAGAAAGAAAGATTTTGCGCCAATTCCGGATCTTCTTTCTTGAGGATGGAGAGGGCTTTTTCCGGAGAAATTAAAATGGAGGATTGGGTTCCGGGTATTTCATCCACTGATTTTTGAGCGCTCAGGAGAGTCTGTGGCAAAGATTTTTCCGGCATAAAAAAGAGAACGCGGAAGTCTTTTCGCAAATTATCGGAAAAACGCGCCGCCGCGGTTTTTGATAGAAGAAGAGTCTCTCCGCCAAGACCGAGAATGATTCCAAGAAAAAAAGCCGCGGAAAAACGCCTTTTCATCGCTAAACTATGATCTTATGAGCCTTAAAAGATAAAAGAAACAACACCCAATCAAAAGCCCGGTCGCTCCGCCCCAGAACATCAATTGATCCACTGCGCTTGTAGCGGAAGGCAACGGTTTTTTGACCTTGCTTAGAGAAACGCTTTTGGAGGGCGACATGAGCGGCAATACCTTCACGACATTTCGTTGATTGAGCAATCGGTCAATATTGGATATCGAAATTTTTCCCAAGAAGAGAAGGGCGATTTTATCGGATTGGGGAATGGGCTGATATCCGATTGTTTTTTGGACTTTAAACCCCGTATTTTTGACGATTCGGGGAAGATCCGCCGATAATGTTTGAGAGACGGAAGAATTGACCTCCAGTCCGACAATAAGGGTTTCTTGAGAAGAAGGGGACATGGTTTGGCGCCTATGGTCGGAAAAGGATATTTTCTCAACTGTCGGGAGTTTGGCCACCTGCTTAATATTAGACGGAAGAATCCATCCCCAGATAAAGGCTTTTTTCGATGGTCCATCCACTACGGGATTAAACCGGGCATCAGGGCTAAAACCCGCCTGTGAACCCAGATCTATCAGAGAATCTTTCAGGCTTTCCTTGGTTTTCATGCTCAATTTGAGGCGCACAAAGACGGCTGGACTCCTAGAGTCAGAAGCCTTTATCTGGGATGGTAAAAAATCCGGAAGGGGTTCAAGGTTCCAAGGGCTGGGCAGGGCAACAGGAGCGGGAGATTGCGGCCATAGAGAGTAAATGTTCAGAGCGGAGGAGTTTTCTAAGGCGCCCGCTTTCAAGGGCGAGGTTAGAGCGGGGAATAGAAAACACAGAAATAGAGAAAGCACGATTTTATCCTATCAAATTTAATGATTTGTTAGAATAAAACGGTGTCTTACTCTTCGACTAAGAAAATTTTAATTATTGGGGCGACCGGTCAACTGGGGCGTTTGTGCCTCAGGGTCTTCTCAAGCGAAAAATATCAGGTCCTAGGTACAGGTTTTTCTCGCTTGAGTTCCGGCCTCGTGCCTCTTGATTTATCCAAAGAGGGACAAGCCGCGGAGGTGGTTTCTCGCGTTCGCCCGGATATCGCCGTTATCTGCGGGGCCATGACGGATGTCGAGGGCTGTGAATCCTCTCGGGAAAAAGCCTTTCAGATTAATCTGAAATCTCCTGCCGATATCGCACGGGAGATGAAAAAAATTCCCGGCGGCAAGCTTGTTTTCCTGTCTACCGATTATGTTTTTGACGGAACTTCCGGCCCTTACGATGAAAACTCTTTGACTCATCCCCTCAACATCTATGGGGAAAGCAAACTCGAAGGGGAAAAAGCCGTTTTAGAAGTTTCAGACAAAAACCTGGTGGTTCGGACGACCACTGTCTATAGTTTTCAGGCGGGCGGCAACAATTTCACGATGCAATTGCTCAAAAGGCTTTCTCAAAAAGAGAAGATGCTGGTCGCTTCCGATCAGTGGGCGACGCCGACCTATGCCCAGGATTTGGCCCTGGCCTTAGAAAAGCTGCTTGAAGTGGATGCGCGCGGAATCATCCACGCCGCGGGACCTGATTTTGTCTCCCGCCTTGATTTTGCCCAAGAGGCGGCGCGGATTCTTAAATTGGACCCAAACTTAATTCAAGGATTTCTGACTTCGGAACTCAAACAAAAAGCGAAACGGCCCTTAAAAGCGGGGTTAAGGACAGAACGTCTTCAGATGGTCGGTCATTTGATGCGGGGAATAAGAGAGGGCCTTTATGATTTCGCCGAAAATCTTAGGAAATCGTTCATAAAATAAGATACAATAATAAAGGTATAGGACGAGCCTTAAGGCCGCTCGGGAGTTCGAGCGGCCTTGCTTTTGGAATAGATTATGGATCTATTAAAAATTGAGACGCTAATTAGCCCGCTCTTGGAACAGGAAGGGGCGGAATTGGTTGATTTGGAGTATGTTCGGGAAGGCTCGCAATGGATTCTCAGGGTTTATATCGATAAATCGCCGCGAATTTCCATCGATGATTGCGCCTATTTCTCGGACCGCATCGGCAGCTTGATTGATTCTTCCAAAGCGTTGTCGGCCTCTTACGTCTTGGAAGTCTCTTCCCCTGGAATCGACCGCGTTATCAAGAAAGAAAAAGATTTTCAGAGGTTTAGCGGCAAGGCCGCCAAGATTCAGTTAAAAGAGCCTTTGGAGGGACGTCGAAATTTTTCCGGTATTATCCGGGGGTGCCAGGAGGGGCAGGTAGCTTTCGAGTGCGAGGGAAAAACTTTTTCTTTCGGCCTTAGCGCAATTGAAGAGGCACGCCTTAACGAAGCGGCTCATCTGTCTATTTAAATATGGCGAAATCAGAATTGATACTTGTTTTGGAACAAATCGAGCGCGATAAGGGCATTCCCAAAAACGAGATACTCCAGATGATTGAGAGCGCGGTGGTCAGCTCGCTGAGAAAATATGTCGGCAAAAATGCCGTCATTGAGGCCAATATTGACCCGGAAACGGCGCAATTTCAAGCGCGCGTCGTTAAAAAAGTGGTGGATGCTGTGCTTGATTCCGAAATGGAAATGAGTTTGGAAGAAGCGCGAAGAATAAAACCCGACGCCCAGATCGGAGATGAAATTCGTTTTCCCGCTCCCGCCGCCGATTTTGCCCGCATTGCGGCCCAGACCGCGAAGCAGCTTTTGACTCAAAAGGTGCGGGAGTCCGAGAGAGATAAGCTTTACGATGAATTCAAGCCTAAAGAAGGCCAGTTGACCGTGGGTTCGGTCCATCGTTTTATTGAACGCACAATCGTGGTTGATTTGGGGAAGGTGGAGGGCGTAATTCCCATGCGAGAGCAGATCCGCCGCGAGCGCTACAACGTTGGGATGAGCGTTCGCTGCGTCATTTTGAGAGTTGATCGGGCCTCTCAATCTCCACAGATTCTTTTGTCGCGGGCGGCGCCTCTTTTCTTGGAGCGTTTGCTTGAAATCGAAGTTCCGGAGATTAAAGATAAAACGGTTTCGATTATTTCTATTGTTCGCGATCCCGGCTTTAGAGCGAAGGTTTTGGTCAAATCCAATGATCCCCAAATTGATCCGGTCGGAGCCTGCGTGGGCTTGCGCGGCTCTAGAATTCGCAGCTTGATGAATGAGTTGGCCGGAGAAAAAATTGATTTAATCGCCCACAACGATGAACCTGGGAAGCTTATTTCAAACGCCTTGTCTCCAGCGGTGGTCTCTCAGGTTAAAATCGTTGATGCCTCAGCCAAGAAAGCGATCGCTTTTGTTCCAGAATCTCAGTTTGCGATTGCCATTGGCAAGGAAGGCCAAAATTTAGATCTGGCTTGCCGGTTGATTGGCTGGAATATTGAGATTAAGTCCCAAATAGAAAAAAAGCCGGGGGAAAGCGCCTCACTCCCTCAGATAGAGGGCCTAAGCTCTAAGACAATGGATTTGTTGTCTCGCGCAGGTTTGTCTGACGTTCATAAGCTCGCGGAATTAAGCGTTGAATCTCTGACTCAGGTGGAAGGGATTACTGATAAGATGGCGGCAAAAATTATCGCAAAAGCCAAAGCGAGCCTTGAGAAAAAGGCGTAAGCCTCTTTCGTTTTTTCTAAAATGATATTATAGCTATATGCCTTCCAAAGCCAAGAAAAGTTCTGAACCTAAAGAAAAAGCCGAAAAAGAGAAAAAATCTGCCAAAACTTCGCGCGCCAAAAAAGCCCCTTCGGAGAAAGGAGAGTCGACAAAGAAAGCCAAGTCGGATTCTCCAAAGAAAAAAACTTCTGCCAAGCCTTCTATTGTCACGGCTCGCGCGGAAGAAAGGACTTTAAGCGAGGAAGGCTCGATCGCTCCTCCAACTTCTCATTTAGTCTCAGCTTTTGATTTGTTTAAACGGAAATCCGGGCCCGCTAGGCAGGTTCCTTCAGTCGCGCGTTTGGCTCCGGCGACTGGATTTAAGGGAACTCCTAACCCTGCGCCTAAGGAAAAACCCGCGGTTTCTCCAGCTCAAACTCCAGCCGCGTCTCCGGCGGCCCAGGTTCATCCCGCTCCCGCGCCGTCTAAGCCTGTCGTGGAAGAGCCGAAGAAAAGCGCGCCACAAGCTTCCGCTGCGGCAGCCCCGCCAGCGCCGACTCCCAAGTCAATTCCGGTTTCATCTCCGCCGAAAGCCGCGCCTCTTCCAACAGTTCCCCAAAAGGCGGTTTCCCCAGTTCAGCCAAAGCCGGTCGTTAAGGCGCCTCCTATTCCGACAAAGCCGCAACCTAAACCGCATCCCGCGGCCAAACCCGCTATTAATCTTTCCGCTCCGGCGGCTTCTCCCTCGATTCAGGCCAAACCAGCTTTGAGGGTTCTGGAAGTTCCCAGCATCATTACGGTTCGAGAGTTGGCCGAGAAAATGGAAGCCACTCCCAATGAATTGATCAAAAAATTGATGAGTCTTGGAATCTTCGCTACCATTAATCAGCGCCTTGAAATTGATGCCGCGATGATTATCGCCCAGGAATTTAACTACGAATTAAAAGTGACGGCGATGTACAAAGAAGAAGAAATCGAGACTGCCCGCGGGCAAAAAGATTCTTCGGAAAATTTAAAATCGCGGCCTCCTATTATCACGGTCATGGGGCATGTCGATCACGGAAAAACTTCTCTTTTAGACTCGATTCGCTCAAGCAATGTCGCCACCGGAGAAGCGGGCGGCATTACCCAGCATATTGGGGCGTATAAGGTTACGACCCCGAAAGGCGTTTTGGTTTTTTTAGATACCCCGGGCCACGAGGCGTTTACCGCGATGAGATCCCGCGGGGCCAAGGTCACCGATATCGTGGTTTTGGTCGTTAGTGCGGTTGATGGAATTATGCCGCAGACCATTGAGGCCATCGATCACGCCAAAGCCGCCGGAGTTCCAATCGTGGTCGCGGTCAATAAAATCGATCTTCCCGGGGCGAACCCGCAAAAGATTCGCCAAGATCTCGCTCTTCACGGGCTTAATCCGGAGGAGTGGGGCGGAAAAACGATTTTTGTCGATGTCTCGGCCAAGAAAAAAACCAATATTGATCATCTTCTGGAAATGCTTTCTCTGCAAGCCGAACTTCTGGATTTGAAAGCTAATTATGATCGCGCGGCTTCCGGCATTGTTTTAGAAGCGAAGATGGATCCTCAAAGAGGAAGCGTCGCGACCTTGCTTGTTCAGTCGGGCGTGCTCAATATCGGAGATGCCTTGGTCGTGGGTTTGTGTCACGGCAAGGTTAAGGCGCTGGTAGATGAGCACGGAAAAAGGCTTGAAAAAGCGGAGCCGGCGACTCCTGTCGAGGTTCTTGGTTTATCGAAAACGCCTCAGGCCGGAGATATTTTTAGCGTCGTTAAAAGCGAAAAAGAAGCCCGGGAAATCGCGGAAGAGCGGCAAAAACTCAACCGCGAACAGGTCTTGGCCCACCAGCGGCATGTCAGTCTCGTCAGCCTTAAATCCCAGCTGGGATCCGTGACCAAGGATTTAAATATTATTCTCAAAGCCGACGTTCAGGGGTCGCTTCAAGCTTTGCGCGATTCCCTAGAGAGCTTATCGACCAAGGAATGCCAAGTGCGCATCGTTCATGCCGGACTTGGGAGCGCTAACGAGTCGGATGTTCTTTTAGCTTCGGCTTCAAACGCGATTATTTTCCTTTTTAACAGCTCTTCTGAAGCGCGGGCCCGAGAACTGGCGGCGCGGGAAGAAGTGGAAATCCGTTCTTATAAAATTATTTATGATCTGATTGCCGATGTCAAAGCGGCGCTGGAAGGGCTTTTGGCTCCCGAAATTGTAGAGGTGGTTGTTGGAAAAGCGGAAGTCAGGGAAATTTTTCCGCTCAAAGGGAAGTCCTTTGTCGCGGGCTCTTTCGTTCGGGAAGGAAAGGTTTCCCGCGGGGCGTTTGCCCGGGTGATTCGCAACGGAGCGAAAGTTTTTGAGGGGAAAGTCGTTAACCTCAAGCGCTTTAAAGATGACGTCAAAGAAGTGGAAAAAAATCTCGAATGCGGGATTCAAATTGACGGGAACGTTTCTTATCAGCAAGGCGACACTCTCGAAATTTTCGTGAAAGAATCTCGAACGCGGCGGCTTGAGAGCGCCTGATCTGCCTTGTTTTCCCGGATTGATCGACTTCAAGAACTTCTCCGCAAGGAAATTGTCGCTATACTGCCGACGATTCGCGATCCCGGCTTTTCAGGGCTCATCACCGTCACCGATATCGTTTTATCCCGGGATATCAAAACCGCGCGAGTTTTTTACTCGGTGATGGGGAACCCGCGTCAGCGCATAAATTGCCAAAAAGCTCTTGTTCGCGCCACTCCCTATGTGCGCCAAAAGTTAAGCCAAAAATGGAGTGTTCGCATTTTGCCCGAGCTTATCTTTGAGTATGACGCGACGCCTGCCACGGCCTCCCGCATTGACAAAATACTGGATGATTTGAGGAATCAAGAGTGAAGCAGGATCTAGCGGGAATGATTTTATTTGACAAACCGGCGGGATGGACATCCCACGACGCGGTGAGCGCCTTTAGGCGTTTTTTTCCGAAAAATGAAAAGGCGGGACATTGCGGGACTCTCGATCCACTGGCGACCGGACTTCTCATTATTTTGGCGGGAAGGACCCGTAAACTTCAGGCCCATATGCAAGGTTTGGACAAAATTTATTATGGGACAATCAAGCTTGGGGTCATCACCGATTCAGGAGACATTACCGGCAATGTTATTGAAAAAAGGCCGGTCCCCGCTTTGACATTGTCTGAAATCCAGCGCGTTCTAGATCAATATCTAGGAGAGATTTCCCTACCCGCGCCGATTTATTCCGCCGTCAAGCACAAGGGAAAACCGCTTTACCATTATGCCCGAAAGGGAATCGCCGTTCCGGAAAAACCAAGGAAATCGACGGTCTATCGTTGGGAAGCCTTAAACTACGATCCCCATACCGGAGAGATCGACAATCGCCTGTTTTGCTCCAGCGGCACCTATGTCCGCGCCTTGGCCGAAGCGATAGGATCCAAGATTGGATGCGGGGCCATGGTTCAAACCTTAAGACGAGAAAAAATCGGCCCTTTTTCCGTGGATGAAGCCATTAATTTTGAATCGTTAAAGCGCCTAAAGACCGAAGACATTAAAAATTTGCTGGAATCAGGGACGATGAAATTGTTTCAAGTCGCTTCGGAAATGAAAACTAAGTTCTGATGCTCTACCGTGGATTGGTCGTGCCCGGAGATAAACTCGGGCGAAAACTGGGATACCCCACCGCTAATTTAAAAATCAGCCCGACTGTTCTGCCTAAAGATGGGGTTTATGCGGGCGAGGTTTTTGGCGATAAGCTGGGCGTTCGGCTTGGAGCGGTCAGCGTGGGCCGCAGGCCCACCGTGGCGGGAAATAAAAGGGTTTTTGAGGTCTATATCCCGGGATTTAAAGGAAATCTCTACGGAACCAAGCTCCAGGTTTCCCTCGTTAAAAAAATCAGAGGTCAAAAGAAGTTTGCCTCCATAGAAGATTTGAAACGCCAGATTGCCGAGGATGTTCGGAAAATTCTCAGTTTAAAGAAAGAAGATCGGGCAAGAGATCGGCAAACTCCCGATCGGAAGAAAACATCTCGTCTTTCGGAATTGAAGAAATCTCGGCCCAAAAAAGCTTAAGAACATCGTCGTTGTTCCCGTTTTCTTTAAGCCTTCCCGCGGTTTTTTCCACTCTCCAAAAAGAGCTGACGATTTGAATCGGCCTTTGAGTGGATAAATGGAGTTTTTGGCTGGAAAAAAGAATTTTCCCGATCTTAATCGCCAGTCCGGTTTCTTCTTGATACTCCCTGATTAAGGCGTCTTGCGGCGCCTCTCCGATTTCAACTCCGCCACCCGGAAAATTGACGAATTCTCGATCGATAAACCGGCTTCGCGTCATCAGGACTTTCTTGTTTTCGATTAGGATTCCGTAGATGCGACAGCTAAAAGAGATGGGTTTTAAACTCATTAAAATTTGCGCGGGGAGGGACTCGAACCCTCACGCCTTGCGGCATACGCCCCTCAAACGTACGCGTCTGCCAGTTCCGCCACCCGCGCGTAAATGAAATTATTTCTTTTTATTAGTAGAAGCAGGCGGAGTAGCGGGGGCCTGTTGAGCTGCCGGCGCGCTCGGAAGCGAAAACCGAGACGTGACGCTCGACATTCCGCTTTTGGCCGACAACAAAGAGAGAAAAAGAGAGGTAAAGGCGAAAGCTCCGGCCAGCGCCCCGGTTAAATTGCGCATGAAACTCGATCCGGTCGGAGTAGTAATGAGGGAATCTCCCGAGCTCCCAAACAGGGCTAGCCCCGCTCCGCGCCCGGTTTGGAGGAGTACCACCAAAATCATCAGAACGCAGACGGAGACGTGAATCGCTAAAATAAGATGATAGAACATAGAGTTAATCCTGAAAAACGTCTTTTTCATTATACCATATCGGGCTTTCGGGGCGGCGCAGGAAAACAAGCTCAAAGCGCGCTTTTTTTTTCAAGGTTGTTTCCACGGCCTGAAGGTAGGCACGGGCTTGAGGGAGGTAGCGTTTCAAAGCGAGTTTCTCCTCTTCTTGGGACTTCGGAGCCGGTCCGGTTTTATAATCGGCGATAACCGTTTGATTTCCACTTTGATAGACCAGATCGATGGTTCCTCGAATGATGGAATTGTTTTCCCGGTAGGCAAATGGAATCTCTCTTCCTAAAATCTCAGATTGTATGATTGTTTTCGCGGTAGATGAATCTAAAAAATTCTGAATTAATTGCTCGGCCTCTCCGATCAGTTTTGGATCAGGTGGGGTTAAAGAGAGTTGTGATATAAAAACCGCGGCGCGATGGATGAGGGGCCGAATTTCTCCGGGATTTTTGAAATCAAGAATCTTTAAGGCCTCGTGGCAAAGTTGCCCTAAAACTGCGGCTTGATTGAGCCGAGGAAGCGCATCTTCATCGTCAAAAAGGCGGGTGGCAGTTTGAGTGGGGGCTAAAGACCAGGGGCGAGGCCCAAGGCTTTCAATCTCAAATCGTTTCTTCCATTTCAAAGCCCATTTCTCGGGCGCAATTGGAATTTTATTTGTTGGCTTTAGACGCTCCGGATTTGTATCTAAAAGAGAGGAATCGATATTGATGTCTTGGGAGGGCAGGCTTAAATCGGCCGACAAAAACTGGGAGAAGGAATAATCACCGGGGGAAAAGTCTTTGTCTCCAATGAGAAATATTTTGTCCTTGGCTCGGGTGAGGCCCACATAGAGAAGGCGAAGGGCCTCATGGTTGAGGCGTTCTTTTTCGCTGATTCTTAGGACAGCCATATTTAAAGAAGCGGCTCTGGCCTTGGACAGATAAAACCCGACTGTTTGAGTTTTCCAATCCGTCAAAGAAAAGGGAATTTCATTGGATTGCCCCGCTGAGGATATTCGCGGTATAAAGACGATGGGAAATTCAAGGCCTTTGGCTTTATGAATGGTCAATAGCCGAACGCAGTCGAGAGAATCGTCAGCCAAAGGGCTTTCGCCTTCTTCTTCCCCCGATTGAACTTCCCGTAATATTTGCTCGATCATTTCCCGCGCGGTCAAGCCCTCTTTGTCGGCGATTTCCTCGGCGAGTCGAGAGGCTTTGAGAATGTTAGACACCGCTTGCGCGCCGTGATAAGCTCTGGCCGCGATTGGCAGAAGAGCGGTTTCTTCAATTACGCGGTCTAAAAAAATAGGAAGCGGTATGCGCCCTAATTGAGAGCGAAGATTTTCGAGGATTTTTTGCAAAGCCTCCGCGCTTTTCCCCTTGTTTCTCCCAGGTTGAAGATTTGAGTCTTTGGTGTCGGTCAGCGGAGATCTCAAAACCCCGTTGAGGGCGATTTGATCGTTAGGGTCGTCTAAAACGCGGATGAGGTTCATGAAATCGATAAACTCTTGAGAGGAATAAAGAGAGTTTTTGAGCTGCGCGGCGTAAGGGATTTGAGCGTCTTTAAGAGCTTCGATTAGATAGGAACTCCCCAATTGAGTGCGCCAGAGAACGGCGACATCTTTATAGCGGATTTTTTTTTGAGGCCCGCAATTTTTTTCAATCCATTGACAAATCCATTGCGCCTCCGCTTTTTGAAAATCCTGGGATTTGGCCGAGTCTCCGGGGAAACTCAACTTGACGATTTGAAGGGCGGAATCAGAGCCTAGGGTTTGCGTGGTTTCAAGATTTTGATGGGCCGCCTGAAGCCCCTTGATTTCTCTCATCGTCTTGGAAAATAGAGAGTTGATTGGAAGCAAGACTTCGGCTTTGCTTCTAAAATTGAGATTTAAAGACAAGGCTTTAGATTTCGGCTGAGATAAAATTTTTTGCGTGAAATCTTGATAGGCGGCAATGTCAGCCCCGCGAAAGCGGTAGATCGATTGCTTGGGATCTCCCACCACGAAAACTCGGCCCGAGCCCAGGGTCACTTTTTCCCAATCCAGAGCCGTTGAATGAGGGTCTTCCGCCAGAAAAAATAGAATTTCCCCTTGCAGGGGATCGGTGTCTTGGAATTCATCTACCAAGAATGAATGATAGCGGCGCTTAATTTCGTTTCGGATTTTTAGGTTGTATTTAAGGAGATTTCGAGCCTCAATCAATAGACCGTCAAAAGAGATGAATCCTGCTTTTCTAAAGGAACCGCGAATTTTGTCACAGAAGGGCGTCAAGAGACTGGTCGCTTTTTCGACGAAGGCGTGTTTTTCCGGAGAGCAGTATTTCGCTATTTTTTGGGCATGTCCATAGATGATTGCTTCCTCTTCGTAATCTTCCCACGCCTTTGGCCATTTCGGCCAAGAAGTTTCTGTTTCACTGGGGGCCCAGCTTTCCAATATATTCGTACCCGATTTTTTTGCCTCCGGAATCTGAGCGAGCGCCCGAATTTGGTTTTTTAAATCAGAAAATTTATCTAGAAACGCCTTGCTTTTTGGGGGAGGCTTTCCCTGGGGTATTTCTTCTAATTTTTTGAGTAGAAGCTTTAAACTCTCCAAGGTTTCCCTTGAGGTTTGATGAATTAAATCGAGAGGAATTTCTTTTTGAGCTAATTGTCTGGCTAATTCTTTTAAATCTTTGATCGTGACGAATTTGAGAATTTGAAGCCAATCTTCTTTCCGCGGCATTAAAGAGCCCAATTCATTGTCCAGCCATTCTTCCCATTCTGATTCAAAGATTCTGTTAAAATTGCGTCCTTGATCGATCTCAAAGCTTGGGGAAAGCCCCGCATCCAGGGGATAGAGCCTTAGAATTCGCGCGACAAAGGAGTGAAAAGTTTCTATGGGCGCTCGTTCGAGTTGGTTTAAGGCCAAACTGACTCTTTCTTCAATGACTTGATCGACAAGAGAAAAGCGCTCCTTCAAAGAGTCCAGCAATTTTCTTGTCGCGGGTTGTGCCTCATCGGGGCGACGAATCAAGGTCGCGATTTGATGGAGCTGTTGCGCCAGGCGTATTTTCATCTCAGCCGCGGCTTTGTTGGTAAAGGTTAGAGCCGCGATACTTTCAAGAGGATATCCTCGGCCGCTGTCACCGGCAAGCGTCAAGGAGAGAATCCGCGCGATGAGAAGGGATGTTTTTCCGGTTCCGGCCGCCGCTTCGACGACCATGTTGGAGCTTAAATCAAATTGAGCCGCCTGGCGGCTTTCAGAATCGTTCATTGGATTCTTCGGGGATTATTTATGCTGGAAAATGAAAAACGCGGCTAAAATTAAAAAGGAGAATCCGACAAAGTGGTTCCACCTCAATTTTTCTCCCAAATAGAACGTAGCGAAAACTACAAATACGGTGAGAGTGATGATTTCTTGGATGGTCTTTAGCTGAACGACCGAAAACTCGCCATATCCGATGCGGTTGGCCGGCACTTGAAAACAATATTCAAAAAAGGCGATGCCCCAGCTGATTACGATCACCTTCCAGAGGGGAACTTGGCGGTAGCGCAGATGTCCATACCAGGCGAAGGTCATGAAAACGTTCGAAGCGATTAAAAGAAGAATCGTTTTCATGAGGAGTTGCTATTTAGTCGTGGAATTAAAGTTAGAGTTGGAAGAGCCGGTATTGATAATCAGCGGCAAGCCGTCTTTGCCGGTGGGGACGAAATAATAGCGAGTCGCGGGATTATCAAAGGCTTTTAGTTCGATATATTGCTTGGTCAAGGTTTTTGAAATTTCCATTTGGGCTTGAGCCTTGGCCTTAGCCTTGACTAAAATTGCCTTGGCGTCTCCCGTCGCTTGAATATCTTCGGCGTCGGCCTGGCCTTGGGCGTTGGTGCGGGCGATATCCGCGTTTTCCTTGGCAATGTCTTCTTCGTAAACTTTTTGCTCGGCTTTCTGATGGGTTGCAATCTTATCCGATATCGCGTCGGTGACCTGGCGGTCGTATTCGATATGGTCAATTGAGACGCGGGCAATCACTATGGGCATATCAGACAAGGCCGCTTGTAGTTTTTTCAGGATATCAGACTCTATAATCGGAGAATCTTGCCCTAAACGGTTGTGCTTGTGCCAAGAAAATTCCGTTCGCGTAATAGTCACAAACGGCGGGCGGATGACTTGGCTGTAGTAATGAGGGCCGATGGTTTGAGCTAATTGGTAGAGATCGGCCGTTTTGGGGCGATAGGTGACCGTAACGCGAACTAGGATATGAAGGGCTTCCTCGGTTAAAACATGCACTTCCTCGGTGCGGCTCTGCCAGGTTGTTTTATAGACAAAGATATTATTCCAAGGGAAATGCCAATAAAAGCCGTCGGTCAAAGGCTCTTTTTGAAGCGAGTGCTCGCGAAAAACCAATTGGCGCAATCCTTCGTGACCCGGGTCGATGAGGGTTCCGCAACCGGATAAGGAGAAGGTCAGGGCCGAAAACAAAACTAAGGTCGTTAAAAGTCCATTCAGGCGGTTCATAGGGTCTCCTTGGGCTATGATACAAAAAACCGGTTTCTTCGCGTCTATGTATTTTGTATCATATCTCTTGAAGGGAGGTGGCAATGTCTTTTTTTATTGGACGAGACAGGCAGGCCCGGCGGGCTTACGGATTTGACGAAATAGCTCTGGTCCCTGGAGACTTGACGATCAACCCAGATGAGGTAGATACGCGCTTATCTATCGGCCCCATTAACCTCGAAATCCCTTTTCTCGCCTCCGCAATGGACGGCGTTGTCGATGTAGCCTTTGCCATCGCCATGGGAAAACAAGGCGGGTTGGGAGTTCTGAATTTAGACGGGGTCAACACCCGCTATGAAAATCCCCGCGAAGTTTTAAATCAAATCGCGCAGGCCAGCCCTGAAGAGGCGACGGGCCTGGTTCAGGAAATTTACCAAAAGCCGGTTAAAAAAGAACTCATTGCCAAGCGAGTCTCCGAAATTAAGGCCGCTAAGGTTTCCTGCGCGGTTTCCACCATTCCTCAAAACGCCGATGAATACGGCCTCATCGCCCAAGAAGCGGGGTGCGATCTTTTTGTCGTTCAGTCAACGGTGACCACGGTCAGGCATCAAGCCAAGAAATACACGCCATTTAATATCGGCGCTTTCTGCAAAAAAATGAAGATTCCGGTCGTTGTGGGAAATTGCGTGACTTATACGGTTGCTTCGGAATTAATGGATATCGGAGTTTCCGGGCTTTTGATTGGGGTAGGCCCCGGGGCCGCTTGTACGACGCGGGGGGTTTTGGGCTTGGGCGTTCCCCAGGTCACTGCGACGGTTGATTGCGCCGCCGCTCGAGACTATTACTACAAGAGGACAGGGCGCTATGTGCCTATCATCACCGATGGCGGAATGTCTTCCGGGGGCGATATCTGCAAGGCAATCGCCTGTGGAGCCGATGGGGTGATGGTCGGGTCGGCCTTTGCGCGATCCAAGGAAGCGCCGGGACAAGGTTTTCATTGGGGGATGGCCACTCCACATCAAAATCTTCCGCGGGGAACGCGGATTCAGGTGGGAATTACCGGCAGCCTTGAAGAAATTTTATACGGTCCTTCGCGTTTAGACGATGGCTCTCAGAATTTGGTGGGAGCTTTGAGAACCTGCATGGGGTCTCTTGGGGCTTCCAATATCAGAGAAATGCAGTCTGCCGAAATCATTATCGCGCCAGCGATTAGGACTGAAGGAAAAATTTTTCAGAGAACCCAGAGAATTGGGATGGGGAAATGAGGGGCCAAGCTTTAGAAATCTTTAAAAGCGTCAGGCCGTCGGAAAAAATTCTCATCCTCGATTTCGGAAGCCAATATACTCAATTATTGGCAAGGCGTTTGCGCGAGCTTGAGATCTTTAGCGAGATCGTCCCTTTTTCCATATCCAAGGAGAAAATTTCTGAAATAGCCCCTAAGGGCATCATTCTTTCTGGTGGCCCCTCAGGGGTTTTGGATAAAAATGCTCCGAAGACTTCCTCCGACCTTTTTTCATTGGGGATTCCCATTTTGGGTATTTGTTACGGGATGCAGCTCTTGGTTCACGAGCATGGCGGGAAGGTTAGGTCCTCAAACCGAAGGGAATACGGCGAGGCGGAAGTTCGGTCGCTCAAAGAAAGCGCGATTTTTAGCGGGGTTTCCGGCTTGTTTAGAGTTTGGATGAGCCACGGTGATAGCGTCGAAAGTTTGGGAAATGGATTTAAGGTTATCGCCGAGACGGAAGATTGTCCCATCGCGGCCATTGAAGATGAGAAAAAGAAAATTTACGGGCTTCAATTCCACCCGGAGGTCGCTCACACCAGCCAAGGCGGGAAAATCCTCGAAAATTTCGCGCGCAATATTTGCGGAATCAAATCTCATTGGACAATTCCTTATGTCTTAAAGGAAGCCATTGCTCAGATTCAGGCTCAGGTGGGAAAATCGAGCGTTGTCTGCGCCGTTTCTGGCGGCGTCGATAGCTCAGTAGCGGCGGCTTTAATTAACAAAGCGATTGGTTCTAGGCTCCACGCATTTTTTGTCGACACTGGGCTTTTGCGCTTGGGCGAAAGGGAACGGGTGGAAACGGTCTTAGGAAAATCCTTGGGGATTAACGTAAAAATTATCGATGCCTCCAAACTTTTTCTCAAACGCCTTAAGGGTGTTAGCGATCCGGAGAAAAAACGCAAAATAATCGGGAAAACTTTTATCGATGTTTTTGAGAAAGAAGCCCGCCAGATTAAGTCCGCAGCTTTTTTGGCCCAAGGAACCTTGTATCCGGATGTCATTGAGTCCTCTCCTGTTAGCGGCCCATCCTCGGTGATTAAAAGCCATCACAATGTCGGCGGCCTGCCCAAAAAAATGAGCTTGCAATTAATCGAGCCCTTGCGTTTTCTTTTTAAAGATGAGGCTCGGCGATTGGGAGCGGAACTTGAGATTCCAGATGAGATTTTATTGGCCCATCCTTTTCCGGGACCTGGGCTGGCGGTGAGAGTGATTGGCGAGGTTAATCAAGAGAGACTAGAAATTCTCCGCAAGGCCGACGCTCTATTTGTCGATGAACTCAAGAAAGCGGGATATTATTCGCAGGTTTGGCAAGCCCTTGCGGTTTTATTGCCGGTCAAAACTGTTGGAGTCATGGGAGATTCAAGAAGCTATCAAAACGCCGTCGTTCTTAGGTCGGTCACCAGCGTCGACGGAATGACGGCGGAATGGGCGCGTTTGCCGGAAAATCTGCTTCGCCGCGTTTCTGACCGGATTACGCGAGAGGTTAGTGGAATTAACCGGGTGGTTTATGACATCACCTCAAAGCCCCCTGCGACAATTGAATGGGAATGAAAAACTTAAGCGCGGATCCATTAGAGGTGGCGGGAATTCCGTTGCTGAGAGAAGGCAAGGTTCGGGATGTTTATGATTTGGGAGATAAGCTTCTGATTGTCTCCACGGATCGTCTCTCCGCCTTTGATTGGGTTTTGGAAAGTCCAATTCCGGGCAAGGGAAAGATTTTAACCGCGGCAAGTCTCTTGTGGTTTGAGCTGACTAAAAAGATAATGCCCAATCATCTGATCACGGCCGACCTCGGAGAAATCAGAAAACAACTGCCTTCAAGCGCTCAGGCTTTGTGGGAAAATCTGGAAGGGCGGACGATGTTGGTCAAAAAAGCCAAGCGCGTAGACGCTGAATGTATCGCTCGGGGTTATTTAGCTGGCTCGGGTTTTAAAGAATATAAGAAATCCCGCTCGATTTGCGGAGAGCCTTTGCCGGAAGGCTTGCTGGAAGCCTCGATTCTGCCCCATCCCTTGTTTACTCCGTCTACCAAGGCCGATCAAGGGCATGATCGAAATATCTCATTTGAAGAACTTAAATCCCTGATCGGATCCGAAACCGCCTCAAAGCTTAAAAAAGCCACCCTCCAAATTTACGAGTTTGCCTCTGATTATTCCAGATCTCGCGGTCTCATCTTGGCCGACACCAAATTTGAATTCGGTTTTGTCGGCTCTGAACTGATGGTCATTGATGAAATGCTGACGCCGGATTCCTCTCGATTTTGGGATGCCAGGCTCTACCGTTCCGGCTCGTCTCCGGCCAGTTTTGACAAACAATTCATTCGGGATTATTTAGAAAAAACAGGCTGGGATAAGAACTCAAAGCCGCCGATGCTTCCGCAAGAAATTGTCGAACAGACCCAAAGCCGATACCTTCAATTTTTAAAGATGATAAAGGCCTAATGATTGCGGCGGCGACACATAAAATAGAGGTTTCACTGAAATCAGAATATGGCGATGCGGAATCTTTGTCTACGGCGTCTCTTTTGAAATCCTCCGGAGCCCCTTCGGTTGTTCGGGTACGCAGAAGCCGCCTCTATGAAATTCGCGGAAATTTCACCGTCACCCATATCAATCGCTTAAGCCGCGATCTTCTTTGCGATCAGATTATCGAGGACTTCCGAGTTTTGTCTCAAATGCCCTCAAGCCAAGGGCCCTTTTGGAAAATTGAGGTCAAGCTTAAACCCACGGTCTTAGACCCAGAGGCCGATACCATAAAAAGCGCGATGATTGAGATGGGCTTTCCCGCTCCGGATTTTGTCCGCGTTTCTTCGGTCTATAAAATCGAATCTAAATGCGGCAAACCCCAGATTGAAGCGGCGGCCGCGAAATGCCTTTTAAATCCAATCATTCACCTTTATTCAGTGACGGCTTGTTCATGACCGAAAAAATAGAAAGCGAGATCAAGTCTTCTCGGGAGATTGCTGATTTCAACTCCCTGACCCCCAAAGAGTTAATGAATTTAAGCGTTCAAAATCTTTGGTCCTTCAACGAAAAAGAAATTTTAACCGTTCAGGCGCATTTTAGGTCTCTCAAAAGAAACCCCACTCGCGCGGAAATAGAGACAATCGCCCAAAGTTGGTCGGAGCATTGCCGGCATAAAACCTTTAAGTCTCCCATTCGCTATCAGGAGGGCTCTAAAACGGTTTTAATCAAAAATCTTTTTGAGGAAACCATCGCGCGAGCCACCCGTCAGACTAAAAAGCCCTGGTGCTTGTCGGTTTTTAAAGACAATGCTGGAATCGTCAGCTTTGGCAATAAAGGCAAATGGGCCTTGGCCTTTAAAGTCGAGACCCACAATCATCCTTGCGCTATTGAGCCCAAGGGCGGCGCGGAGACCGGTCTTGGCGGGGTCATTCGGGATGTTTTAGCCGCAGGTCTTGGCGCGAAACCCGTTTTATCAACCAATGTTTTCTGTGTGGCTCCTCCAAATAAAAAACTGCCATTGCCGACCTCCGCACTTTCTCCGGAAAGAATCCTGCGCGGTCTTGTCGCCGGAGTTAGGGACTATGGAAACCGAATGGGAATTCCGACGGCGGCGGGCGGGCTTTATTTCGACGATGGATATGCCTTAAATCCCCTTGTTTTTGTCGGCTGCGTTGGGGTTTTGCCAGCTCAAGCGGTCAAAAAAGAAATTCGCCCGGGAGATTTAATTGTGGCCGCCGGAGGGTTGACCGGCAAAGACGGGCTTCATGGGGCTACTTTTTCCTCCGCCAATTTAAACGGAGACGATCACTCAACCGCGGTTCAAATTGGACATCCGCTCAATGAAAAGCGCGTCATGGAAGCGCTTTTAAAAGCGCGGGACCAAAAGCTTTACCGCTCGGTTACCGATTGCGGAGCGGGAGGGTTTTCATCGGCCGTCACCGAAATGGCGGATATCATCGGGGCTCGCGTTTTTCTTGAAAAAGAGATTCTCAAGGCTTCCGATATGGAGCCTTGGGAAATCTGGGTGTCGGAATCCCAAGAGAGGATGGTTTTTTCCGTTCCTCCCTCCAATTTAAAGGCTTTTGAAAAAGTTTTTGCCGATGAAGGAGTCAAAATTCGCGTGATCGGCGAATTTGTCAAAACGGGCCGTATTGAAGTCTCCTGGAACGGGCAGAACTTGGTTAATCTCTCGCTTAAATTTCTTAACAACGGGCTTCCGGTAGGAGAAAAAAAGGCCGTCTATAATCCTGTAAAAGCATCAGGATCCCGAGTGCCTCATCAGTCGAAGCCCTTACCGGAACAGCTTAAGGAAATTTTATCGCATTTAAATGTCTGTAGCCGCGAATGGGTGATTCGGCAATATGATCACGAAGTTCAAGGCGGTACCGTGATTAAGCCGCTTCAAGGGGCGCGGCATGACGGTCCTGGAGATGCTTGCGTCATCTGGCCGCAGGCGGCGACTGGAGACACTTCGGATTTGTCCGGTTTTACCGTTGGGCATGGCCTCAACCCTGCTTCGGGAAAGCTGGATCCTTATTTAATGGCTTGGCTTTGCGCGGACGAAGCCCTTCGGAACATTCTTTGCGTGGGGGCCGATATTTCTCGCGCCGCGTTTTTAGATAATTTCTGTTGGGGCAATCCCGAAAATCCCCAGGTTTTGGGTTCATTAGTGCGAGCGGCCTTGGGTTGCCGCGACGCGTCTCTGGGATTTCAGGTTCCCTTTATTTCCGGGAAAGACAGCCTTTATAATGAGTCAAAAGACGCTTTTGGGAAAACAATTTCCGTCCCAGGAACCCTTCTTATTTCCTCGATTGCTCCGATTCCTAATATCGAAAAGGCCACTACCATGGACATGAAAGGTCCGGGAAATTCGCTTTATATCGTCGGTCAAACCGGGGAAGACATGGGCGGGTCTCTTTATAATGAATTAAACGGAGTCGCCGGCGGAAATGTTCCGCGCGTGGACGTTCGTTGCGCCAAAAGAAATTTTGCCGCGGTTTCCAAGGCGATTTCCAAGGGGTTGGTCGCCTCCGCCCATGATTTATCCGAAGGCGGGCTTTTGGCGGCCTTGACCGAGATGGCTTTCTCCGGAGAATTTGGGGCGATGATTGATTTGGACGCCATTCCCAAACAGAAGCCTATTTATTCAGCCGATGTGTTATTGTTTTCCGAGACTCCCAGTCGGATATTGTTGGAAGTCAAACCCGAAAATGAAGCGGCTTTTATTAAATGCGTCAAGGGCTCTTGCGTTAAAAAAATTGGGGCTAGTATCGCAAACCCCATTATTAAAATTATCGGATTAGACGGGCTGGTCCTGTTTGAAGAGCCGGTGGCTCCGTTTAAGGCGGCATGGCAGAGGACGGTCTTGTCGTGAAAGCGCCCAAGGTTTTGATTTTATCCGCCCCGGGAACCAATTGCGCCGTTGAAACCTCCAACGCTTTTTCTGATTTAGGGGCCAGGCCCGAGATTGTCGGGCTTCACTTATTTAAAGAAAAACGCGTGCGTCTTTTGGATTACGATATCTTTGTCATCCCAGGAGGGTTTTCTTACGGGGATGAAATCTCAGCCGGTAAAATTCTGGCAGCGCAAGTAAAACTTCATATTGGCGATCTTAAAAATTTTATCCGGATGGGGCGCCCAGTCATCGGAATCTGTAACGGGTTTCAGGTACTGGTTAAGGCGGGAGTATTACCCTTTTCGCCTTCTTGTGAACAGAGCGCAAGCCTGATTACCAATGATTCTGGGCGTTTTGAAAATCGCTGGGTGCATTTGCGCATCAACACCCAGAACCCCTCTTTGTTTTTCAGGGGGCTTCCTGAGATGATTGAGCTGCCGGTCGCTCATGGAGAAGGAAAATTAGTCTTGAGAAGTCCCAAGCAGCTTGAAGATTTAAAACGCAATCGCTCGATTGCGATGCAGTATGTTTCAGATGACGGAAAAATCGCGCCATACCCGGCCAACCCCAATGGCTCGGTTTTTAATATCGCGGCTTTGACTAACCCGGAGGGTAATTGTCTGGGAATGATGCCCCACCCGGAAAGATACACAAAAAATTACCAGCATCCCAATTGGACGAGGCAGACTTTTCAAAAACAGGCCTTTGGCCTGGCTATTTTAAAAAACGCAGTCGACTACTGCCGGGGTTAAAATTTTCCCATGTGCGGAATTTTCGGGATTGAAAATCATCCAGACTCGGCGCATTTAACTTATTTAAGCCTTTTTGCCCTTCAGCATCGCGGTCAAGAGTCGGCTGGGATCGCGTCCACAGCGCACGGGAATATCAATTTTCATGTTGGAATGGGAATTACCTCCGATGTTTTTTCAGAAAAGCGAATTGAAAAGCTAAGCGGGGTTTCGGCCATCGGGCATGTGCGCTATTCAACGACCGGCTCTAGTCATATAAAAAACGCTCAGCCCTTGGTCTCTAAAACCAGGCATGGAGTTTTGGCCCTGGGACACAACGGCAATCTGACCAATGCCCCAAGCATCAGAAAAAACCTGGAAGAACGCGGAGCGATTTTTCATTCCGCAACCGATTCCGAGGCGGTTTTGCATTTAATCGCTCATGGAAAGGGGGATTTTGAAGAATCCTTGATAGAAGCTCTTCAGGTCATCGAGGGAGCTTATTCTCTGGTGATTTTAACCCCTGATCAGATGATTGCCTGCCGCGACCCCCACGGATTTCGTCCCTTGGTACTTGGCAAATTAGGCGATTCTTATGTCGTCAGCTCCGAGACCACCGCCTTGTCTTTAATTAAGGCTTCTTATATCCGGGAAATCGAGCCGGGGGAGATTGTTTTTATTAAGAAAGGAATTTTAAAAAGCGTAAAAATCCCAATTCGTAAAACCTTTTCGCGTTGCGTGTTTGAGTTGGTCTATTTCTCCCGTCCTGATTCATTGGTCTTTGGAAAAGGGGTTCAGTCTGTCCGGCAAGCCTTAGGCCGGGCTCTAGCGCAAGAAATGAAAGGGGTTAAAGCGGATATAGTGATGCCGGTTCCCGATTCCGGAGTTCCGGCGGCGCTTGGATTTTCAAGAGAATCTCAGATTCCCTTTGAGGTCGGGCTTGTGCGCAGCCACTATATCAGCCGCACCTTTATCCGCCCCAGCCAAGCTCTTAGAGAGATCGCGGTTGATTTGAAATTAAGTCCAGTTAAAGAAGCTCTTAAAGGCAAAAAAGTCATCTTAATTGACGATTCAATCGTCCGCGGAACCACCTCCCGCAAGATTGCCCAGAGTTTAAGAGATGCGGGAACTCGAGAAATCCATATGGGAATTACCAGCCCTCCGATTATTTCTTCCTGTTATTATGGAATTGATACGCCTAAATCCGAAGCCTTGATCGCCAATCAACGTAGTTTAGATGAAATCCGTGAGTTTATTGGAGTCGACAGCCTCCATTATCTTAGTTTGGAAGCGATGCTTGAGGCCGCCGGGGGCGCTCATTTTTGCGATGCCTGCTTTACTAAAAATTATCCGACTCCAACGCCTGATCAGATGCCAATTGCGGCCGGGAAAGGGGGCCTTGAGCGTTGAAGGTCTTGGTCTTGGGTTCCGGGGGAAGGGAGCACGCCCTTTGCGAAAAAATATCCCGGAGTCCTCAATTGGAAACTCTTTTTTGCGCGCCAGGATCTGACGCGATTTCTCTCATTGCCCACTGCGTGGACCTCAACATCTTAAATCCAGATGAGCTCGCCCGTTTTTCCAAGAAAAATAAAATTTCCTTGGTTGTCGTCGGTCCTGAGGCTCCCTTGGCGGCCGGGGTCGCCGACGAACTTAAAAGACGAAAAATCGCCTGTTTCGGCCCCACCCAAAGAGCGGCGAGACTGGAATCTTCCAAAGCCTTCGCGAAGGCGTTTATGGTGAAATATAAAATTCCCACCGCCGATTTCAAAGTTTTTGAAAGTTTTGATAAGGTCGCCCGCTATCTCGCTCAAACCCCGGAGAGGCCTGTAGTGGTTAAAGCCAGCGGGCTTGCTGGCGGAAAAGGCGTTTTTATCTGTAGAAACAAAAAAGAGGCCCTCTTGAGCGCCAAGAAATTGATGGAAGACAAAATATTTAAGGAAGCTGGCAGTTGTGTCGTGATCGAAGAATTCTTGCAGGGTCCGGAATTGAGCGCGATGGCCCTTATCGATGGCGAGTCTTTCGTCTTTCTCCCATTGAGCCGCGATCATAAGCGTCTTCAAGATGGAGACCTCGGCCCGAATACCGGCGGCATGGGGGCCTTTGCGCCTGTTTCCGTTTCCGCCAAGATAAAACGAGAAGTGAATGCGATTTTTAAAAAAGTTCTGCGCGGAATTCGACAAGAAAAGATGGATTACCGAGGAATTTTATATTGCGGCCTTATCTTGACGGAGAGTGGGCCAAAGGTTTTAGAATTTAATTGCCGCTTGGGAGACCCGGAAACTCAAGCCGTTTTGCCGCTGATTGAATCGGACATTCTCTCATTTTTTATGGCGACAACCCGGAAGAGATTGAAAGTAATGCGGCTTAAAGTTCGGAAAGATTTTTCGGTCTGCGTTAATTTGGTTTCGCAAGGATACCCGGAAAAAATTAAAATAGGAAGGCC
Organism: bacterium; assembly: GCA_021810245.1. GTDB lineage: Bacteria > Elusimicrobiota > Elusimicrobia > UBA1565 > UBA9628 > JAKAQV01. The sequence goes on from JAJZJF010000003.1 coordinate 40,196, forward strand.
AATTAGGGGGCTAGAACGAAAACGCCAGGAGGTTCAAATTTTTCATTCCGGAACCGCATCTCAAAATGGAAAATGGCGGACCTCGGGTGGGCGAGTTTTAAGCGTGGTCGGAACAGCTCCTAAACTTTCAGATGCTCGCCGGAAAGCCTATCGGACGGCGTCGCGGATTTTTTTCCCAGGAATGGGGTTAAGGCGAGATATCGCATCAACAAATACCAAGGGGGATTCCCATGGCAGCCTTTAGAGAGAAACTTGCCTGTTTTAGATAGTTCTATGGCCCATACTTTGGGGCGTTCGCTTATTTTCGCCGGAGGCGGGCTGATTGCGCTAGGGCTTATTCTTCTTTTGGCAGGGAAAATCCCTTATCTGGGGCATTTGCCGGGAGATATTCAGATCCGGCGGGGAAATTTCAGCTTCTTTTTCCCCTTAACGAGTTCTCTCATTATTAGCGTGGCGCTGAGTCTACTCTTCTCTTTTTTTAAAAGACGTTAATTTCAGGAGGCAATTATGGGAATGGTTGAATACGGAGAGTTTAAGGGCAACAAAATGATTATCCTCAAGCGGAATGCCGAGGACAAATACCCGTTTCAGTTCGGCCTAAGCAAAGCGGCTCTTGTCCTTGAGCACATCGAGGATATCCGCAAATTCGTCGAGGAAAATAAAAAAGCGTAGAAACTCTTTTAGGCGTTTCCTCGTTGGTATTAAGGCCTTACGCGATCGGCGGTGGCAAGAGAGTTTGGCATTGCTCGCGCCAGAGTCGCGTAGATTTTTCAATGAAACCATCCTATAGCGCGGCGCCCGATGGGGCTCTTGAATTCCCGTTTCTGGAATTGGGAGTTCCTTTTAAATTTGACCGCAGTATGGCTCAGCGCCTCATTCGGCGTGAAGTCAACCCGAAGGAAGCCTTTACTCTCAAGGACGCTTCCGGAGTTTTTTTTAGGGCAAGCCTCAAGGAATTGCAAAGCGCTGGCGGTCTTGCCGTTCCGTACGAGAAATTTCTAGTTTCGCCGGAGCCTTCAGTTGATATCACTCTCGCGTGCGCGGTTTTAGCGCGGCAAAGAATGATTTTTGTTGCGCAGAAAGCGACCGAGCTTGGGGTTTCTCGTATTGTTCCTCTCTTGACTAAACACTCCGTTCAGTCTGAGGGGCTTGACCATGAAAAAGCTCATGCCTGGCCCGGACAAATCATTCGCGCGGCGAAACAATGTCGCCGGAGTTCGCTGCCTGAACTTTTGCCTCCGCTTTCCTTTGACGAGTTTCTCTCGTCTTCAATAGCGGCCCAGGCGGATTTGTCTCTGTGCCTTGATCTTCTAGGCGAAGCGGCTGCGGAGCCGGCAAAAAATCCACAGAAAATATTACTTTTTATTGGTCCTGAAGGCGGTTTTTCAGGTGAAGAGAGAAAAAAGCTACAGGGTAAAGCCGTGTCCTGGATTTTGGGAGGCCGTATTTTGCGAGCTGAGACAGCGGTTCTGGTAGGGCTATCCGCCGCGCAGCTTCATTGGGGAGATTTTCGTCAATTTCATGTCGAGCGCGAAAAAACCTAAACTCCTCAGAAGTCATCCCGACTAGTAGAATAAAGGGGGTTAGATTTTTTTGACGGGAAACTTTCCCAAGAGAGCTTCCCGGCAGATTCGGACCACATCGGCGTTAAAATTTCCTTTCTCGATCATCCAGTTAAAATATCCGCGATCGGTCATGAGCACTTCCTGGAGCGTTTTGCCGCGATGCTTGTTTCCAAAACCAAAGACGGCGTCTCCGTTTTTCCAGATGAATTTTCCATCGGGATCCACGCGGTTGGGGTCGCTTTGCGCGCACCAGGCGTCAAGGCCCGCCGCGTCTTTGGGGAGATCGGGATATCTGTCCACTTGAGCCCAGAGAATTTCCGCAGTTGCCCGAACGTCCGCTTCGGCGCGATGCGCGCCTGATAAATCTTTCCCGCAATAAAATTGATAGGCGGCCGAGAGATTTCGGCGTTCTTTTCGGGAGAAAATAGTAAAAGAATCGATGACCCGACGATTGGGGCCAGGCCAATCGACTCCCGCGCGTTTAAATTCCGCGGAAAGAAGCGGAATGTCGTATTTGGCGGCGTTAAATCCCGAAAGATCGGCTCCCTCAAAAATCTTGAGAACGGGGGAAACGAGATCGGCAAAGCGGGGCTGATGCGCGACCATCTCATTGGTGATGTGATGGATTTCGCTGGCTTCCGCAGGAATTGGCACGCCTGGGTTGACGAGAGATGAGAAGAGGATTTCTCTCCCGTCTATTTCCCGGCGGAGCACGCAAATCTCCACGATTCGGTCCTGTTGGACATCCGTGCCGGTCGCTTCCAAGTCAAAGACGCAGAGGGGGCGATCGAGATTGATCATTGTCAGGTCTCCGCGAATCAATCGGAGAAAGTTATTATAGGAGTTTTCGTTTTGGGTCCTCAACGTGCCGGTGATAATTGGGTATAGAATAATCATCTTGGATATATAATGAGAAATGCGATAATAACTGGAGTGGAAATCTTTCTTAGCTGTCAAAATCTTTCCAAAAGCTTCGGAGCGCGGCCTCTTTTTGAAAATCTGACCTTTGGGCTTTTTAAAGGCGAGCGAATAGGGCTCATCGGCCCCAATGGAGCGGGGAAATCCACTCTCCTTAAGATTTTGGCCGGACGCGAGACCTCCGATGGCGGAGTTTTGTCCATCCGCCGTGGTCTTAAGCTCGACTATTTGGCCCAGGATGATCGCTTGGAAAACGCGCATGAAGGCGTTAGCGTTCGTGAAAGTCTCGCGTTGGCTCTTCAAGACTTGGGTCTTGAAGATTATGAAGTGGATCTGCGCGTGGAAGAGGGGCTTGATAAAGCCGGCTTTCGTAATCCCGAAGAATTAGTCTCAAAACTCTCGGGCGGCTGGCGCAAGCGTTTGGCGATTATCGCGAAAGTCCTGCGCGAGCCGGATTTGCTGCTGATGGATGAGCCCACCAATCATCTCGATCTTGAAGGAGTGCTGTGGCTAGAAAAAATACTGTCTGCTTTGAGGTTTTCATTTTTGGTCGTCACTCATGACCGTCGTTTTCTTGAGCGCGTGACCAATCGCGTGATTGAACTTAATAAGCGTTATCCCGAAGGGCATTTCAGCAGCCAAGGCAATTACAGTCGATTTTTGGAAAACCGCGAGGCTCTCTTGGCCGCGCAGACCGCGCGCGAGGATTCAGTGCGCAATATCGTGCGCGGCGAAATCGAGTGGCTACGTCGCGGCCCCAAGGCGCGCACGACTAAGCAACAGGCTCGCATCGACCGAGCCGGAGAACTCATGGGAGATCTTTCCGAGCTTAAATATCGCAATGCCCAGGGCCGGGCCGCCAATATTGATTTTTCCGGCAGCGAGAGACAAACTCAACGACTCATCACGGCCTCAAAAATTGGAAAAAGCATGGGCGGCAAGAAGCTTTTTGGGCCGCTGGATTTGACCCTGGGCCCGGGAGACAAGCTGGGGCTTCTGGGAGAAAACGGCAGCGGGAAAAGCACCTTGCTTAAACTTCTGTCGGGAGAGGCGCTTCCGGATGAAGGAACTCTCAAGAAGGCCGATCAACTGCAGGTCGTGACCTTTGATCAGCATCGCGAGCAACTGGATTTGGGCCTGAGTTTAAAAAAGGCCCTTTGTCCAAATGGAGAGCATGTTCTTTACAAAGGAAACCGTATCCATGTTTACGGCTGGGCCGCCAGGTTTCTCTTTCGACAAGAGCAGCTTGATTTTTCTCTCTCGCGGCTTTCGGGCGGCGAGCAATCGCGCGTTCTCATTGCCCGGCTCATGCTCAAACCCGCGGATGTCCTGCTTCTTGATGAGCCGACCAACGATTTAGATCTCCAGTCTCTGGAGGTTCTGGAGTCCAGCATGCTCGATTTTCCGGGGGCGCTTGTTCTCGTGACGCACGACCGCTATCTCCTCGACCGGGTCAGCCGCGAGATTTTATCTCTTGATGGAAAAGGAAATGCCCGATTTTTCGCCGATCTCTCTCAATGGGAAGATTGGAGAGCAAAAGAAAAAGGAGTTTCGTCGATTCAAGAAGAGAATAAAAAGTCCGATTTCACATCGAAAAAAACAAAAGAGTTAAGAGACATCGAGGCCGCAATCCGCGAGGCGGAAGCCCAAGCGGCCAAAGCTCAAATGGCTCTTGAAGATCCAGTCGTTGCCACCGATGCCGTGGAACTCTCCAAACGCCAAGATCGCCTCAATTCCGCGCGGCTGGCCGTCGAAGCCGCGTTCAAACGCTGGGAAGAATTTGAAACCCAACGCTAAGGTCTTAGGACGCTTCATTTAACTCTTGTCACGCAGCCGTCACTCCGGCGGGGGCGGGCAAGTGATACAATCTAAGCTTGAATACATTTAAAGATTTGAAACTGACAGAGCCTCTCGCTCGCGCCGTTCACGAGCTGGGATTTACGACGCCAACGCCGATCCAGCAGCAGGCTCTGCCGATCCTTTTGGGAGGTGACGTCGATTTTATCGGTTTGGCCGCTACTGGAACGGGGAAAACCGCCGCTTTCGGCATCCCGCTTTTAGAGAAAATCGATGCTCACGCAAAGCGCGTTCAAGGCGTTATCCTTTGCCCGACACGGGAGCTTGCGCTTCAAGTCTCCGGACAAATCAACCTGCTTGGGAAATATAAGGGAATCAAAGCGCTGCCGATTTACGGTGGCACGGGATACGCGGACCAATTTGAAGGTCTTAAACGCGGCGCGCAAATTATCGTGGGCACGCCCGGACGCATCATTGATCACATTGACAGAAAATCTCTCAATCTCAAGGACGCCAAGGTCGTCGTTTTAGATGAAGCCGACGAAATGATTTCGATGGGGTTTAAAGAAGATTTGGAAAAAATACTGCGCGCGACGCCGCGAGAGTCAAGCCATATTTGGCTTTTTTCAGCGACAATGAGCGGCCAAGTTCGCCGAGTCGCCGACACCTATCTCAGAAAACCTCAAATGACCCAGGTCAATCGAACCGAGATGCTCTCAAGCACGGTGGAACAAATTTATTACATTGTTCGTGAGTCAGATAAGCCAGAAATTCTCCGCAAACTCATTGATCTGGCCGATAATTTCTATGGTTTGGTTTTTTGTCAGACAAAATCTCTCGTGATGGATTTGACCCAATATCTATTGGACAAAGGCTACAAGGTTGACTGCCTGCATGGAGATAAGTCCCAAGATGAGCGGGAGCGCACGATGCGCGCTTTTCGGGACAAAAAAACGAATATCTTGGTTTGCACCGATGTGGCTTCAAGGGGGCTCGATGTCAAGGAGCTGACCCACGTGATCAATTATTCAATTCCAAGAGAACTGGAGCTTTATGTTCACCGCATCGGCCGGACAGCCCGCAGCGGAAAAGCCGGCATCGCCATTAGCCTTGTTGCGCCGGCGACCCGTGCCTTGGTCAATCGCCTTGAGCACATGACCAAAACGCGTCTTCGTGAGGGAAAAATTCCCGGCCGCCGCGAAGTTGCCGGCAAAAAAATATCAAAGATCCTCGCTCGTTTTGAGGAACAGAAGCATTTTCAGCGCGCGACCGATTTGTTAGGCCCGGACTGGGAGCGCGCGGCCGGCAAGATGACCTTGGGCGAGGTCATCGGCCGCTTTCTCACTTTGATGGCTCCCGAGATTTTTGATGAACGCGAGAAAGAAAAGCCGCTTCATCCGCCGCATGTTCCCAATAAACGTCCCCAATCCTCCTACCACCACAAAAAACGCGGGCGATAAAAAAGAAATCACGGAGCGTTCATCCCGACCTGGATGAATTTCCGCTGAACCTTAGATATCAAGGATTTCAACTCCGCCTTTTAACTATAAGTTTCTTGAAACAGATCTGATGTCGAACTAGTCGAATAGGACTTTTGGCACAATTTATCTAGGCCCTTTGGCCCTATTGATTTTGTCTTAATTCATCTATACTACAAGGATGAGAAAGCTTTTCATGGCGGCGACGCTTTTATTCTTTTTAAATTCCGCCTTTGCCGAGGATATCGGTTGGCCCGTCTTTTTTAACAATCACGCGGGTTTTTCTTCTTTCCCGCCATCTAATTCAAACAAGGGAGCCGTGCTCTATGACAGCGGCCCCAGTTTTGAAATCAATCATCCTTGGGATTCCGCTTTAATTAGCGGTTTTGGGGCTGGACCTGGAATTATTTTGGAATTCGCGCGTTCTGACGGGCAGGGCCATTGGTCAAATTGGAAAATAGGATCTCTTCATGTTTTCCCGCAAGGGCGATTTTGGGCGAAAGTCTCTATTGGTTCGGGCTCGGGGGCCTTGCGCGTTCGCGCCGTCTCTAACGATCCCGGAAGTTTCTTCTCAATGGAGGTTATTGAGGCCGCGGTCTTTATCCATTCGCCTGAACAACATGCGGTTTCTGCTGATTCCGGCGCTTCTTATCAACCAGCGTCTTTTAAACAAAATTTAGCTTGGCCAAAACCTCTCATTCATTCCCGCCGGGAGTGGCACGCGCGCAGGCCGATTCATCCCTCTGCCCCTTCCCATCCCCACTATATTACGATTCATCATACCGCGGGGATTGAGACCCATTCTCTCAGTTCGACTTTGAAGGAAGTTCGCTTTATTCAGGATTTTCAAATGAATGGGCGCGGCTGGTGGGATATTGGATATCACTTTCTGATTGACTCAAGCGGGCACATCATTGAGGGCCGGCCGGAAAATGTCGAAGGATCCCATACCGAAGGCTTTAATAAGGACAATCTGGGAATCGCTCTCATGGGAGATTATAACCCTCCCGTTGATGATCATTTGAGCCGGGCTCAAATGAAAGCCTTGGTGGCCTTGGTTCGCTATCTCTCATACAAATACCAAATTTCTCCTAATCGGATTAAAGGCCATCGCGACTATGATCAAACCGCTTGTCCCGGAGATGAGGTTTATGCGCTTTTGCCGCGAGTCCGAGAGCTTGATTCTTGGCGCCCTCCGCTGGAATTTCCCAATCAAACTTCCGCCCTTTTGTCCCATTTAAAACAACCGATACTTTGGGACGCCTCATCGCCCCGATAAGCCTAGCTTTTGCTTTCGTTTGAATCCTTTTTCTTACTTTTACATCTAATAAACACGGAGGCTTTGAGTAATTCATGAAACAGAGAAATAAACACAAGAGCGCGAAAGAAAGTCATTCTTTCGCGTTTTCTTTTTTAATCGGTCTGGGAATTGTGATTCTTGGAGGAAACGCCGGGGTTTTTGCCGAAGACCTTAAGATATTGAGCCTTTCGGATGTGGTCGAGGCGGTTTTAAAGACCAGTCCCGATCTTCAAAACGCAGACGCTAAAGTCGCGGAAGCCAGAGGTTCGGAGAATGAAGCGAAAGCGGGAGACCTCCCTAATCTAAGCGCGATGAGTTTAATGACAAGGGGAAACGATCCGGTTTACGCCTTTGGTTCTCTTTTAAACCAGCGGAGCTTTACCGCTCAAGACTTTAATCTCGGCGCGCTCAATTATCCGGGCTATGTCGACAATATCGACACGGCTCTTCAACTCAGCGTTCCAGTTTTTAGCGGATTTCAGACTCAGAGCATGAAGCAAGCTGGGAAGTTAGGGTTTAAGCTCAGTCAAAAAGAGAAAGAGGCCTTGGCGCAAAATTTGCGCTTTGAAGCGGTCGAGGCCTATCTTCAGATTTTGCTTGAGAGGCAAATGCTTGATGAACTTTCCCATAGAGTTCAATCTTCGGAAAAAAAGATTTCCGATTCCAAAAGCCTCAAGGACAAAGGCTTGATACTGGGATCTGATTTTTACGCGGCACAAGCCATTGAAGGCGGTCTGAAGGCGCGGTTGATTCAATCCCGGCGTATGCTTGAAGAAGCCCGCTGGCAGCTGATGACCTTAATGGGCGCAAGCGATGAGAGATGGGATTTAAAGGGGCAATTATATCCCACGGTCTATATCATTAAAGATAAAGACCAGTTGTTTGAGGAGGCTTTGATTCACCGTCCAGAGCTTCAAGGCGCCCGCCTAGGGCGGTCTATCGCCGAGGTTTTACATCAAAAAGAAAAATTGAGTTTGCTTCCCCAGGTTCAGGCTTTTGCGACTTTAGACAGCAACACCAACGGCGCTAGCCCCTTAGCCACGGATAAGATGATGGGTTTGGCGGCTCAAATCCCGATTGCCGATCCCTCCTATTTTGCTCGTAAATCCATCGCTCAAGCCAAGGTTCAAGAGGCCTCGGCAGAGGAAAGGAGTCTTCAACAAAAAATCCATTCGGAGATCATCGAAACGGTAGAAGGATATAAAGGTTTTGCCGAGGCTCTACCTATTCTAACCGAAACCCTTAAACACGCTCAAAAGGCTCTAAAACTCGTGGGCCCTCTTTACCGCGAGGGTCGGCAAAGCATTGTTGAGGCCTTAAGAGCCGAAGAAGGGGAAATGCAGGCTCAAAAAGCCTTGCTGGAAGATTCTTTCGGCATCCATTCGGGATATGCGCGAATTCTTCTTTCAGCCGGGGATCTTGACGCCACTGGAATTGTCAAAATAGAACGGCATTTGGAGACGGGAAATAAATGAAAAACGAATCAGAACATCTCGGTTTAGCAGGGAAAATATCGCAAGCCTTTATTCAATCAAAACTGACGGTCTTGATTATCTTTACCTCGCTTTTATTGGGGGCCTTGGCCGTATTGAAACTCCCAAGGGAAGAGGATCCGCAAATTAAGGTTCCCGTCTTTGATATCTTTGTTCCGTTCCCCGGGGCTAGCCCACGAGAAGTGGAGGAGCGAATTATCGACGTGGGCGAGAGAAAATTATGGGAAATCCCGGGAGTCGAATATATTTATTCCACCGCTGAGAATAACGAAGCCATGTTTATCGTCAGGTTTAAGGTCGGAACGCCATTTGAAAAAGCGATGACCTTAATTTATACCAAGGTTTTTTCCAATGAAAACCTTTTGCCGCCGGGAGCGGGAAAGCCCATCATTAAACCTCGCTCCATTGACGACGTTCCAATTTTAGTCTTGACTCTATGGGGCGAAAATTTAGACGGCTATTCTCTTCGCCGCGCCGCCGCCTCTTTAAGGCGCGAGTTTAGCTCTATTACCGATGTCTCTCAAATCAAAATTATCGGAGGCCAGCGCCGGGGCTTGTCTGTTCATTTCGATGTCAAGAGCCTCAGACAACATCGTTTGACTCCTCTGGATTTGGCTGGGATTATTCAGGGCTCGAATCTTCGCATTCCCTCCGGTCATTATAGAGGATCCAACGAAAACACCGCTGTCGACGCGGATTCCTTGATCCGTTCTGAATCGGATCTCAAGCGGATCGTAGTCGGCGTGTCCGGAGGCCGTCCGATTTTATTAGGAGACGTCTCTCAAATCTCAGATGGCCCCACTCATCCGGAAAAAGAACTTCTTTTTTCGCCTCGGGGCTCCCAAAACGATGTCGTTTATCCCGCGGTGACCCTGGCCATTTCCAAGAGAAAAGGCTCAAACGCGACCGTGGTCGCCGAACAAGTTTTATCCCGCCTTCAAAGAGTTCGCTCTACTTTCCTTCCCAAAGGGGCTCATGTCGCGGTAATGAGAAACTATGGAAAGACGGCTAAGGAAAAATCAGATGAGCTTCTTTTTCATATGGTCTTGGCGACCGCCGCGGTGACTCTTTTAATTGCCGTCGCCTTAGGGCTTCGCGAAGCCTTGGTCGTGTTAATCGCAATTCCAGTCACATTGTCTTTGACGCTCCTTGTCTATTTTCTGGCGGGATATACGCTCAACCGGATTACCCTTTTCGCCCTGATTTTTTCTATCGGTATTTTGGTTGACGACGCGATCGTGGTCGTCGAAAATATCCATCGGCATTATCAGTTAAAAGATGGCCGTTCAATTTGGCGGCTCGCGGTTGACGCCACCGATGAGGTTGGAAATCCAACTCTTTTAGCTACCTGGGCGGTGATCGCGGCCGTTCTGCCTATGGCCTTTGTCCGCGGGTTGATGGGGCCCTATATGCGCCCGATTCCGGTCGGAGCTTCCTTTGCGATGATTTTTTCAATTGCGATCGCTTTCATCGTTTCGCCCTGGGCTTTTTCCCATATCCTGGAAATCTGGAAACCCGGGGAGCAAGAGCATGCCGTGTCCCAATCTTTTGTCGATAAATTTTATCGGCAGACCATGAGTTGGATTTTAAAGAATCGCTTAAACACTTCGTCATTTTTGATTTTTGTTGCGGCGCTTCTTTTTGGTTCTCTTTACCTCATCGCGTCTAAATCGGTGATCGTCAAAATGCTCCCGTTTGACAATAAAGACGAATTTGAGATTATTTTGAACATGCCGGAGGGAACTTCGCTGAATTTAACCCAGAAAGCTGCCATTCAAATGTCAGCGGCCCTGCGGAAGATTCCGGAGGTCAAAGACGTCGCTGATTATATCGGAATGGCCGCGCCCTATAATTTTAATGGTCTGGTCCGCCATTATTTTTTAAGGCAGTCTCCCGACGGCGCCGATATCTCCGTCCTGTTGACTCATTTTAAGGATCGCAAGAAAAGCAGCCATGAGATCGCGCAAGAAGCCCGCAATCTTTTGGCTCCGATTGCCGCGCGATATAAGGCTCGCTATCAGGTGGCCGAGGTTCCCCCGGGTCCGCCAGTTTTGTCGACATTAGTTTTTGAGTTTTACGGCCCTGATCCTAAAAAGAGAGACGATTTTGCCCGAAAAATAGAAGAGGTTCTTAGAAAAACCAATGGGATCGTCGATGTGGATAGCTATTTCCCGACTCGGAACCAGAAGCTCGAACGTCTTTCTATCCGGAGAAAAGAAGCGACCCTCAACGGAATTGTTCCCGCCAATATCGCTCGCTTGACCCGAATGGCTCTTCACGGCGAAACCCTGGGGCTGGCCCATCTGCCCAATGAGCAAGAGCCCGTTAAAATTAGAATTCGCCTCAATTCTGAGGAGAGAAAAGACGGACATTTCCTGTCTCAGATTCCGGTTTTATCCCGCAATGGGACGGTCATTTCCCTGGGGAAATTCCTTAAACCATTTTCTACCCATGTCGACGAGCCAATCTATCATAAGAATCTTAGGAACGTCAGTTATGTGATCGCGGATGTCGCAGGCGGGGAAGAGAGTCCGGTCTACGCAATCTTAAAACTGGAAAAACCGGTTCAGGAAGCGGCTAAGAAAATGGGAATTTCCCTTCGAGAATACTACGCTTCCATGCCTCCCGATTCCCGGCATTACGCGCTTAAATGGGATGGAGAGTGGCAAATTACCTATGAGGTCTTCCGCGATTTGGGACTGGCCTTTGCCTTGGTGTTGGTCCTCATTTACATTTTGGTCGTGGGTTGGTTTGAGTCTTTCTTAGTTCCTCTCATCATCATGACCCCAATTCCGCTAAGCCTGATTGGAATTATCCCCGCTCATTGGTTGATGCACGCTTTTTTTACCGCGACCTCGGTGATTGGATTTATCGCGGGAGCGGGAATCGTGGTTAGAAATTCAATTATCTTGGTTGATTTTATCGAATTGAGAATGAGACAGGGTATGCCCATCAAAGAGGCGGTTATTGACGCCGGAGCCGTTCGCTTTAGGCCGATTTTGCTGACCGCGGCGGCGGTTGTTTTAGGAGCGGTTGTCATTTTGTTTGACCCTATCTTTCAGGGCTTAGCCCTGTCTTTAATGGCGGGAGGGGTGGCGGCGGCATTTCTTTCTGTCCCCACGGTGCCGATTCTGTATTATCTATTCATGGGAAAAAATTTAAAGTCTAAATAATGAGGAGGATGTATGAGTTTAGAGAGAAAAATTAGGATGATTGCCGGCAGTTTCATTTTGATTAGCTTGGCCCTAGCCTATTGGGTCAGCCGGGAATTTTTATGGCTGACGGCCTTTGTGGGGGCAAATCTTCTTCAGTCTTCAATTACGCGTTGGTGCTTGATGGAGGATATTTTGCGCTCTCTTGGATGGGGGGACCCCAAAGATCCTTCCCAAAAATGCTGTTAGAAAATTATATTAGCCAAAGGAGAAATTATGCTCTATCAAATTGAGACGGAAAGATCTATTTCTGAAGTTGAGAAATCTCTAGGGACAATTTCCGCCCGGCATAAATTTGGGCTTCTGACGATGCACAACCTAAAAGAAAAAATGAACGAGAAGGGGGTTCCTTTTAAAAAAGACTGCCTGATTTTTGAAGTCTGCAACCCTCAGCAGGCCCAGAAGATTCTCGATGGGAATATGGATATTTCAAATCTTCTTCCCTGCCGAATTGCCGCCTATGAAAAAAATGGGAAAGTTGTTCTATCAACGGTCAAACCCACGGTTCTCTTATCAATGTTTCCCAATCCTGAACTTAAAAAAATCGCCGAAGAAGTAGAACGGGTTCTTATCTCAATTATTGATGAGGTGGGGCGCGGAGAGGGAAATCCTTGACGCGGACAAAGACTAAGGCCGCTAAAAGAGCTAGACCCCCGACAAAAAACCAATAAGGGCAAGGGCGCATTTTTGAAAAAAATTGGAGTCCCAAGCCGCCAATCAAAGGGCTTAAGGCGTATCCCATTTGATGGAAAAATCCCGTAGCTCCCAAGGCGCGTCCGCGTTCATTAGGCGCGCTGAGATTAGAGGCAAGAGCCGATAAAGAAGGGGCGATTGCCATCTCCCCAAGAGTAACGACGGCCACTGCCATTTCTAAGGATTTAAGTCCCGAAGCCCAGGCTAGAGAAGCATATCCTAAGGCATAGGCCAAGGCGCCCCAAGCGAGAATGTGCGGCAGGCGGCGATTTCGGAGGGCATGGATAAGCCCGACTTGAAAGCAGACGACCATTCCGCCATTGAGAGAAAAGAGAAGGCCAATTTCTTTGGGGGAAAGATTAAGAGTTTCCGTGGCATAGAGAGACAAGGGAACAATGAGATGGCCCATCACCGCGCCAATGAGAAAGGTTCCCAAAAAGAAAAGGGGAAATCTTTTATGGCGCAAAATAGAAAGAGTGGAGGAAAAAATTTTGTGGTTGATTTTTTCGCCTTTTAATATTAGGGGATGGCTTTCTTCAATGAAAAATAAAACCCCCAAGGCGCAGAAAAGATAAACGGCGGAGGTTCCTAAAAAAAGAACCGCGTATCCTTTCCCGACCGCAAGCCCCGCGATGGCCGGTCCGACGGCCCATCCCAGATTGGCGGTTGTTCGCATCGCGCTATAAGCTTTGACGCGCAAGCTCTCTTCAAAATGATCCGAAACCCAAGCCATTAATGAGGAGTTAAATCCTCCCGCGGCCAAGGCGCCAATAAAGTCAATGAAAATGATGACGGGAAAAGACGCCCTATAGGCTATGGCCATTCCTACAGAAAAAACGCAGAGGGTCCTCGCAATAATGCCCCAGGTCAAAAGCGGGCGCCGCCCTAGTTTGTCTGAAAGAGACCCTCCAAACAGCCGCCCCGCTGCGGCAAGAAAAAGGCTTGAGGTTAGAAAAACTCCTACGATCCAGAAGGGGATTTGACGTTCCTTTTTAAGATAAATGGCGAGATAGGGGAAAGAGAGAGCGTAGCCTCCGCTCATGAAAAACTGAAGGATCATCGGCGGCAGGATTTTTCCAACAGGAAGCGATAAGAAGGTTTTGTTTTTCAAGGAGGTCTGTCTTCATTTTAGCAAAGCCTTGACGCTCTCTTGGATTGTTTCGGAAATCCGGGCGGAATTTAAGACCGCTTTAAAATCTTTTGGCCAGTCGGCGCATATTTGGAGCGGTTTATCTTTGCGGGGATGAGGGAGCGTCAATTTAAAAGCGTGCAGCATTTGTCTTGGCGCTTGAAGTTCTTTTAAATCCGAATCTGAAATTGTTTTTTCGACAGCCTTTAAATAGGCTGTTCCGTTATTAATATAGAGTTTATCTCCCGCTATTGGATAACCTAAATAGGCGAGATGAACGCGAATTTGGTGGAGGCGCCCGGTTTTGGGAAACGCCGCAAGTAGAGAAAAATTCTTGCCTAGACAGAGGCGTCTTAATTCCGTTTTAGCCCAAACGCCTAGGCCCGCGGCTTGGCGGGAGTAAATGTTTAAACCTTCTCGTCCAATGGGAATTTCGACTATTTTCATTTTCCAGGGAAATTGTCCGATGACGATGGCGTGGTATTCCTTAATTGCCCGGCGAGCTGAAAAAGTTTCGCAGAGAATGCGGGCCATCTCTCTTGATTTTGCCAATAAGAGGACGCCGCTGGTTTCCCGGTCGAGCCTGTGAACGGGATGGAGCTTGAGGGCGGGAAATTGCCGCTTTAAAATTTCGGTGACCGTGTTTTTAACCGACTTGTCGGTGGGATGGCTTAAAATTCCGGCGGGCTTGTTGACCGCGAGCAAATCCTCATCTTGATAGAGAACGCCCAGTTCCTCAAAAGGGCATTCCGCTTCTATTTGCCGGGGATAGCGGATAAGGACGATTTCGCCCGCCCGCACGCGAAAAGAAGCCTTGGGCGCTCGCTCGCGCACAAAGACGCGGCCTTCCCGGATGAGATTTTGCGCTTGAACTCGGGAATAACGCTTAAGGCGCGAGGCCAAAAAAAGGTCGAGGCGTAGATTGTCTTGGGGTTTTTGAACCTCAAATGGAACTTCGACAAAGAGAGAATCGCTCATCCCCAAAAGTCATCGTCATTTTGCGCTCCGATAGGATCAACTCTTTTTCCGTCGGTTAGAGGGCATTTAAAGGCGCGAAAATGAATCACGTTTCGATTATCGCATTTTTTAGAAATGTCCAAAAGGTGATATCTTATCTACAGGAAGCCGCAAAGATATTTTTTAAACGGAGCTTTAATGGCAAAGATATTGATTGTGGATGATGACGAGGCGATTTTAAACGTCCTCAAAAGATATCTAAAAGCCGAAGGGTATATCGTCATCGCGACCAATGATAGTTCCGAGGCTCTATTGCTCGCGCGGGAGTCTCGTCCCGATCTGATTTTAGCCGATGCCGAAATGCCGGGACTTAGCGGCTATTCGGTTTGCCGCCTAATCAAAAAAGAAGAGTCGGTTAAATCAACTCCGGTGATCATTATGTCAGGGGAACGAAAATCAGACAAAGATGTTCTCACCGGTTTTGATGTCGGGGTGGATGATTATGTGGCAAAGCCCTTTGTTCTGCCGGTTCTTAAAGCGCGTATCCAGGCGGTTTTAAAACGCGCGCAGGCAGGCGGAGACAAAGGCGCGGAGATTTTAAGCCAATCGGGAATTGACCTCAATCCGGAATCCCGTTCGGTCTCTGTCTCTGGAAAACCGGTCTCCTTGACGCGCAAGGAATTTGACTTATTATTAGTTTTGATGGAAAAAGCCGGCCGGGTTCTCAGCGTCAACTACTTGCTTGAAGCTGTCTGGGGTTATGATCCCGCTAATTACAATGATCCCGGCACCGTGGAAGTTCATATTTCTCACTTGCGAAAAAAACTAGGGCCCAAGGCCGCGAAACGCATCGTCAATGTCTTGGGACACGGCTATAAATTCGAGACTTAACCGGGCTTTACAATTGTGCCCAGAGGTCTTGGGCTAATTCTTCCGCAGATTTAATTCCGGCTTTTCTGCTTGCGTTGGACAAAGCGCGTTCACGAGCGATATTTTCGTTTCCGCCGACTCCCGCAGCTTCCACCCAGCGATCGATAACGAGGCGATGCTTGAGAGCATCTTGAACTTGAATGTCAACTTTGGCCCGGCAGGACTTAAGCCTCCCAAGCAGGGGAGAATGGAAGAACTTTGATGAAAAGCCCTTGGTTATGACGATAAAGCGGCCGGAAGTTTTGTCTGAGTCCTCAAATGAAAACCCGCGCTTTTTAAATCCCGCTTCCACCGCGCTGAGAGCCAATTCCCCAAGACGACTTCCTTTGATATCCCCATTCAGCCGGAGCGTCAGGGGCTGAGAATCAGGCGGCGCTTTTAAGAAAAGAGACACTTGCCTACGGTTATCGGCAGGCAAAGGAGAGACTGTGGCCTCAATTTCAACTTGATAGACGCTACCGCTTTCGCCTTCTTTCAGTATCTTATAATGGTTGAGCATTCCCGAAGATTCCGCATCAATGGCTTCATGGGAGACAATGGACGCGCTAAGCTGGGTCGCTTCCGATATCCGGACTCCTAGGGCTTTTTCAAGAGCCGCTTTTTCCGCCCGCGCTAAAGCCTTAGCGCGGCTCAAAGGCCTATTTTGAGGGTCCAAACGGGCCTCTCCCATCGCCTCAACTGTTTGAGGGCGCATTTTCGTTTCGGTCCGCATCATCGCGCATCCGTTTAACAGGCCCGCGAGGGCCGCTAAAATGACGGCTTTGGCTTTTTTAATCATTACAGTTTTTTTCCAATTACATCCGCCAGGCGGCTTTTAGAGAGCCTGAGAGTGACCACGCAGCCGTTGTCAGAAGTAAACTCGCTTTTAACGACTTCCGCTCCCTTAATGACGGCATTAACTTCAGTCTTAATGTTGGAATCCGATTCCATGGCTTTTTTGACCGTGATTCCGCCGGTGAGTTTTACGCCTTCAATGAGGGTCAGCATTTCATACTGGGCTTTTACAATTGCCGCATCCCTTGACAAGGCCTTTCTCTGGGTTTCTGTCGGAATATTGGGATCGGCTGCCCCTATCCCGATGGATTCAAAATACTGTCCCCGATCCGCGTTTTGGTTAATGGTGTTTGGAATTTTTCCGTTTTTGACTTGATTGGCGACGGTTCCACAACCCGACAAGGTTACGACGACAATCCATGCGGCTTTTCTCCAATTATTTTTCATGGCCCCCTCCTCTATATCCCTATAACGAAATTATAGCCCGTCCCGCTTAAGCGGCGCTTAACGGAGACTGAAACCCGATAAAAATGCTTCAATCAGAAGTGTCTATGGCAGATGCTCCGTGGCGTATTCTGTTGGTTATCAAGGCTGAGGCGGGTAGTTCCGTTCTTGTTGACAAGCTGAAAGCCTCCAGTCGGCCCATTCATTTAAAGCAGGTGGATAATGACTTGGCGCTGAGCGAGGCTTTGACGGGCTCCTCTTGGGACGTCATCATTGGAGGGAATGTTGATTCCAATTTCGGACTTATGGACGCGCTCAAAGCGATTCAGGAACGCGGTCTCGACATTCCTCTTCTTGTTTTCTGCGATGAACTTAAAGAAGATAATGTTTCCAAAGTGATGATGGCGGGAGCCAAGGATTGCATTACCAAAGAAGGAGTGGCTCGTCTTCTCCCGGTAATCGAAAGAGAAATCCAAGAGGCGCAAAACAGAAAAAGACATCGGCAGTTGGAAGAACAATGCCGCCATGCGGAAAAAATGGAAGTCTTAGGGCGTTTGGCGGGAGGCGTGGCCCATGATTTCAACAATTTGTTGACCACGATCTTGGGCAATGTCACTTTTTTAATGGCCGGGTCTCAGGAAAACCCTCATTGGAAAGAAGATCTCGAGGAGATTAAGAAAGCGGCTCAGCGGGCGGCTTCGTTGACTGGCCAACTCTTGGCCTTTACCCGCCGACAGGTTTTTCAGCCCAAGATTTTAGATTTAAATTTTGAGATACAAAACGTCGAAAAAATCCTTAGGCGGACCATTGGGGAAGATATCAATATTCAAATTGATTTAGCCCCCGGTCTTTATTTTGTTTATGTCGATTCCGGACATATTCAGCAGGTTTTAATGAATTTGGCGGTCAACGCCAAGGACGCGATGCCCAAGGGTGGAACTTTGCGAATTCAGACAAAAAATATCGATTTCAAACAAGGGGCATCGCTACACAATTTTGAAATTCCTAAAGGCGAGTATGTTTTAATGACGATCTCTGACACTGGAATTGGAATGGAAGAGGAGCTGAGGGCCCATGTCTTTGAGCCGTTTTTTATGAGCCAAGACCGTAAAATAGAGACTGGGCTCGGTTTAGCCACGGTTTACGGGATCGTCAAGCAAAACGGCGGGTTTATTAATTGCGAAAGCTCTCTTGGCCGAGGAACGAGTTTCCATATTTATTTTCCTCGCGGCAATTTTCAGCTCGAGGAAGGGAAAAAAGACAAGCCGCAAGTCGCTTCCAAGGCCGCGGCCAAGACTGTTTTGCTCTTGGATGACGAGAAAAGCGTTCGCCAGTTGACCGCGCGAATGCTTAAAATGGCCGGGTATTCGGTTTTTGAAGCGGCGTCGGTTTCGGAGGCGAGAAAAATTTTAGAGCTTGAAAAAACCCCCGTTCAACTCCTCTTAAGCGACGTGGTTCTCCCCGATCAAAACGGGATTGATTTCGCCAAGACCCTTTGCTCTCTTTACCCTGATTTAAAGGTGGTCTTTATGTCGGGGTATCTCGATCGCGAGTTCGGCGATTTTAAGATTGATGAAAATGTGGCCTTTCTTCAAAAACCCTTTAGTCAGGAAGATTTGCTCAAAAAAATATCTCAGGCTCTTGAGCCTTAAGACCTCTTATTAAATCCCGCAATCATCGTGAATTTGGATCGCTTTTGAATCAATTCTGGCGAATAATCGGAGTTCAGCGGAGTTTAGAGCCGGAATTGCCGGTTGCTCATACCAATTTCTCAAACGGGCATAGAACTTTCTTTTAAGCTCGGGGCTAGTGATTTCAGACCCCGGGTTGTGGGTTAGACTAGAGAAAGAAAATCCTTGTTTGAGTCGGCGCGCCCAATAGCGGGCTTTAAGATCGATGATTTGGCCCTCAAGATCGTCGACCCGTTCTGAAGCCTTGATGCATCCATTGTGGGCGTTGGGGTCGACGTCGGCCATGGAGTCTTTGACGTCGGGGTCATCGGCAGAAAAAATGGTCGGCACGGGGACGTCTAGCGTGGGAGCCGGAATCCATAAAGGCTGACCCGACCAGTCGGCGAAATCGTCGGCTGGCCGGGCTTTGTAGGGGGCCTTTTTTTCAGAGGCCGCCATGATGACTCCGGTTTCTGTATTGATGAGGCGCGCGTCTATCGTGAGGGTCTCCCCGTCGGATTCGTAGCTTCCGGTGATGATGGCGTCAACGGAGGCGATTCGTCCGATGGCCTTAATTTGATCCGGGTTAATCGCTCCGGTATCCGATAAGGCTTGTTCATCTAGGACTTTCCTAAGTAAGGGCCGCTCGATGACGGCGATTTTCCTCAGGCGCACAAAACGAGTGGTCATTTTCTCCGAAATCTCCCGCCCTTCATCGAGATTGCTGCCGTCAATGGCCTCAAACGGAAGAACCGCGATTTTCTTGACCCCGAGATGCAAGGCTTGTTCCGAGATGTCCTTGGCGATTCCCATGAAAGCCCCTGCCCTGCATGAGGCACTAATGAAGAGAAAAAACAGGATTTTTATGATGATCCCAATCTTTGTTTTCATAGCCCCCTCCCTCCTCTCTCGATTCCGAGTGTAATCCCCGGGGCTTTAAAAACTCCTACCGTGCGCTTAACGGAAGCTTAAATCTGATATTCTATTGGGGTCATGGCTAATTTATTTGAGGATCCGGAAATTTACCGGCAAATGTTTCAGATGACGCCAAACGCCGTCATCATTTCCGATCAAAATAGAAAAATACAAACGGTCAATATTCAGGCTGAAAAAATATTGGGCTACAGCCCCGGAGAATTGACGGGGCTGTTTATTGACGATTTAATTCCCGAGAGATTTCGGGAGGATCACAAAAGACGTTATCAAAAGTATTTAGGAGCGCCGGAAGTTCGTTTAATGAGCTCGCGGTCGGATTTGATCGCCATTCGTAAAGACGGAGGCGAAATCAACGTTGAAATTTCTTTGGCTCCTTTATCCATCAGGGGAGAATTCTTGGTTCTGATGACCATCAGGGATGTGACTCAACAATGGAAAGAGAGCGAGAAAAACAGGCAATTGATGGCGATTTTTGAACAGACCGCCGATGCTATCATCATTACTGATATCAAAGGGTCTATTTTGCAGGTTAATCGCGCCTTTGAGCAGATGACGGGCTATTCGGGAGAGGAGGCGATTGGTAAAACCCCGAGAATTCTCAAGTCCGGTAAACATGAGGCGAGGCTTTACGATCATCTATGGAAAACCATTTCGGCGGGAAAGACTTTCCGAATGATTTTTGAGAATAGGAAAAAAGACGGAACGATTTTTCAAGAGAACCAAACTATCACCCCGATTAAAAATCAAAGCGGGGAAATCACTCATTTTGTCGCCATCGGGAGAGATGTGACGGCGGAGAAAAAACTTCAGGATCAATTGACTCAAGCCCAAAAAATGGAGCCCATTGGGCAATTGGCTGGAGGAATCGCTCATGATTTCAACAATCTCTTGGTGACGATTCAAGGTTATGCCGACTTTATTTCTAAATCCGTTGATAAGGAATCTGCGGTTTATTCTGATGTCCAAGAAATCATTCATGCGGGACAGAGAGCGGCTTCCTTGGTTAAGCAGCTGTTGGCTTTTTCGCGCAAGCAATTGATTCAGCCTCACGTCATTAATTTAGCGGACACGCTGGTGGGATTTCAAAAGATGCTTCGTCCGATTTTTATGGAAAATATTGAAATCGTCATGGTCCCCGCGCCGAATTTAGGACTGGTTTATGCCGACCCCCACCAAATAGAGCAGGTTTTATTAAACCTCGCCATTAACGCCCGCGACGCGATGCCCAATGGCGGGAAATTGACCATTCATGCCCATAACGTGAGATTAGACGAGTCTTACGCGGAGACTCATGCGGAGGTGAGCGCCGGCGATTATGTCGCGATATCCGTGGGGGATACTGGAACCGGCATGACCCCGGAAGTTAAAGCGCACATCTTTGAGCCTTTTTTCACGACCAAGGGCTTGGGAAAAGGCACGGGACTTGGGCTTGCGACCTGTTACGGCATTATCAAGCAGCATAAGGGACATTTGTCATGTTATAGCGAAGAAGGGCAAGGCACGACTTTTAGGATTTATCTTCCAAGAGTTTACGATCGAGAGGAAATAATCGTTTCCGAAACTCCCTTAGATCAGATTGCGGGCGGTCATGAACGCATTCTTCTGGTTGAGGACGAGGCCATGGTGCGCCGTTTCGTTGAGGCTTCTCTTAAGAGTTTGGGCTATCAAGTCTTATCCGTGGCTTATCCCGATGAAGCTCTCAGGATTCTCGTCGCCAACCCCGCTCCACCCATCGATTTGCTTTTAACCGATATCATCATGCCGAAAATGAGCGGCAAGGCTTTGGCGATGGAAGCTCTAAAGTATTTCCCCAATCTAAAAATTCTCTTTATGTCCGGATATACCGGAGAACAATTAAGTGACGGCGGGATTCTAAATCCCGATGTCAATTTTTTAGAGAAGCCGTTTACCTATGAGGCGCTGGCGGCTAAGATTCGAGAAATTCTAGGCTCAAAGAATTAAGGCCCTGTTAAGCCGGCCTTCAGTCTTTTTTATCCTCGTTCCGTTACCCTTCCTTGAGGAGAACTTATGGCTATCCAGAAAGAATTTAAAGACCTTGAGGGGAAAAGCCGATCATTTAAAATCTTAGTCATCGATGATGAGGCTCCGGTGGCCGGAGTTTTATCCCGAAAACTGAAAGAATACGGCTTCCAGGTCTGGAACGCCTATAATGTAGAAGAGGCCTTGTTTTGGGTGGAAGAGGAACATTTTGACGTGATTTTGGTGGATTTGGTCCTGCCTGGAGTCAGCGGATACAGCATCATTAATTATTTAAGGGGTATGACTCATTCCTCTATTTTTGCGATGACGGGATACGCATCCGAAAATACCCTCCGAGATGTCGAGCTCTTGGGCGCTCAAGGTCTTTTGTCCAAACCATTTGACATGGAATACTTCGTTGCGCGGCTCAGATAAAAAATTTTCTTGCTTGAAGAGCCGATATATTGTAGATTGAATTTAGGACGGGATACCGTCGGAAAAAATCAAATCCCGTCGCAAGGAGAATTAAAATGGCTGAAAAACTGCAGAAAGTTGGAATTCAACGCGCCGAGGGGTATCTCTACTACATCGACAAACAAGGGGATGTTTCCCGCGCGAAGATGGCCCGCGGCGGCAAAAAAGGCGGAAAAGTCGAGAAGGTTCAGAAAGTCGGAATTAAAAAAGAGAGCGGATATCTTTATTTCTTGGATAAGAAGGGAGATATTTCCCGCGCAAAAATGGTCAACGCCTAAGGCGAAGGCTGTTTTTCGTCGTAAAAGGGGCCTCGGCATTTTTGTCGGGGCTTCTTTTTTTGTAAGGTGTTGCGGTGAAGTCGATTTTAATTGTCGGGCCTGGCGCGGTGGGATCTCTTTTGGCTTTTTACGCGAACAGAAATGGTAAAGCGGTTTATCTGCTTGGGAAAAGCCTAAAATCCGATCAAAAAAAACTTCGCCGCGGAATTTCATTTGAAGAAGTTTCCGGAAAAAAATTTAAAGTTTCCCGCAATCTTTTTTGCGCTAGAGATTTTAACTCCCGCCTTCCCCTCTCGGCTACTTTCTTTTGCGTCAAAAATCCTGATATCTCAAAAGCCGGGAAAGCGGCTTTAAAATATATTCCCGCCGACTCTCCAGTCGTCTTTTTGCAAAACGGCCTTAATCACCCGGCCCTGATTCGCAAGATTTTCAATTCTAGAAACGTGGTGATTGGAACCTGTTACGCCGCGGCGGAAAAAACTTTTTCAGAAACAGTGGTCCATCATAGCGGACGGGGCATGGTCTTGTCTAAAAACAGAGGCAATAGAGAGGCGGCTCAGTGCGTTGCCTCCTTGCTTTCGGAAGATGGCTGGGATGTCTCTATCGAAAAGGACGAAGAAAAAATGTTGTGGAAAAAACTCTGTCTTAACGCCGCGGTCAACCCCTTGGGCGCTTTAGCCAAGGCCACTAACGGAGAAATTGGCTCGTCTGTTGAACTGAGAATGATTGCCGAACAAATCATGAAAGAATCCCTTTTAGTCGCTAAAGCCTGCGGAAAAAAGATATCTCAAAAGAGTATGAAGCGTCTCTTGACTCAAGTCTGCCAACCGGATTCAGAGCAAAGAAACTCGACTCTTCAAGATATTGAAAGAGGGAAAAGAACGGAGATAAAACAAATTTTAAACCCAATTCTTGTTGAGGCTAAGCGGCGGAAAATTGAAATACCGGTTTTAAGAAGAGTTGCCAGAATGATTTTCAAATTGGAGGACTATGTCTGCCAAAATTTTTGACGGGCGCGCTTTTTCAGAAAAAATTTATAAAAACCTTAAAGCTCGAGTTAAAAAACTAAAAGCGCGTGGAATTGTTCCTAGTCTTGCGATTTTTTCAAGCGAGGGCTCTCTTGCGGCGGAATCTTTTGTTCGGTCCAAAATCAAGGATTCAGAGAAAATCGGGATGAGTTGCCGCGCCGTTCAAATGAGTTCTTTCTCTAGGCTAAAAAACTATGCGCGGGCAATAGAGAACGCGGTCAAAGACAAAAAAATCCATGCGCTCATTTTGATCAAACCTCTTCCCTCTGGGCTTGATATGGAGAAATTGGAGAATTTGATTGCTCCGGAAAAAGACGCGGAGGGTTTAAGCCCCGCGCATTTTGGCAGGCTCTTTGGCGCCCGAGATTTTGATGAAATTAAAGAGAAGCGTTTAATCGTTCCGGCAACGGCCCTGGCAATCGCCGAAATTTTAAAAGAGTTAAGTTTCCCTTTTAAAGGAAAAAAGGCCCTAGTCATTGGTAGATCCAATATCGTTGGAAATCCCGCGGCGCATCTTTTGACGATGATGGATTTAACCGTGACCTTGGCCCATTCAAAAACTAGGGATTTAAGAAAAGAAGTCGAGGAGTCCGATATCGTAGTTTCCGCGGTCGGAAGTCCACATTTAGTTAAAGGCTCTTGGATTAAAAAGGGAGCCGTCGTCATCGACGCAGGGACTAGCGCCGTTCAAGGAAAATTAACCGGCGACATTGATTTTGACGGCGCGCTTAAAAAAGCGGCATGGATTACGCCTGTTCCGGGCGGGGTGGGGCCGGTGACGACGGCGTGTTTGTTGAGAAATGTCGTTTTCTTAGCCGAGCGGGCTCTTCAAAAGTAAGGCGTGTTTGGCTTGATATTCAACTTGGGCGCAGGCGACCACCGCCGCAGTCTCGGCCCTTAGGATATGGTCCCCAAGGCTAAAGGGTTTGACGTTTCTTTTGAGAAAAAGCTCAACTTCTTTTTCTGAAAATCCGCCCTCGGGCCCGATCCAGAGATTAACGGCGAAAGATTGAAGATTGAGATTTTTAAAGAGGGGCTCGAGATTAAAATTCCGGTCTTGATTGCCTCTTAATTTCTCCCAGGCAAAGAGAAAGACATCTCCCTTCAAGTCTTGTCTCAATATCTCATCCAAGGCTCGGGGATAATTTAGCTCTGGAATTGAATCGCGTTCGGATTGCTTGACCGCGCTTAAAATCACTTTTTTCCATCTCTCCATTTTTCGGGGATAATCTTCTTTTTTTAATGTGATTGCCGAGTAATCGCTTAAAACAGGCATAAAAGCGGCGACCCCGATTTCAGTTCCTTTTTCAAGAACCTCTTCCCAGGCCTGGGTTTTAAGAATAGAAGCGTAGAGATTGATCTTGATGGAAGAATCTTTAAACGGCCAGCGATTGACAATAGAACCCTTAATTAAATCTCTCCCAATTTCTTCAATGAGGCCTTCGATTTTTGTTCCCGCCGGGTCTAAACATAAAATCTTGTCTCCGGTCTTATAGCGGAGAACCCTTAAGGCGTGTCCGGCCTCGGGGCCCACAAGAGTAAAGCGGTTTTCTTGGGGTGAAATCTCTTGGCCCAGCCGAAATTGCGGCATTCTTTCTTAATTTTTAATGCTTAAAGAAGCTTTTGAAAATTCCGCCGTTTGAATCATGGCCGGAGTCCGAATCTTTTGAACCGGAGTTGTCTTGATGATTCTCTGTTTTTTGAAATTCTTCCAGGAGTTCTTTTTGTCGCGGCGTCAAATGGCGCGGAATCTCAATTTTAATTTTGACGAGGAGATCGCCTCTTCCGCGCCCGTGAAGTTTCGGCATCCCTTTTTCTCTAACCCGAAATAGGGCGCCGTTTTGGGTTCCGGCGGGTATTTTAATTTTTGTTTTCTCGCCATCGATTGTTGATATATCGGCGGTTGTTCCTAAAGAGGCTTCGGCGATTCCTAAAATCCGCTCGGTGGTCAAATCATCCTCGTTTCTTTCAAAACGGGGATCGGATTTGACGCGAACTAAAACATAGAGATCTCCCGGGCTTGAACCCTTGCTGCCGGCTTCGCCTTCTCCGCTGATTCGCAATGTCGCTCCGTCATAGATTCCTGGCGGAATCTTGACCTTGAGGCTGGCGCGCTTATGAATTCGTCCCGAACCCCGGCATTCGGGACAGGGGTGTTCGATGACTTGGCCTTCTCCGCCGCAGGCGGGGCAGGGTTGGCGCATCGAAAAAAATCCTTGGGAAAATTGGACGTATCCCGAGCCTCTGCATTGGGAGCATTTTCTGGTTCCAGAAGCCCCGCCTTTGGCTCCGGTTCCTCTGCAGGTAGAACAGGTTTCCGCGC
>JAJZJF010000143.1 GCA_021810245.1 bacterium
TCAGAAAGGCCGTTCTTTTTATACCAAGATAAAGACTCCCATCAAATTCATGTCGCGTACCGGACTGATGGCGAGGACTATCGCATCGTCCGCCCCATCAAGAAATCCGGCGCAGCCGGGAAGTGATTACGCAAGATTTGACTGTCGAGCGCTTGTTTAAAGAACAAGCGAAATCCCTGCGTTTAGATTTGCTTGCCGGCAAGCGCGGCCTTGGACGCTTAATTACGGTTCCTGAGATTAACCGCCCGGGATTAGCCTTGGCCGGATTTTTAGAGCATTTCAGCGCCGAAAGAGTCCAGGTTTTTGGCCGCGGGGAACAGTCTTATTGCATGAAAGTCGGCTCTCCGGCCTTGCGGAAATCCCTATCTTCGATATTGGCTTCAAAAGAGATGCCATGTATTTTGTTTACCCATGGCCTCGATATTCCGCCCGTTCTTCTCTCTGAATGCGATAAGAGAGGCATTCCTCTTTTTCGATCTCATCTGAAAACCGCGGACTTAGTGTCCGAGCTTGGAGAAAAACTGGAGTATGAACTTTCTCCCAGTTGCCTAGTCCACGGAGTTTTCGTGGATATTTATGGAATGGGCGTTTTGATTCAAGGCGGCGCTGGAATGGGGAAATCGGAATGCGCGCTCGAACTTCTCAAGCGCGGGCATATTTTAATCGCCGATGACGTAGTTCGCCTACAGCATCGGCGTGGAGGGGTTCTAAGAGGAATATGCCCTGAACCATTGAAGAATCATCTCGAGGTGCGAGGACTGGGCATCTTGGACGTCAGCCTTTTATTTGGCATTGGGTTTATTTTGGAGCATAAGCGCGTGAGGCTAGCTGTTCAGCTTTTGCCGTGGGAAAAAGTCGAATATCCAGATCGCACCGGCCTTTCAGACACGGCAGTTTCTTTTTTAGGAATTGATATCCCTCAGGTTCGCATTCCCGTCATGCCCGGGCGCAACCTGGCCGTTTTAATCGAGGTGGCGGCCCTCAACCAAAGATTAAAAATTCATGGCTATCATGCCGCAGAAAACTTTAATCAGAAATTAATAGACCGCATGCGCGAGGCCGGTAAAAAATGAGCTCTGGGAAAAAAACGCGCTCAAGGCAGAAGGTGTTTATCATCACCGGCATTTCCGGAGCCGGTAAAAGCCAGGCTTTAAAGGCCTTTGAGGATTTCGGGTTTTTCTGCGTGGACAATCTTCCTCTGACTCTTCTGGGAAATTTCGCGGATTTCCTGACCAAACGCCGAGACCGCGATAAAGTCGCCTTGGGGGTGGATATTCGGGAAGGAAAGTATCTGGAAGGTTTGCCCCGGCTTCTGAAAAGTTTGCCGCAGAGGGGGATTGATTACCGCATTATTTTCTTGGACGCATCTGACGACATCGTCATTCAGCGGTTTTCCGAGACCAGACATCGGCATCCCTTGGGGATTAAAATTTCGGAGGCGATTAAAGAAGAACGGCGACAGCTGGAGCCGATTAAGGAAATCGCGGATAAACTTATTGACACCAGCGGCCTGACCTTGGGCGAGTTAAAAGAGGTTCTTTCTCAGACGCTGGAACTTTCCGACGCGGAGGAAATGAATTTGTCGGTGGTTTCTTTTGGATACAAATACGGAATTCCCCGCGATGCCGATATCGTGCTTGATGTCCGTTTCCTCCCTAACCCCAATTATGTCGAGAGCCTTAAGAAAAAGACCGGGCTTGATTCCAGGGTGAGAAAATATGTCATGGGTCAGCCCGCGGCGACTAAATTTCTCGAGGGTTTTTGGCGTTTGGCGCGGGAGCTTTTGCCCCAGTATATTCGCGAGGGCAAGTCTTATCTGACGATCGCCATTGGATGCACCGGAGGCAAGCACCGGAGCGTGGCGATTACCCATCTTCTCGCCCAAAAGCTTAAATCCAGCGGCTATCCCGTCCAGGAATTTCACCGCGACATTAGAGACGACGCATGACTGAGCGAGAATTTACGATTCCCAATACCTTGGGATTGCACGCTCGTCCGGCGGCGATTTTAGCCCAGGAAGCGGGGAAATTTAAAAGTTCAATTACTATTTTAAAAGACGGTCTTGAAGTCAACGGGAAAAGCGTCATGGGGCTTATGCTCTTGGCCGCGGAGTGCGGTTCAAAGCTTCGGATCCGAGCCGATGGCCCCGATGAAGTTTCGGCCCTGGAAGCCCTGCGCGCGCTGTTTGACAAGAAATTTGGGGAACAATAGACATGATTATCGTTAAAGGAATTGGGGCCAGTCGGGGAATCGCCATTGGAAGCGCTTTTGTTCTTGAAGACGAAGAAGTTGTCGTGACCCGCGTTGAACTGCCCAAGCAGCTTTTAAGAGCCGAGGTCAAAAGATTTAAAGAAGCGCATAAGGTCGCCCTGCGCGATTTGGATGCCGCCGAAGCCAAGGTTCTTAAGTTTTTAGGGCGCGACCACGCCAAGTTAATTCATGCCCATCGGATGATTTTAACCGACACCTTGATCACTAAGGATGTCCCGATGCGCATTATCAAAGAGGGGGTCAATGCGGAGTTTGCCCTTTCAGAATCTGTCGAATCCGTAGCTCAGCAGTTTGAAAAAATAGATGACGATTTTTTTAGGGAAAGAAAGCATGATTTAATGGACGTGGCCAAACGCCTCTTGGCGCATCTTCTTAAAAAGAATAAAAAATCGATGCCGGCTCCAGCGGAAGGCTCTATTTTGGTCGCGCGGAATCTTTTGCCTTCGGAAACCTTGAGCCTTCATGACTCCAAGGTTCTTGGTTTTGCGACTGATTTGGGCGGGAAGTCAAGCCATACCGCCATTTTAGCCCAGAGTCTGCGTATTCCCGCAGTCGTGGCTTTGTCGGACGCCAGCCGCCGGGTTAAAACTGGAGATTTTCTCATTATCGACGGCGAAAATGGCCTTTTATTTATCGATCCGACTCCGGATGTAGTCGCCAAATATAGAAATCTCCAAGACAAAGAAAAATTGGCGGAAAAGTCTTTGGAATCTTTGCGCGG
>JAJZJF010000144.1 GCA_021810245.1 bacterium
GGCGTGGAGATTATACTTGGCCATCACTTGAGAGAGGGTGGTTTGCGAAAAATAATAGGAATGGGCGGTTTCCCAGGAGGGGTTTGTAAAAAAATCTAATGCGCTTAAGTGGCGCTTAATTGCTTCCGCGATCATTGCGTCGGCGGCCTTTAAAGGAACTTCGCGGATGGAGGCGATATTCCATTGGGGAAAACTGGCTTGGATGGTCTCAAGCGAGATTTCATCCGGAGCCTTAAGGGAATTCCAGAGGCCCGGTGGAACTATCTTGAGAGGCGTTGTTTTTACTTCAACCGGGATAGGCGAAAACTGGAGGGTTTGAGAAAAATTGGGGAGAATGACAGCGCCTTTCACTCCATCAAAGTCAAAACCGGCAAAGGCGATATTATTTCCCGCAGCTTTGGAGAGTGAATACAATAGACACAATCCCACCGCCAAAGTATAAGTGCTAGATTTTTTCTTCATTGAACATGCTCCTTTTTCTTTTGGCTATGTTAGCATGGTTTCTCATCGCTAGGGATGGGCCAAAAGGCCTAGATTCTGGGCGAAAAAAGACCTAGTTTGAGAAGGCTTACGCCGCGGCTTCTTCTTTTCCGCTTCGGCGTCGTTCCGCTTCGCTTAGCGATTTTTTCCTCAGCCGGAGGTTTTGCGGAGTCACCTCGAGAAGCTCGGTCGAATCGATAAATTCCAGGGCCTGTTCGAGGGTCAGGATTTTCGGCGGTTCAAGCTGGGATTTCTCATCGGTGGCTTTGGTTCGCATATTGCTTAGGGCCTTGGCTTTGCAGGGATTGACGACGAGGTCGTTTTGGCGGGAGTTCGTGCCGATAATCATCCCCGCATAAACCTCGACTCCGGGGGCCGTGAAAAAAACGCCGCGGTCCTGGAGATGGTCGAGGGCGTAGGCTGTCACGAGGCCGCCCTCTTTGGCGATCAAAACCCCGTTGGGCCTTGGCGCCGGATCAGGACCCTCGGGCGCGTAACCGTCAAAGGAATGGTGCATGAGGCCCAGGCCTTTGGTTGTCGTCAGCAATTCGCTTTTAAGACCCATCAAGGCGCGGACCGAGATGATGTATTCAAGTCTTAACCGCGTGTTTCCCTCCGGCTGCATATGCGTCATTTTAGCCGAGCGTTTTCCAAGAGCTTCGATGACCGCGCCCTGAAATTGATTGGGAATATCCAAAATGAGGCGTTCGTAGGGTTCGAGGACTCGCCCGTTTTCAGTTTTTTTGATGACGACGGGGCGGGAAACGGCAAGTTCATAACCCTCGCGGCGCATCGTCTCGATGAGGACGGCGAGGTGGAGTTCTCCGCGTCCGGAAACGAGAAAGCGGCCTTCCCCTCCCAAGGCTTCGATTTTAAGCCCGACATTGGTCTCGGCTTCTTTGAGCAGCCTTTCTTTGATATGCCGGCTGGTAACGAACTTCCCCTCTCGCCCGGCCAAGGGGCTAGTGTTGACCATGAACTCCATGGACATCGTGGGTTCGTCAATCTGAATGGTCGGAAGGGCGATGGGAGATTCAACTAAAGCCAAGGTGTCTCCAACATCAATGTCCTCAAAACCGGCGACGGCCACGATATCTCCGGCCGAGGCTTGGGAAACTTCCCGGCGTTCAAGCCCGAAATATTTTTCCAGCCTTGTCAATTTTCCGTTGAGAATCTTCCCGTCGCTTTTAATGAGGGCCACTGATTGATTTTTCGCCATTTTTCCGTTGCGAATGCGTCCGATGCCGATGCGTCCGATATAAGAACTGTAATCAAGCATTGTAATCTGCATTTGAAGGGGTTTGGATTCATCAGCCTCGGGGGGAGGAATGTGCTTGAGGACGGCTTCAAACAGTGGGGCGAGATTCTCTCCCATTTTTTCGGAGTCACTGCTGGCCCAGCCTTGTCTTCCGCAGGCGTAGATGATGGGAAAATCCAATTGCTCTTCGGAGGCTCCCATCTCGACGAAAAGGTCGAAAACTTTATTAACCGTATCGTGTGGGCGAGCGTCGGGACGATCCATTTTGTTGATGACGACGACGCATTTGAGACCCGAGGCGAGAGCCTTTCTCAAAACAAAACGGGTTTGCGGCATTGGGCCTTCCGCCGCGTCGGCCAAGAGAATGCAGCCGTCGACCATGTTAAGCACGCGCTCGACCTCGCTTCCGAAATCCGCGTGTCCTGGAGTATCGACAATATTGATGGTAATTCCCTGATAGACAACCGAGGTGTTCTTGGCTAAAATTGTGATCCCTTTTTCGCGCTCTAGGGGATTTGAGTCGAGCACCTGTTCTTGTGGCTGATCCATTTTGCTTGAAAAAAGTCCCGTTTCCTTGAGCATCGAATCGACAAGAGTCGTTTTTCCGTGATCGACGTGGGCGATGATGGCGACATTGCGCGTATCGTTTCTGCGTTGAGTGGTCATGATATCCTTTTCCAAATATTCAGCGCGGACTCAATCGTCTACCTTTGGGGGTTTTCGGAGGCTCGCGGACTACTGTGAATAATTAACTCGTTATATTCTAGCAAATAATAAGGGATAAGGGTGTGTTGGTTTTCTCCGGTTTTGAGAACGATGTAAAAGAGCCCGATATTGGCGACTTCTCCTGTTTTCCCGGCGACTTCAATGACGTCTCCCACTTGAAAAGGGCTTTGCCAACGTAACGAGACGGCTTGGGCGATATTGGCGAGAATATTGTTTGAGGCCAAGGTAAACGCCGCGGCCCCGACGCCAAGCCCAACCGCCAAACTCGTCAGATGAAGCCCTAAGGCGCCAATGGCCAAGCTAATGCCGATGATATTGGCAGCCAATTGAAGGGCGAGGCGAAACAGAGCGGTGGTTTCCTCGTCCCAATGGGCATGTTTGCCGATAAGCGGAATAAACTCTTGGAGAGAATGAGAGATCACGCTTGAGACTAAGAGCGCAAACAGGCTTTGGGCGAAAGGAAGAATAGCGCC
>JAJZJF010000145.1 GCA_021810245.1 bacterium
AAGGAGAGCCGCATTGCGGGCAAGAAGTCTTAACCCAATCAGAAACTAAAGCCAAAGGAGACTCCCCGGTGCCGGTGGGCTTATAATTAGAGACCTTGGGCAATAAAACCGGCAAGTCTTTTTCCGGGACCGGAACCGCTCCGCATTTTGGACAATGGATGATGGGAATCGGCTCGCCCCAGTAACGCTGCCTTGAAAAAATCCAGTCGCGCAAGCGGTATTGAACTGCCCTTTTTCCGAGGCCTTTTTCTTCCAGGATTTGGATCATTTTTTCCTTGGCCGCCGCGGTTGGAAGGCCCTCAATTGCCGGGGAATTGACCGCAGTTCCGTCTTCCGCATATGCATACTCTTTTACTTCTTCCAAAAGGCCAGAGAGCGGACGAACCACGGGAATAATCGGAAGCCCAAATTTTTTGGCGAAAGCGAAATCCCGAACGTCATGGGCAGGAACGGCCATCACCGCTCCCGTCCCGTAACTTCCAAGGACATAATCGGCAATCCAAATGGAGATTTTTTTGCCGGTCAAGGGGTGAACGGCATAAGAACCGGTGAAAACACCTGTTTTATCTTTCTGCAAATCGGAACGCTCTAGTTCAGCCTTGTTTTTTGCCTCATCAATGTAGGCCGATATCGCCGCGGCTTTGTCGGAAGAAGCCAGTTTAAGAGACAACGCGTGTTCCGGCGATAAAACCAGGTAAGTCACCCCGTAAAGGGTGTCGGGGCGAGTCGTAAAAATGGAAATAACATCCCCCCCCTCGGTCTTGAAATTAATTTCGGCGCCTTCGGATTTCCCAATCCAATGCTTCTGCATCGCCAGAGTTGAATGAGGCCAATCAAGAGTTTCCAAGTCTTTTTCAAGCCTCTCGGCATAAGCGGTGATTTTAAGCGCCCATTGCCGAATACTTTTTCTTTCAACCCGTGTTTGGCAACGCTCGCATACGCCATTAAAAACCTCTTCATTGGCTAACCCGGTTTTACAAGAGGGGCACCAGTTGATGGGCGCGGTGCTCTCGTAGGCCAAGCCCTTTTTAAACAACTGTAAAAATATCCACTGCGTCCATTTGTAATAATCGGGATCGGTGGTGTTGATTTCGCGATCCCAATCGTAGGAAAAACCCAAGGACTTTACCTGTCGCTTAAAATTAGCGATATTTTCGCGCGTGATATCCTCCGGATGACGGCCCGTTTGTATCGCGAAATTTTCCGCCGGAAGCCCAAAAGCGTCCCACCCCATGGGATGCAAAACGTCAAAGCCTTGCCGACGCTTAAAGCGACAAAGGATATCGGTGGCGATATAGCCCTCGGGATGCCCGACATGAAGCCCGGCCCCCGATGGATACGGGAACATGTCAAGGCAATAGAATTTCTTTCCGCCCCGGGGAATCCTCGGAGCTTTAAAAATCCCCGCGGCTTCCCATTTTTCCTGCCACTTCGCCTCTATTTCAGAAAATGGAATTGAATCAGTCATCAGAGTTTACTCAAGTCATAAATATAGCAATTCCGCGCGACAATTCGATTTAGGCAGCGCCAGAATTAAAATTAGGCTGCGCCCGGCAGGACTTGAACCTGCGACCCTCCCGTTATGAGCGGGGTGCTCTGACCAACTGAGCTACGGGCGCGTGCGTAAAACCTCTTCCGTAGACGCCCGCGCACGCCCTCGCTTCGCGAGAGAAACGCAGGCGCGTGCGTAAAACCTCTTCCGTAGACGCCCGCGCACGCCCTCGCTTCGCGAGAGAAACGCAGGCGCGTGCGTAAAACCTCTTCCGTAGACGCCCACGCACGCCCTCGCTTCGCGAGAGAAACGCAGGCGCGTGCGTAAAATTTTCTCCGCAACCCTTGTCTGAGAGGCCGACGGAAAGTTTCCTAGGTTCATTCTAACAAAAAGAGCCGCCCCTTTGATTTTAAAGAATCAAATGTCACGCGTTTGTTACTTGCTTGTCGCTCAAAAATCATTGACAGGAAAGCCTTGAAACCGGTAATCTAATTCCATGATTAGATTTATCCCCCGCGAAGAAAAATTTTTTGATCTGTTTGAAGCCCAAGCCGAGCACAACGTCCACGCCGCGAGCGTCTTTAAGGATTTAGTCGCACAATGGAACCTGGAATCCTCATCATTTCAGAAGCTTCAAGATATTGAGCATGAAGCCGATATCACGACTCACGAAATTTATGATCGCCTTAACCGCACCTTTATCACGCCCTTTGACCGCGAGGATATTCATGAACTAGCTTCTGAATTAGACGATATTGTCGATCTGGTTCAATCGGTCTCCATGCGAATGCGAATTTACCGCATCAACCGCTCTGACACGGCGCTTCTGAGTCTTTCAGAGATACTTTTTAACGCTACCGAAAATATCCGCAAAGCCATCGCGGAATTGAGGCGTCCGGAAAAGCAGAGACGGGTTTTAGATTACTGCATCGAGATTAATCGCCTTGAGAACGCGGGAGACACTGCCCTTGAGGAAGCCCTTCGACATCTTTTTGAGGGCCAGCCAGAACCGCTCAACGTTATTAAATGGAAAGAAATATACGAGGGCATCGAAACAGCCATTGACAAGTGCGAGGATGTCGCCAACGTTTTAGAATCAATCCTCGTTAAGTCTTCCTAATGCCGCGCTTATTTATCGTCTACGGAATCGTTGCGCTTGCCCTTTTTTTCGATTTTTTAAATGGCATGCATGATGCCGCCAATGAAATCGCGACCGTGGTTTCAACCCGCGTTCTCTCTCCGCGCAACGCCGTTTTATGGGCCGCCTGTTTTCATATGGTCGCGGCCTTCGGCTTTGGGGTTCATGTAGCCAACACGATCGGGAAAGGACTAATCTCGCCTAAGGCCATGGACAACGCCGTCATCCTCGGCGCGCTTATCGGAGGCTCTCTGTGGAACTATTTCACCATCCGATTAGGCCTTCCGGTCAGCTCATCTCA
>JAJZJF010000146.1 GCA_021810245.1 bacterium
TATGCGGGAGAATTTTCCGAAATCGCGCAAGCCGGGAAGAGTAGTTCTTCGCGTCCTCCGGCCCCGCCTTCCGCGGATAACGGGCTTTTAGAGGCCGGGAACCCCAAGGAAGTTCTTGAATCGGCGGAAGCTAAAATTTTCCTTCATGTCAAAGAGTTGATGTCCGAGATCGAAGGCTCCCGCCGCGAAAAAAATCTCCTTGTGTCTTTGCAAAACCAGGTTGAGGGGATGAGGAGAGATTTGAAACAAGAGCTGGAAGAAAAATCGTCTCTCGAAAAGAAAGCGGCGGCGATGGAAAAAGATTTATCCCGTATTGAAAAAGAAGGCCGGGAAAATTCCGCGCGATTATCCGCTCTCTTAAAGGATAAAGAAGAAGCCTTGGCCGCCGTTAAAGCCGAATTTGAAAAAGAACATTCCCAGTCCGAGCGCCTTAAAAATCAAGTTAAAGAGCTTTCCGATGATTTGGCGATTCGAAACGGCTTGGTCAACCGCCTGGCCAAGGACTTGGCCGACAAGGAAAAGAGTTTGGCGCAGTCTTTAAGCCTCATTAAAAGGCTGGAAGACCAGTTGCGTCAGCTGGTTCCTGAGCGTCCGAATTCAGGGGGAGATTCCTCAATTAAAATTTCCGACGCGGATTCATCTTATGAGACTCCCCTTCCTTCGGTGGGGAATGTTTCAGCTTCCCAGGCGGCGCCCGCTCCGGCGATTCCAGCCAAAGAATCCAGCAATAAAAAAGGCGGATTCTTCTTTAGAAATCATAATCATCCCCCCTCCAATTCCATCTCAATATCTCTCCTTCAGCTCAAAAAAAGTATCAGAGATTAGCGTCTCTAAAATTAGCAGTCATCGTTCGCGATTGACAGCTCTGGTGTTTTTTATGTTATAATTAGCAGAGGATAAGAGCGATTGCTAAGTAAAGGATCGCTCAAGAGAAAAACTAGGAGGATTAGAAGATATGGCAGAAGCGACTCTGACGAAAGTGAAAATACAACCCTTGGGCGATCGCGTGTTGGTTAAACCGATCGAGGCCAAGGAAACCAAGCGTGGCGGGCTTATTATTCCCGACACCGCGAAGGAAAAACCACAGGAAGGCGAGATCATTGCCTGTGGAAAAGGAAAGACCACGGAAGATGGCAAGGTCCTTCCGATGGATGTCAAAGCCGGAGATAAGATTTTGTATGGAAAATACTCCGGGTCTGAAATCAAACTCGACGATCAAGAATATTTGATCATGCATCAAGACGATATTCTTGGAATCTTGAAATAACTGGAGGGATAATTAATCATGGCTAAAAACATTATATTCGCGGACGAAGCGAGACGTTTCTTAAAGGCGGGGGTTGATAAGCTCGCCAATGCGACAAAAGGGACCTTGGGGCCCCGCGGTCGCTCGGTCGTTTTAGACAAAAAGTTTGGTTCTCCAAACATCATTGACGACGGCGTCACCATCGCCAAGGAAATCGAGCTTCCCGATGCCTTTGAAAATATGGGGGCCCAATTGGTCAAAGAAGTGGCGACCAAGACCAATGATGTCGCTGGAGATGGAACGACGACGGCTATTGTCCTTTCTCAGTCGATGTTGGCCGAAGGGATGAAAAATATTACCGCCGGCGCCAACGCTAAAGCGGTTGAGCGCGGAATGCACAAAGCCCTTGAAGTCGTTGTTAAAGAGCTTAAAAAATCCGTAAAACCGGTCAAAACCAAGGAAGAGAAAGCCCAGGTTGCGACCATTTCCTCCAATGACAAGCAGATCGGAAGCTTGATTGCCGAGGCGATGGAGAAAGTGGGTCATGAGGGCGTGATCACGGTTGAAGAGGGAAAATCCGCCGACACGACCTTAGACGTGGTCGAGGGAATGCAGTTTGACCGCGGCTACGTTTCTCCCTATTTTGTGACTGATTCCGAGAGAATGGAAACCGTCCTCGAGGACACCTATGTGATCATCACGGATAAGAAAATTTCCGCGATGAACGACATGCTTCCTCTTCTCGAGAAAATCGTCCAGACCGGCAAATCCTTCCTCTTAATTGCCGATGATATCGAAGGCGAAGCCCTGGCGACCTTGGTCGTCAATAAGATTCGCGGAACGCTCAAAGCCGCAGCGGTTAAAGCCCCTGGCTTTGGCGATCGCCGAAAAGAAATGCTTCAAGATATCGCGGTGTTGACTGGCGGAGAAGTCATTTCCGAAGAGCTGGGACACAAGTTTGAAAAAGCCAGCCTCGACATGCTTGGCCGCGCCAAACGCGTCGTCATCGACAAAGACAATACCACCATTGTCAATGGCGCCGGAAATAAATCCGAGATCACTAAGCGCGCCGATTCCATCCGCAAGCAGATCGCCGACACCACTTCCGACTACGATCGGGAGAAATTGCAGGAGCGCTTGGCGAAACTCTCCGGCGGAGTGGCGGTCATTAATGTTGGCGCCGCGACCGAGACCGAGATGAAAGCTAAAAAAGCCAAGGTTGAAGACGCCAAGAACGCGACCAAGGCTGGAGTCGAGGAAGGCATGATTGCTGGAGGAGGAGTGGCTCTTCTTCACGCCTCAGAGGCTCTTGAGAAATTCAAGGGCGACAATGAGGATGAGACCACCGGCGGAATGATTGTTCGCCGCGCTCTCCAGGCTCCTATTCGTCAAATCGCCGAAAATTCGGGTCTTGAGGGTTCCGTCGTCGTTCAGAAGATTCTTTCTTCCGGAAACGGCATCGGCCTCAATGCCGCCACCGGCGAGTATGTCGACCTCTTCAAGGCTGGAATCGTCGATCCGCTCAAAGTGACCAGAACGGCGCTTGAGAACGCGGTTTCCATTGTGGGAACCATTCTGACCACCGATGTTCTTGTCGCGGATATTCCCGAGAAAAAGGAAGCCCCGATGGGAGCTGGCGCTCATGGCGGAGACATGTATTAATTAAGCGAAAAAA
>JAJZJF010000147.1 GCA_021810245.1 bacterium
ATTTCCTTGAAATTTTCATTAACTTCCTTGAATTGCCGGCGAATATGGCCGAATTCGCTGTCGACGCTTTCTTCTAGGTGCGCGATGTGATTGAACTGAGTTTTAAGCATCAGCGGAATGGCCTTATCATCCGAGAGAACCCCTTTCTGGGTGATTTCCTCCTCCGCTTCCTTGACCTTTCGGTCTAAAAACGTCATGAATATCCGCATGGCCGTGTCTTTTTCGAACATAGCTACCTCCTTATTTTAGCAGTTCCCCGACGTTCGCGCCAGATCCGCCATTTATACGGTTTGGAGGCGTAAAAAGTTCCCTGAAAGGCCGACTTGAGAGGCTATACGTGGAGGCGTCATAGAATTTGGTAAAATCTAAAAATATGCGCGTATTCGGAGAAAGGGCGTGAAAGCCGTCATTTTAGCCGGGGGGTTGGGAACCCGCATTAGCGAGGAAACATCCCTGCGCCCAAAGCCGATGATTGAGATTGGCGGCAAGCCCATTTTGTGGCACGTGATGAAAATTTATTCCCATTACGGCATCCATGATTTCATCATTTGCCTGGGATACAAGGGCTACATGATCAAGGAATATTTCGCCAATTATTTTCTCCATATGTCCGATGTCACCTTTGATATGGCCAATAACTCAATGAAAATCCATCAAAACAGCGCGGAGCCCTGGAAGGTGACCTTGGTAGACACCGGAGAGGCGACGATGACCGGCGGGCGGCTCAAGCGCGTTGGCCCTTATATTGGCGATGACGCGTTTTGCCTGACCTACGGCGACGGCGTGGGGAATGTGGATATTCAAAAACTCGTTGATTTTCACCGTTCGCATAAAAAACTGGCGACTTTAACCGCGGTTCAGCCTCCGGGGCGATTTGGGGCTCTTGAACTTAAAGGCTCAAGCGTTCTTCGCTTTCTTGAAAAGCCGCATGGGGACGGCGCTTGGATCAATGGCGGTTTTTTTGTCTTGGATCCCAAGGTTTTGGATTTAATCTCCGGAGATGAGACGATCTGGGAGAGAGAACCTCTGACGAGCTTATCCCAACAGGGAAATCTTCACGCTTATTTTCATGAGGGATTTTGGCAGCCGATGGACACCTTGCGCGACAAAAATCATTTGGAAGAGTTATGGGCCTCCGGCAAAGCCCCATGGAAGGTGTGGAAGTGAAGTCGGATTTTGGCGGCGTGTTTACCGGAAAAACCGTTTTGGTCACGGGGCACACGGGCTTTAAGGGCTCTTGGCTTTCTTTATGGTTGACGGAACTCGGCGCCAACGTCATCGGTCTTGCCTTGCCGCCCGAAGCCCAGCCCAATCTTTACGAGCAACTGGGGCTTCACAATTTAATGGATTCCCGCCTGGGCGACGTTCGGGATCTGGATTTAGTTCAAAAAATATTGCGCGAGACCCAGCCCGAGATCGTTTTTCATTTAGCCGCGCAGCCCCTGGTCAGGCGCTCATATGACGAGCCGGTTGAGACTTTCGCCGTGAATGTCCTTGGAACGGCTCATCTTTTGGAGGCGGTTCGAAAGACCGGTTCCGTTCGCGTTTGCCAGGTGATCACCACCGACAAATGCTATGAAAACCGCGAAATCGATTATGCCTACAAGGAAACTGATCCCTTGGGCGGGAGAGACCCTTACAGCGCCTCCAAAGCCTGCGCGGAAATGGTCGTGTCCTCTTACCGCGTATCTTTTTTTTCAAAGCCGGGCGCGGCTTCGCTGAGTTCGACAAGAGCCGGGAACGTGATCGGCGGCGGCGATTGGGCTGAAGATCGTCTCATCCCAGATTGCGCGCGCTCTCTCATGGCCTCTCACCCCATTGCCGTTCGCAATCCCCGAGCGGTGCGGCCTTGGCAGTTCGTGCTCGATCCTTTGTCGGGGTATTTAAAGCTGGCCTCTCTTCAGTGGGTAAATCCTCAAAACTACTCCGAAGCCTGGAATTTCGGACCGCGCCTGGGTTCGGCGCGTTGTGTTGAGGAAGTGGTGGACCTTGTTTTAAAGGCGTGGGGATCCGGCGAAAAGCGAGATGCCATTGATCCCTCTTCTCCGCATGAGGCCGGGCTTCTTCAGTTGGATAGTTCAAAAGCCATGGAACGCCTAAAGTGGAAACCCGTCTATGATCTCGAAGCGGCCATTGCGCGCACGATGGAATGGTACCGCGCTTCTCAAAAACCCGGTTTTAACGCCTTAGATTTTACCCGTGGCCAAATTCGCGATTACGCCGCGGCGGCGTTAAAAGCGGGTTTGCCTTGGGTCGCTCAAGCGGCAAAAGCGTCTTTGTGATGAAAAACATAAAAATTGATTTGGTTGCCCAAGAGGCGGATTTAAGAGAAGAAGTTTTTAAGGCCGTGCGGCGCTTTTATGAGTTTAAGCACGCGCCCAAGCCTTTTGTTCCGGGCTTAAGCCCCGTTCCCGTGTCCGGGAAAGTCTTTGACGAAAAAGACATGGTTTCTCTGTCCGATTCGGGCCTGGATTTTTGGCTGACCACCGGGCGTTTTGCCTTAGCTTTTGAAAAAAAATTGGCCCAGAGAATCGGGGTGAGAAATGCGACCTTGGTCAATTCCGGCTCCTCCGCCAATTTGCTCACCGTTTCCGCCCTGACCGCGCAGGCCTTGGGCGAAAAAAGGCTTCGGCCCGGAGATGAGGTCATTACGGTCGCCGCCTCTTTTCCGACGACCATTAATCCCATGATCCAAAACCGTCTGGTCCCGGTTTTTCTCGATGTCGAATTGGGAACCTACGACGCAAAAACGGAGCTGCTTGAAGCGGCTTTATCGGATAAAACCCGCGCGGTCATGATCGCGCACACCTTGGGAAATCCCTTTAATCTAGACGCCGTCAAGTCTTTCGCGGATAAGCACAATCTCTGGCTCATTGAAGATTCCTGCGACGCCCTGGGTTCGA
>JAJZJF010000148.1 GCA_021810245.1 bacterium
TTTCCCAAGCCTTGGGAGTTCCCAGGTCTCCATTGGGAGATTTAAGCCCATGGAGCGCCGAAAAAATCAAGGATAACCTTTATCAAGTCAATTACCAAACTCCGCCCGCGATGAACGGAATGCAAAAATCCTACGAATTTCAGGCGGATTTGTCTCTTCATCAGGTGGTTGGACAAAATCAGTTGGCGCTGGATTTATTGTCTGGAAAGTCGCAATTTCAGCCTGCTCAGAAAAAACGAGCGAAGAAACCTCTTAAGAAACGCTCTCTGATTAAAAAGAAGGTTTACCGGGCCAAGAAAAAAATTGTTTCTAAAAAGCCCGTTGTTAAGAAATCACAAAAGAAGAAAACAGACATTATGCCGGGCATCCCGAACCCGGGATCGGCTGTTGGAGCTCCCGCTCAGAATGGCGCTCCAATCGCGGCCCCGGCCTCTCCAGCGTCCGCTCAGCCGCCGGCGGCGCCTCAAGCGCAACAAAGCCAGGATCAGGAATTGGATCAATTGCTTAAGCCTTAAAAGTTTAGGGAGTTCAAATAATGGAAATGGGCCGCGCTCTGAGACAAGTGGAAGGGAGTCTAGGCATTCTTTGCGATCGTATTTCCGTTCAGAGCGCGCGCTTAGACGAGCTTTTGTTTCGTGCCCAGAGAATCGCCATGAATATCAAAAATGGGCATAAAAATCCCGATATGATGTTTGGATCGGATCTCCAGCATTTCCGGCAAGAGGTAAGGCGTTTTGGCTTTGATGTCGCCGCGGTTCCTAATCAGGTGGGGGCCATCGAACGCTCCGCTGTCTATGATGAGTCTTCGGTCAAGGCCGCGCAGTCTTTGATGAGAGTTTGCGAACGTTTAAACCGTGATGTCAAGGCTTTGCATGGCAAGGCTTTGCTTGCCCATCAGCATATGCGGGAAGCGGAATATAAGATCGAGGCCTGGTATTTGGTTCAAGATATTGAAGAAATGGTCCAGCGCGCGCAATCCTTGCCCAATATCGCCAATCGAGTCGTGTTGCGCATCAGTAGCCCTCAGTGATGGAGCGCAAGTTTTGGTTGTTGTGGGCCGCGCTATTATGCGTGCGCTTGCCTGTCTTTGGAATGGAGGCGGTTTCATCAACCCAAACCGTCGAAACCAGGATTGACAAAGAGGTCCAAGAGGTTCGAAAGGAAGGTTATCAGGCATTTTTAGAGGGGCGTTTTGAAGACTCTAAAAATTCCTATCGCTATCTGGAAGTGATGGGTTCTCAAGTTGATCGCCCCGATGAGAATTTGGCGATTTTGGATAGGGATTCCGGAAAAAATGACCAGGCCTTGGCCCATTGGATGCGGGCTTCTTTAAATTCCGACGCTGACGGTTTTGTTTTCAATCAGGAAGGTTGGGCGTATCTTTCCGCTGGAGATTTTCGCGAGGCGAAAGAGGCGTTTTCCCAGGCCCTCAAGCATTCTCTTAATTCGTCTCAGCAAGCGGAGTCCTATTTAGGTCTGGGGATAACGGAAAATTTGGATGGACACCCTAAGCTGGCGATAAAGCCTCTTGGCCTGAGCCTGACAAAAAGCCCCTATATCCTCTCTGTCGCCTACGATAAGACTGGAGAGACGGAATTGCGCTTAAAAAACCTGGAAGCGGCGGTAGCCGCTTTCAATCAAAGCGTGAGTCTGGACCTTTTTAACTTCGAGGCCATGCTCGATCTGGCTCGGCTAGAATTTAAAATTGGAGAAAATAAGGACGCTTGGCTTCTTTACCATCACTTATTGTCCTTGGATCCCGGCAATGCCGTTTTCGCGCGGATTCTTAAATCCATCGAAAAATACCTAGCGGAACCCGCTAGTCAAATCCTTTTGGAGAAGCGGATTTCAAGGCCTTTTTTGTCGGGAGATGTTTCAACGGAAGTGGATGTCTCAAGCCCAAGTATCCGCGTAGCTCTTTTCTGTGGAGAAAAGGGTCGTCCTCACACGATGACGCGGGTCTATTTCATGACCAATCGCTCATTTAAGATTGTTTCTAACGCCAATGAGATCGTTCGAGACAATATCGCGCCCTACAATCAATGGCAAATCTCTTTTGAGTCTGAAAATGGGCTCATCGAAGTTCGCGACACCGAGGGCAATATCGAGTATGCGACAAAAGAGCCGTTTAAAATTATTCCCTCCTCTGGTTCCTTGGGGTCGGTTTTACTTAAAAGCGCGCATTTTTCAAGCACGATCGGGTTTGATTCCGGAGATCGAGAGCTGCGCGGCGCCATCGAGGTTTTTCCAAACCCTGAGGGGTTTAAATTGGTCAATGAAACCGGAGTGGAAGATTATCTCTATGGAGTTGTCGGGAGAGTCATGGGCGGACAAGAACCGTCCCAGGCCTACCGGGCGGCGGCGGTGGTTGCCCGCACGACGGCTTTGTGGTACAAGAGCTTGGGAAGACCGAATCTGGAAAAATCCGACATCTGCGACTCTTCCGCCTGCCAGAGTTACCGCGGCGTGACTTCTGAAATGAGTCGCTCGACCAAAGGCGTTCAAAGCACGAGTGGCGAGGTTTTATCTTATGGCGGCCGCATCGCCAAGGTCGCATGGAGCCAGGATTGCGGTGGATTTACGGAAGACGGGGCGGATTATCCGGATCCGCAGCTCAAACATTTAATTTCGGTCGCCGATGCGCCTACCTTTATTTCTCCGCCCGCTTCTCCGGCTGATTTTGAGCGCTGGATTCATGGATTTCCACCGGACAGTCTTTTCTCAAATGCAGCGCCCATTCGCCAGACCTATTCCCGCTGGGTGAGAATTATTCCGGCAGATTCCATATGGCAAAGAATCAAGGCGTTTAAAGATATTGGCAAAATTAAACATATCGAAATCAACCGCCGCTCTGAAACCGGGCGGGTCTTGGAGATGACGGTGACAGGA
>JAJZJF010000149.1 GCA_021810245.1 bacterium
AGGAGGTCAGCGGTTCGATCCCGCTCACGTCCACGTTTTTAGAGGGGCATTTTGTTTTTAGGTCTCCACTGTTCCATCCGCCAAGGTTTTCTTGAGGCTCTTAATTACGCCGAGTCTTTAAAAGCCCGGGCGATTCAAATTCTCCCTTACCGCCGGCACGCGGATCCCGAAGAAGAAGATTATGCCGGATTTGTTCAGAGGCTCTCTCAGAGTTCAGTCAAGAGGCTCTATGTCCATTCTCGATTCGTGCCCAATCTCGCGCTTAACGACGAGAGAAAAAGGCTTTCTTCAACCGCGCGTTTGTCATATGAAATGAACCTTGCCGCTCGTCTCAACGCCGAGGCTTTTGTGCTGCATTTGGGAGCCTATTCCGAAGGGGATTCAATTTCATCCGGAATAGATTTAGCGGCTCGCTCGATTTATCAGGCCAGACAAGAAGCGGAAAAGAGCGTTTCTCTCTGCGTTGAAAATGTTCCGGGCGGTGGAAGAAGACTTGGCGGGACATTGGAAGAATTAGCCGCTTTCGCGGAAACTATTGAAAAACAAGGCGCCCAAATTCCTGTTTCTTTTTGTCTTGACACCGCCCATGCTTGGGCTGCGGGATATTCGATAGCGGATTGCGAGGGGATGTCGCGCTTTTTAAAAAGAGCCTCGGAGCTTTTGGGGAAAGAGAAAATTCGCCTTTTTCACCTCAATGATACTCGTTCGGAGTTAAATTCCCACCGCGAAAGCCATAGCCTGTGGGGACAAGGAGTTTTAGGCTTTGAGGGGCTCAAATGTCTTTTGTCTGCGGAAAATTTTCGCGATTGTTCCGGAATTTTAGAAAGTCCCAAGCCCGGAGGGGCGGAGCGTCTTAATTTCAAGAAACTGGAAGAACTCAATTCCTAGCGGCTATGCCGAGATTCTGGATTTAGACCGAAATCTCTGTTCCTTCTTTAGCTACTTCGCAAACTAAAGGGGATGATTTTTTGGAAATCAAATTCTGGGCGTCCGAAACCATTCGGTCCAGAACTGAAT
Organism: bacterium; assembly: GCA_021810245.1. Classification (GTDB taxonomy): domain Bacteria; phylum Elusimicrobiota; class Elusimicrobia; order UBA1565; family UBA9628; genus JAKAQV01. Next base: position 1,018 of record JAJZJF010000149.1, read on the forward strand.
CGGCATAGAGAGAATCTTGGTGAAATAAAATGAGGCGTTTGACATTGGCTTTAATGGCGAGATCAGCTACATTGAGAAATCCGGAATGCCCGATGGTTTTATTTTTTTCGTAGTCTTCTTGGGTAAATTGCGCATCGTGAATCAATAAGTCGGCATTGCGGCAAATACCGGAAAATTTTTCGTCATAATCTTGAAAGGCGGTTACTTCTGATCCGTAAATTTCGGCGTCGGGGGAATAGACCACCTTGCGCCCTTCCGCCTCAATTGAAAACCCAAGGCTGGTTCCGGGATGATTGGCGTGAAAGGCGTGAATGACGAGATTCGGCAAAACTTTATAAGAGCGCTCTCTCAGTTCATGAAGCTCAAATCGCGCCTTGGGAAGAGGTTTCCCCGGCGCTTTGAGGACTTCTTGAAGGAGAGCCGGAATACTTTTTCCCGGTTCTGGCGCCGCCGCGATATGAATGAGGGTGTCGGGAGTTTGAGCGGAGGAAAAAGAAAGAAGGCCTTCGACATGGTTTTGGTGAAAATGGGTGAGGAAAACCCGAATTTCTTTGGCGGAGCGGTTTTTAAACTCCTGGTTTAGAAAATTAAGTCCGCTTCCAGCGTCAAAGATAAGCGCATGATTTTGATAAGAGAGTAAGATGGCGGGAGTGTGAGTTCCGTAACGGGAAGGCGTTGGAATATTTTTAGCGCGCGAGCCTAAAATTTTTACGCTTAGGACAGCGGGGTTAACCAAACCGGAAGATTCTGCGGCCGGGCTTATCGCGGCAGGCGACACCGCGCCCGTGCCGGATCTTGAAGCGGCGTTACTTCCGATGATTTCCGCGATGGTTTTGGCGAAAGTGTTGACGTCATAGGGTTTGATGATAAAGCCGGAAGCCCCCAGTTGTTTAGCTTTTTGCTTTTCCGACTCAAAAGATTTCCCTGAAACCATGACGACCTTGATGTGTTTGGTCTCAGGGTTGGTTTTTATCTTGTGGCACAGAGTCAGCCCGTCGATGCCGGGCATGAGTATATCTAAAACTACTCCCTGATAGCTCTTTTTTCGAAGGGTGTCGATGACTTGAAGGCTGTCGGAGACCAAATCAACGTCAAAGCCGCCTTCGCGCAATAGATCGCTGGAAAGGCTTCCTGTTAGTTCGTCGTCATCGACCACCAAAACAGAGGGCATAAGTCTATTCTATAATTATATGACTATAGATGAAAATTATAGCAGGATTGTTACGGGGAAAAAATTTTCCGGCGCATTCTGAAAAGGGGGTCAAACCCATTTCAGGGCGAATCAAGCAGTCTTTATTTGATATTCTCTCGCCGATTATCGCGGGCGCTCGATTTCTGGATCTCTTCGCGGGCACGGGGGCCGTCGGTTTTGAGGCCTTGTCCCGCGGCGGCGCGTTTACCTTTTTCGTCGATCAAAATAAAAGGTGCGTTCGTTCAATTGAGCAAAATATCAAATCTTTGGGCTTAAGCGCCCGAGCCAAGGTTTTTGAGGGAGATGTCCTTGATGATTTATCCTGGATTCCCTTTAGGTCCGGCGTTGAATCTTTTAACATCGTTTTTTTGGGACCCCCTTACCGCGATATAAAAAACACCCCGTTGTCTTTGACCTCAAAGTCCCTGGAACGGGTCATGGAAGCCCGGCTGGTCTCAAAAGGGGGACTGGTCATTTCTCAGCGGCACATTAAAGAGAAAGTGAATGTTCCCCAAGGGCTTAAGGTGATTAAAGAGACAAAATACGGCGACACCCTTTTAGTTTTTATGCGCTTGATTGAGCCTTAAGGGTTCGTAACGAACCCTAAGCGCGGCGGGATAGAGAATCCGAGGACCACAAAAAAGAGGCTTGAAAGTCCTG
>JAJZJF010000034.1 GCA_021810245.1 bacterium
CAAGTCATTGAAAGATCAAATCAAGGTTCCGTCATCGGCTACGACATCTATTCACGCCTTTTAAGAGATCGCATTATTTTCGTCGGAGGATATGAAGGCGAGTTTACAACCGACTCCGCCAATATCCTCATCGCCCAGCTTTTGTATTTGGAATCAGACGACAACACCAAGGACATCAACCTCTATATCAACTCCCCCGGAGGAATGGTCACGGCGGGACTTGCCGTCTATGATACGATGCAATACATCAAGTCTCCAATCACCACCATCTGCATGGGAATGGCAATGTCTTTTGGCGCGGTTATTCTGGCCGCCGGGTCCAAGGGCAAGCGCTTTGCCTTGCCACAATCACGAATCATGATTCACCAGCCCTTAGTTGGAGGAATCTCCGGCCAAGCCACCGATATTATCGTGGAAGCCAAGGAGATGGCCTATATCCGCAAAAATCTTGAGCAGATTCTCGCAAAACACACGGGGCAACCGGCTGAAAAAATGGCACGGGACATGGAGCGAAATTATTATATGTCCGCGGAAGAGGCCAAGGAATACGGAATCATCGATGAGGTTCTGACCGGCGCCAAGATCGACGCATTGCGGACTACTCTCACCGCGAAATAAAACGCCACAGTCTGCGTAATTGGAATCGGGGACTTTTCCCCATCCAAGCATTGACAAAACCGCGTTCCTAGATTACCCTATTAACACAATGCCAAATCTGGAACATTCCTTGTCTTTGGGTCTGCCTCGGCGCCTGACGGAACTTTTGGTCACACAAGGGCTTCTCAGTCAAGAACAACTCTCCGAAGCTTTGAGCGAACAGCATAAAACCGGCGGGAAGCTGGGTTCGATTTTGATTTCAAAGGGCCTGTTGACTGAAGAGCAATTTCTGTCATTTTTAGGAGACCAGTGCGGAATTCGCTACGTCTCTTTGTCCGAATTTAAATTTGAGGACAATATTTTAGATCTCATCCCTGAATCTATCGCGCGCCAACATATCCTGATTCCCTGCCGCAAATCCGAGGACAATGTTTTAACCGTCGCGGTTTCCGATCCGCTCAATGTGATGGTCTTAGACGATTTGAAAATGATCACGGGCTCTGAGATATCGGCGGTGCTTGCCTCAGAATCCGAGATATTGGCCGCTATCGATAAAGGATATCACGCGATCAGCGCGGAAGAAGCCCTCGATGAAATCGTCCATGAAAGCGACTCTTCCGCCAACCCGACGGATATCGCCTTAGACAAGGAAGCGGAAAGCCAAGAAGTGGTCGAGGATGTAAGGGGTCTTGAAAAATCCGCATCGGATGCGCCTGTGATCAAGATGGTCAATCTGATCTTATCCAATGCGGTCAAGGAACACGCCTCCGACATTCATATCGAGGCCTTTCCAAAAGAAATACGCGTTCGCTACCGTATCGACGGCGTTTTGCATGAGAGAGCGTCTCCGCCCAAGAAATTTCATCAAGCGATGACAACCCGCATTAAAATCATGGCGAACCTAAATATCGCCGAGCGCCGTATTCCCCAAGACGGCCGCATTAAAATTAAAGCCAACGGCAAAGAAATAGATCTACGCGTCTCGGTTCTGCCTTGCACCCCCGGAGAAAAAATTGTCATGCGTATTTTAGATTCCTCCGGGCTTAAAGTCCAGATGAGCCAACTAGGCTTTGAACCGGAGGCTTTAGCCGTATTTAACAAGGCAATGAACGCCCCTTATGGAATCAACCTCATCACGGGCCCCACGGGCTCGGGGAAATCGACCACTCTTTACTCAGCCTTGGCTAATTTAAACACTCCCGACACCAATATTTTAACCGTCGAAGACCCGGTTGAATATCAACTGCATGGAATCAACCAGGTCCAGGTCAACCCTCATGCGGGGCTGACCTTTGCCTCGGCCCTTCGCTCTTTTTTGCGACAAGATCCCGACATCATCATGGTCGGAGAAACCCGCGATCTCGAAACCGCTCAAATCGCCATCAACGCCGCTTTGACCGGGCATCTGGTCTTTACTACCCTTCACACCAATGACTCTCCCAGCTCTATTACCCGGCTTTCGATGATGGGAGTAGAACCCTTCTTGATTAGCGCCGCCGTTTTAATGGTTGAAGCTCAGAGGCTGGTACGCAGCATCTGCCCTAAATGCAAGGAAGCCTACGAAGTCGACGTGGGATCTTTGATTAAACACAATATTTCGGAAGAGGCATTAAAACCAAAAAATGGGAAGGTCACCCTTTACAAAGGAAAGGGATGCGAATACTGCGCCCAAACAGGCTATCGCGGCCGCTTGGGGCTCTATGAAGTTTTAGAGATCACCGATCCGATACGCGAGTTGATTTTAAATAAGGCCCCGGCGTCTGAAATAAAGAAAATTGGAATTAAGCAGGGAATGCTGACCCTGCGTGCCTGCGCTTTAAGAAAACTTCTAGAAGGAACGACCACGGTGGAAGAGATGATTCGCGTCACGGCTTCCGATATCGAAACATGAACAAATATCTAAGGAGAAATTATGGTTTCTCTCAGTGAACTCTTTATCCTGATGCATCAGCGCGGAGCCTCCGATTTACATTTGACCGTGGGAGCTCCGCCGACTCTTCGCATTGATGGAGAACTCGTGCCCACCCCGTTTGAGAAACTCACTCCGGAAACGACCCAACAACTGATTTTTTCGCTTCTTAACGACCAGCAAAAACAGCGCTTTGACTCAACTAATGAGCTCGATCTGGCCCTGGGAATCAAGGGGATTGGGCGCCTGCGCGTCAATATCTTTAGACAACGCGGAGCCGTCGGGGCCGCCATTCGCTCAATTCCCAATCAATTTAAGACTTTTGAACAACTAGGCCTTCCAAAGGCTGTAGAAGATTTAGTCAATATACCGAAAGGGCTCATCTTAGTTACCGGTCCTACGGGTTCCGGAAAATCAACGACCTTGGCCAGCATCATTGACTACATCAACGAGCGCCACACCTTGCACATCGTGACTGTCGAGGACCCCATTGAATACGTCCATTCGCATAAAAAATCCATCATCAATCAAAGAGAAGTGGGCCAGGATACGGAAAGTTTTCCCACCGCCCTCAAATATGTTCTTCGGCAAGATCCCAACGTCATTTTAATCGGGGAATTGCGAGATTTAGACACGATTTCATCGGCGTTGACCATCGCGGAAACCGGACACCTGGTTTTTGGAACCCTTCACACCAACGATTGCGCGCAGTCCATCAACCGCCTCATCGATGTTTTTCCTCCGCATCAGATCAATCAAATTCGGGTCCAACTGTCCTTTGTTCTACAAGCCGTATTATCTCAACAGCTTTTGTCGAACGCTTCGGGAACGGGGAGGTCCTTAGCTTGCGAACTTCTGATGGTCACCTCGGCTGTCCGCAATTTAATTCGGGAACAAAAAATAGAGCAGATTCAGCTCTCGATTCAAACCGGAGCCAAATTTGGAATGCAGACAATGAACCAGTCCTTGGCGAATTTATGCCGCGCGCGAAAAATCGCTCTTCAGGAGGCCTTTTTGCACTCAAGCGACCCTGAAGATCTCAAAAGACTGCTCAATCAAAACCAAGTACCAGTCTGAGCCATGAACTATGCCCACATTTTCCTATAAAGTCAAAGCGGGAGACGGGAAAATTACCTCCGGCGCCATTGACGCCGATGCCCCGCGTTCCGCCATCGATCGCCTAAGAGCCCAAAAACTGGTAGTTCTCGAAATTGCCGAAAAAAAGGCCGGGCTCTCGGATAAATTTAAAGGATTTTTAAAAGGCAAGGTCTCTTCAAAAGAGTTGACTCTTTTTTCCCGCCAACTCGCGACCTTGGTCGCGGCCGGAGTGCCTATCGTTCAAAGCCTCAGCATTTTAGAAGGGCAGGCGGAAAGCAAAACCTTCCATGAAGTATTGACCTCAGTCAAGGCTGACATCGAAGGCGGGCTATCTATTTCCGACGCTTTAAAAAAGCATCCGCGCGCTTTTCCCGATCTCTACACCTCGATGGTCAAAGCCGGAGAGATCGGCGGAATCCTCGACTCCATTCTTGAACGCTTAAGCCTCTATTTGGAAAGTTCCGAAGCCCTCAAGGGCAAGGTCAAATCGGCGATGACCTACCCAATCGTCGTTTTAAGCATTTGCGCCGCAGTCACGATTTTTCTCCTCATTTTCGTCATTCCAACTTTTAAATCGATTTTCGCCAGCTTTCACTCCGCGCTGCCGGCCCCGACCCAAGCTCTCCTTGACCTGTCGGATTTTCTTAGACACAATTTCTGGATTATTTTCGTCGTTCCAATCGCAGCCTGGCGAGGTTTTAAGGTCGCTTACGCGAATCCTAAAAGTCGGCGATGGATTGACGGACAGATACTCAAACTCCCCATGTTTGGAGTTATATTGCGCAAATTCGCCATCGCCCGATTTTCAAGAACTCTTGGCACTCTCGTTAAATCCGGGGTTCCCATTCTCCAAGCTCTTGAAACCGTCGCTCAAACCGCCGGAAACACAATCATTGAAGACGCCATCTTGTCGGCCAGACAAGCCATCAAAGAAGGCGGGCATTTAAGCGAACCTCTTAAAAAATCCGGCATTTTCCCGACCATGGTTACATCCATGATATCCGTCGGAGAAGAAACGGGAAACCTCGATCAGATGCTCCAGAAAATAGCCGATTTTTATGATGGAGAAGTCGACGCCGCCGTCAAAGGCTTGACCTCGATGATCGAGCCTATCGTGATCGTCATTATGGGAATTGTCATCGGTTCTATTGTCATCGCGATGTTTCTGCCGATGTTCGACATGGATGAACTGGTCAGCAAAACCCAGTAAGCCCTATTGCTTTAGAAGTTTTTTATCCCTGAGCAAGCGGTGATAGCCAATTCCAAAGCGATGGGCCTCATCTCTCAAGTTTTCCAAAAGATTACGCGCCAAGCTCCCGCGTTCCAGGATAATCGATTGCGGCTGTGCAAGAATAAAGACCTCCTCCAGACGCTTGGCCAAGGAAATCACAGGGACAGAAACTCCGATTTCTTTGAGCGCCATTGCCGCCGCGGACAATTGTCCCTTGCCCCCATCAATTAAAATTAGATCTGGATAAGGTTGCTCTTCTTTTTTGAGCCTAAGATATCTTCGGCGCACCGCTTCTCCCATTGATTTAAAGTCGTCAATTCCCGCGGTCTCTTGAATCCGAAAGCGGCGATAATGCGCCTTGTATGGAACCCCTCCTTTAAAACAAACCATCGCGGCCACGGTTTCATGCCCCTGGAAATGAGAGACATCAAAACACTCAATATGAAAAGGCGGGTTTTTGAGAGACAAGGCTTGCTGAAGAGCGCTCACCGCACGGGAAGAACCGATAGTCTCGCTTAAATCATCGGATTTAAGCGCCCGCAAGCGCACGTTTTCCCCCATCTGAGACAAGGCGGAAATGCTGTCTCTTAAGCGCGCCGCCCGCTCGTAATCGAGTTTGGAAGAAGCAAGCTTCATTTCTTGAATGAGAGACTTTTGAAGTTTCTGATATTCTCCATTGAAGAAAAGCCTCGCGTTTTCAACCTCTCGGCGATATTCTTCATATGAAATGCGTCCGGCGCAAGGCGCTGGGCAATCGCCGGTATGATAATAGAGGCAGGAGTTGATTTTTGCCGGAGGCAACGGGCGCTCAAACCCAAAATCCCATCGACAGGGCCGCAGACGAAAATATTTGCGCCGCCACAAAAAACGCAAGAGAGCGCGCACGGGAGAAACCTTGGGAAATGGGCCAAAATAAGCGGCGCCATCAGAACTTTTTCTGCGCGCCAGGAAAATTCGCGGGAAATCCTCCTGGAGGCTAATTTTGACATAGGGATAGGCCTTGTCATCTTTGAGCGCGATATTAAAAAAAGGTTTTTTCTCTTTAACGAGGCTCCGTTCGAGCAAAAGGGCTTCTCTTTCCGAATCGCACGGGACATAATCAATCTTCCGGATTAATGGAACTAAAACCGATGTTTTTAAGTTCGCGCGGGCTGGATTAAAATACTGCGCGACGCGCTTGGCCAAATCCTTGGCCTTTCCGATATAGAGAATTTCCGAAGCGGCATCTCGCATCAAATACACCCCGCAAGCATGCGGTACGTGCCCGTAAATGTCTTTTCTATTCATGGATACGATTAGTATACGTAAATGACTATTGACAAACGAAAAACCGGGGGTTACACTGATAAAGGGCGACAAAAATGAGCCGATCTCTTTCGTGGGCGCTGATGGCCTTGGCTTTGTCCTTACCGCTCAATAAGGTCTTTGCTTCAAATTTAGACTCAAGTTTGATTACAGCCGTCAAACAAGGGCAAGAAAGTTCGGCCCTCAGTCTCTTATCCCAGGGAGCCAATCCCAACGCCTTTGATTCATATGGGTACACGGCGACCATGTGGGCGGTCAGCCGGGCGGATTCTTCTCTTTTATCCGCTCTTTTGAAAGCGGGAGGAGATCTTAAGCACGTGCCAGCCTCCTTTAACCCCGTTATCGAAGCCGCAAAGACGGGAAATGCGGGAAATATTTCTCTTCTAAGCTCCTTAGGTTACTCCGTCAGCGCCCCCGATGCCCTCGGAAATACCGCCCTGATGTATGCCGCGGTCATCGGTTCCACATCATCAGTTCAAGCTCTCCTGAATGAGAAAGCCAATATCAACGCGCAGGATAACCATGGTCAAACGGCCTTAATTAAATCCGCTCAGAATGGGAATGCCGCCATGGTCTCATTTCTCGCCTCTAGTGGCGCCGATATCAACGCCCAAGACCATTTTGGATACAGCGCCTTGATGTGGGCGGCACACAATGGACAACTATCCACAGTTCAAGCCCTCCTATCGAGCCATGCCTTGACCGCACTTCAGGGCCGTGATGGAATGACGGCCTTAACCATCGCCCAAAAGCGCGGCTACGCTCAAATTGCCAATATCCTCAAAGGCTAAATTCTAAAAAAATAAGCTACACTTAAAGCATGGACGCGCAAGCCACTGACGATAATGGCTCTAATGCCCCGATTGCTTCGCCTTTGAAAAGTAAACTTAGTTTTTTCAGGAAAGGATTTAGCAAAAGGCCTTCCGCCCTGTTTGGACTGCTCTTGATTTTATTTTTTGTCCTCATAGCGGCTTTCAGCTCTTGGATCGCTCCCGTGCCGCCGGACAGCCGAAATCCCTATTTGATTCCGGAATTTGGGTACAGCCCAGAGCCTAAACTTCCCAGCCACGCCCACCCCTTTGGAACGACCGAGGATCAGTATGACCTCTATTACGGCATGGTCTGGGGAACTCGCACCGCGCTTAAGGTCGCCATAATCGTGGTTGGCTTTTCGGTGATGCTTGGAATTATTTTAGGAGGTCTTTCCGGATATTTCGGCGGCTGGGTTGATGAGCTCATCATGCGCTTTACCGACGTGATTCTGGCCCTGCCTAGCCTTCTTCTGGCGGTCGTCATCGTCGCGATCACCGGTCCTAGCCTTAGTCACGTGATGATTTCAGTCACCGCTGTTTCTTGGCCGTCTTACGCGCGGCTTCTCAGAGGAGACGTTCTCGCCATAAAAAATAGAGAATTTATTCAAGCCTCGCGCGCCTTGGGGGCTTCTCATCTGAGAATATTTTTAAGGCATATTCTCCCCAACTGCATTTACCCGATACTTGTTCTCGCATCCTTGGATATGGGTTCTATTGTCATTACCGCCGCGGCTTTGAGCTTTCTGGGCCTAGGGGCGCCCTTGGGTTACGCCGATTGGGGGCAACTCATTTCTCTTTCCCGAAACTGGATTATGGGTTCTTCCGGCAATCCCTTCGCCTATTGGAACACCTTTACCATCCCGGGCTTAGCGATTTTTCTCTTTGTTCTTGGCTGGAACCTGCTGGGGGATGGACTCAGAGACATTCTTGATCCGCGGCAAGGATAGACTATTTGACTCTTGATTCTCCGTTTGAGAAAATGAACCCATGAAGACCCTTAATGACCTTTTAGATCATGCGGCTCAAAGCGCGCCGCCGCGCTCAGGCTTAATGACCGCGGACAAATTTATTTCTTATGCGGAACTCAAAAGCCGAGTTCTTTTGGCGGCATCGGGCTTTAAAACGCGAGGAATCAAACAAGGCGATCGCGTCGCCATCGTCCACAGAAACGCTCCGGTTTTTATTGAGGCTTATTTTTCTCTCTCTCGTTTGGGCGCCATTGCAGTCCCTATCAACTACATGATCCATAACCCGGAAGAATTAGCCTATATGCTTGGTGATTGCGGAGCCGCCGGCATCGTCACCCAAAAAGAATTTTTAAAAGGCCTCAGAGACGCCGTTAAAACTCTGCCGAAAGAGCCACGCCTCTGGATTAGCGACGCTTTGAGTTCAGAATGTCATGAAAATGAAGAGCCATTTTCGGAACTCTCTGCCGGCAAAGCCGAAAGTTTCGACTCTTCCATTGCTGAAGATGAGGTTGCCGCCATACTCTACACCTCGGGGACGACCGGAAAACCCAAGGGAGTGATGCTCACGCATAAAAACCTAATCACCAATACCGAAGGCGGCATCGCCCGGCTCAATCTCTTTTCTCATGATTCCAGCCTCGCAATTTTGCCGATGTTTCACACCTTAGCTTGGACCGCCAATGTTTTGGTCTCTATGCGTTTGGGTTCCCGCTTGGCTATCGCGCCGTCCATTACCCCTCCCAAGCCGTGGCTGAACCTCATGGCTAAGAGTAAAACTACCTTGTTTTTAGCGGTGCCCCAAATTTATTCTCTCTTAGGCAAATCTTCCAGAGGACTGAAAGGCTTTATTTTGCGCCATTGGTATTTCCGAAAGGTGCGAATGGCGGTCTCGGGAGCCGCGCCTCTTCCCGTGGCGACGATTGAAAATTTTGAGCGCTCATTTAAAGTAAAAATTCTCGAGGGTTATGGGCTGACTGAAACATCGCCGGTCATCACCATTAATTCCCCCGATCATCCCAAACCCGGGAGCGTCGGAAAGCCCATTGACGGAGTAGAAGTTAAAATCATAGACGATGAAGAGCGCACGCTCAAAGCTGGAGAAGAAGGCGAAATCTGCGCGAGAGGCCATTGCGTGATGAAGGGATATTACAATCTTCCCGAAGAGACAAAAAGGACCTTCACCAAGGATGGCTGGCTTAAAACCGGAGACATCGGGATTTTAGACGAGGAAGGATACCTCTTCATCCGCGACCGCAAAAAAGACATGATTATCATCAAGGGGCTTAAGGTTTTCTCGGCTCAAGTCGAGGCGGTTCTGGCGGAAAACCCTGAGATCCTAGAATCCGCCGTCATTGGGGTGCCCGATGAGCATGGCGATGAGATCATTAAGGCCTTTATCGTTCTCAAGCCGGGCTCTAAAGAAGACAAATCTTCTCTCATGAAATACTGCCGGGAAAAATTTGATTCTTACAAACGCCCCCGCGATATAGAGATTGTCGAGTCCTTGCCTAAAAATTCGCTCCAGAAAATTCTCAAAAGAACCTTGCGCGAGATGGAAATCAAAAAGCGCGCGACGTCTGTCGGTTAAGAGAGTGTCCGCCCCGATTCTCAAATGGCCCAAGGAGGTTGCCGAGCTTTTGTGTTCGGCCGCTTCTATCGACCCTGGCTTGTTTGTGGTCGGAGGATCGGTTAGAGATCTGTTTCTTAAGCGGCCCCTCTATGATCTCGATTTAGCGTCTTTTTCAGCCACTCAACTATCGAACAAGCTCGCATCCGTTCTCCACGCAAAAAAAATCACGTTAGATGAAGAAAACGTGGTTTTTCGGCTGATTCTTTCAAATCGTTATCAGGAAACCCGTCAAATAGACATCGCTCAAATACAAGGCAAGAATATCGAAGAGGATCTCAAGCGGCGCGATTTTACTGTCAACGCAATGGCCTGGGCTTGGTCCCAAAAAGAATTTTTAGACCCGCGCTTGGGAATGAAAGACCTCGCGAAAAAAACTATCCGTTGCGAATCCGAAAAAATACTGCGCGCCGATCCCCTGAGAATATTGCGCGCCTTTCGTCAGTCCGCGCAGCTTGGCTTTAAGATAGAAAAAAATACGCTCAAACTCATCAAAGAAGTCAAAGCCTTGACTCTCAAGCCCGCTGGAGAGAGAATTCGAAGCGAAATTCTATCCCTTTTAGAAGTTCCGGGCGCCTCTCGGCAACTCCTAGAGATGGATGAGTGCGGAGTTTTAACTTCTCTATTTAAAGATTTGGAGCCCCAGAGAAATACCGCTGTTGAATACTACGGGAAAGGCGGAGTCTTGACCCATTCTCTCACGGCGGCTCAAAGAGCGGATTTTTTGATGAGCCGTCTTAAACTCATTTTCCCCAAAAATTACCCCGCCATCAAGGAATGCCGAAGAAACATTGTCATTCTCGCTTCTCTTCTCCATGATATTGCCAAGCCCGAGACTGCCCGCGTCGTCAAAGGGCGACTTCATTTTTTTGGACATGATTTATTGGGCGCCGCTCAAGTCTCAAATCTCCTTGAAGGCCTTCGTTTTTCAAAAGAAGAAATATCTCTCATCCAATCGGCCACGCGCCATCATTTAAGGCCGGGTTATTTGGCCGAGGCGGAAGAAATCACCGAGAGAGGCCTTTACCGATTCTTTCGAGATACGGGAAAAGACGCGCTTTATACGCTTTTAACCGCCTGGGCTGATCATGCCAGCTATATACCGGAAAAATCGCTCTTAAAATTCTTGCCTCTCGCGAAAAAACCCGTCGGAAAGGATCTGGGGAAAGCCCCGCAAGCTCTAAGAAAGACCCTGAGGCATCTCCAAACGGTCAACCTTTTAGTCTCCCGGCTTTTAAACCCGCAAAAAGAGGTCATCCCGACCCCGCTGGTCAATGGAAACGATATCATGAAGGCGCTTAGAATTTCCCCGGGGCCGGAAGTCGGGAAGATGATTGAAAAAATACGGGAAGAGCAAGCTTTAGGTAAAATCAGGACGCGAGAAGAAGCCCTTCATTTTTTAAATGCCTTTCACCGCCAGGCGCTTGCCAAGCGAAGCGGCACCTGACAGCGGTCCGCGAAATAGGGGATCAAGGCCTTGATAAACGGAACTTGTTTTTCCGCCGCTTCTTCTCCTGCCCGGATAATTTCCCGGGCACGATGGAGATCGCTCCAGGAAAACCCCTTAATATCCGGCTGAATGACGACTTGAGAAAGCCCGGAACGCGATTTGGCGATTTCATATTCCGCCGTATAGATCATATGGAAAAAAACGCGGGCAAGGCTTGGAGAGCCTAAAAAGGCGGGCGTTTCAGAAACTTCCGGATTATGGTTTTTTCTGCCGGTGTAGCTAGAAGCCGGCAAGGTCAAATTAATTGAAATTAAAACATCCGCTCCTTGATCGGAGACCACGCGAACGGGAACAGGATTGACCAGCCCCCCATCGACGAGATACCTCCCATTCATCAAATAGGGCTCAAAGATAACCGGCAAGCTCGAGCTGGCTCGCACCGCTTCCGCCAAATTCCCCTCGTTGATGACGATTTCCTCTCCGGTTTCAATATCGGTGGCCACGCAAGCGAAAGGAATTTCGCAATCCGAAAACTTTTTTTGCCCAAAAAGAGAGCGGTAAAGATTGAGCAAAGATCCTCCCGAAAAAATACCCGAACGCGGAACGCTCAAATCAAAGAAAAGCCGGCTATACATCCAGAATTTGTCAATGCGCAAGGCGACATTCTCCATTTCTTCCGGCTCCATTCCCATCGCCGCCAAGCCGCCAATCAAAGCGCCCATCGAAGTGCCGGAAACAAGGTCAATGGGAATTCCCTCTCGCTTAAAAACCTTTAAAATCCCGATAATGGAGTATCCCAAAGCCGCTCCGGAACCGCAGGCAAGGCCGATCCGAATATGTCCTAAACGACGAGCTAAACGCTCAATAGCCGAACGGGTTTTCGGAGAAGTTTCAAGGGATTCATAAATCCCGAACCCGGAGTTCATTTTCTCCTTAATGGCGGAATTCCAGGGAATGACTAAATCCCGGCCTTGTCCGGCGCGCAAAACATCTTCTGGCGGATTATCTCCGCACCAGGCGTGCAAAAGCCTTGATTCTGCGACCAAGGGAGAAAACTCTTCTTCTAATTTCCGGTATTGCGACAAGCAGGAAACCGAACCAAGCAAGACGACCTTATCGGCCTCAAGCAGAACTTTTTCTTCGACAGGCCCGATGGGCCCGCTTAAGCTTACTAAAACCAGATCATGAGTCTCGCGCAAAAAATTGACAAAAAGATAGATGCCCGACAAAAGGCTGCCCGACAAATTCTCGGCCGGGATGCTTAAAACTTCAAGGCCCGAGGCATGTTGCTGGGACAATGTCCGAATCCGCCCCGGATCCCGCAAGTTCATGCTCAAAAGAAGTTGCCGGGTGACCGGTGGAGATTTAAAACCAAGGTATTGGGCTATGGCCCCGGCATCGGGATTCATATCTATGAGCAAAACCCTTCGGCGCGTTTGTTCCAGCAGTTGGAGCCCGAGATGAACGCTCAATAAATGCCGCTCCTCGGTATCGCAAGCGCAGTAAAAAGCGAAAAATTGGGTAGACTCCGCTAATTTCTTGGGCGTTCCGCGAGTCGTCTGAATCAAGCGCTTGGTCAGGACATGGGTGAGGTGGATGGAGATAGAGGGATTTTCTCTCAAAATTTCATGGAAATCCTGGCGCGGAAGCTTGAGAAATTCGCAGGTACTGACCAGTTGAACGCTGGCTGTTCGGCGCTCTCCCGTCAAAACGCCGCCTTCTCCCAAGGTCTCGCCTCGTCCTAAAAAGGCGTCGACGACTTCCTCATTTCCTCTTAAATGAACCACGCGCACCAACCCCGAGGCGATAATAAAGAGATCATCTGGCTCATCTCCTTGTCTAAAAAGAGTCGCGCCCTTGGGAAGGGACAATAACTGCATTTTTTGGGCAATTTTCCGCAATTCTTCCTTAGATAGGCCGGAAAAAATAGGAATACCCGCCAGAAACAACTCCCATGCGGAAACCTCTTCCGGGGTCATAGCTTTAGTATAATGCCAAAAGGGCGTTAGCGCAACCCTAAGGCTTGGGCCAATGCCGTAAAGACTGGCAAGCTAAAAGCGCGATGACGGTCTTAGAATCCTTGATTTCGCCGCGATAAATAAGTTTGAGCGCCTCATCAAGAGATATTACGATTCTATCGATAAACTCATCGTCATCGGGTGAGCTGGCCCCAGGTTTTATTTTTCGAGCGATAAACAGATGCAAAATTTCATTAGCAAAAGCCGGCGTCGGCCAATAACTCAACAAGGGTTCCATCCACCCGCCGGAATATCCGGTCTCTTCCTTGAGCTCTCTCCGAGCGCAAAGGACGGGGTTTTCCCCGGGGGTCAATTTCCCCGCTGGAATTTCCAAAGTCACCTCGCGCACGGGATAGCGGTACTGTTTGACCATCACGATTCTTTTTGGGTCAATGAAAGGAACGATGCCCACCGCCCCGGGGTGGTCGAGATATTCCCGGGTTGCCGTTTTCCCATTGGGAAGCCGAACGCGATCAACGCAAAAATCGACGGCTTTTCCGCGATAAACCCGGCGGGTTCTCAAACGCTTCTCCAAAAGATGCTTCATCGTTTAAGTATAGCGGGATAAAACGCGGCATGCAACCAGAATTTGTTCACCTGCATAACCACTCCGAATATTCCCTGATGGACGGGCTTATCCGCCTCAGCGATCATTCCGGAAAACCGTCGTCGGCCCTGGAAGCTCTCGCCAAACAAAAAGCCCGCGCGTTTGCCCTGACCGATCACGGAAATATGTACGGAGCCATCGAATTTTACCGCAACTGCTCTCAAGTAGGGGTTGTCCCCATCATCGGGTGCGAGATGTATTTCGCGAAAGGCTCGCGCTTTGATCGCGGCCATTCTCAAAAAGAAAACTGTCACCTCACCGTTTTGGCGCGAAACCTGGAAGGCTATCAAAATTTGATGGCCTTGGTCAGCAAAGGTTATTCGGAAGGATATTACTATGACCCCAGAATCGACAAGGAGCTTTTGGCCAAACATTCCAAAGGCCTCATCGTCTTATCCGGATGCCTTAAATCCGAAATCAGCCAGCTCATCGTCTCGGGAAACTTGGTCGAAGCGGAAAAGCTGTGCGCCTGGTTTCGCGACACGCTCGATCCCGACTGTTTTTACCTTGAAATCATGGATCACGGAATAGAAAAGCAGCAGCAGGTTCTCAAGGCTCTGTTAGAGGTGCACGCAAAAACGAATATTCCGTTGATTGCCACTAACGACTGCCATTACGCCCATGCCTCGGACCATGACGCTCATGACGCGCGGGTCTGCATCGCCACCGGACGAAAAATCGAGGATACCGATCGGCTTAAATTCGAGAGCCATCAATTTTATCTTAAGACCGCGGAAGAAATGCACAAACTATTTTCTTTCGCGCCGCAAGCCCTGAGCAATACTCTCAAAATCGCCGAGATGTGCCATTTAAAAATTCCGATGGATCAGCTGATGTTGCCGCAGTTCGAGGTCCCGGAAGGATTTACTCAAGACTCTTTCCTTGAAAAGCTTTGCGTAGACGGGCTTAAAAAGCGCCTGGGCGAAGCCATCCCGACCAATTATCAAGAACGACTAAGCTATGAATTGTCGGTCATTAAGAGAATGGGGTTTTCCGGATACTTTTTAATTGTCAGCGATTTCATTCAATACGCGCGCTCTCAAAATATTCCGGTCGGGCCCGGACGAGGTTCCGGAGCCGGGGCCTTGGTAGCCTACGCCCTTAAAATCACCAACATCGACCCTATTCAAAACCGGCTGCTGTTTGAAAGATTTCTCAATCCCGACCGAAAATCAATGCCGGACCTCGATATTGACTTTGCCGACACGGGAAGAGACCGGGTCATCGCCTACGTCCGCCAAAAATACGGGGAGGGAAATGTCGCTCAAATCATCACCTTTGGGTCCTTGGGCGCAAAACTCGTCATCCGAGACGTAGCCCGCGTCATGGGACTCCCCATTTCGGAAGCTGACCGAATCGCCAAGATTATTCCCGGCGGTCCCAACATCACTCTTCATGAAGAACTTAAGAATAACCCAGATTTGAGGGAAGCGATCAAAAATCCTTCCATTAAAAAACTCATCGATCTGGCCTTAAAATTAGAAGGGCTTAAGCGACACACCGGCGTTCACGCGGCGGGGACCGTCATCACCAAAGAGCCGGTCGTCCGTTATGCCCCCCTGGCCAAAAGCGCTCATTCCGATGTCACGACGACCCAATATGACGGAGATTCCCTCGCCAAGCTCGGACTTCTAAAAATTGATTTCTTGGGTTTAAGAACCCTTTCGATTATTGACGGCGCCGTCCGCCTCATCCGAGAGAGAAAAGATCCCCACTTCGATATTGAAAATATCCCGCTATCCGATCAAAAAACCTTCGAGCTTTTGCGCTCCGCCCAAGCTCTCGGGGTGTTTCAATTGGATTCCAAGGGCATCCGAAATCTTCTGCGCAATCTAAAACCCAACACTTTTGAAGATATCGTCAGCGTCATCGCTCTTTTCAGGCCGGGTCCCATGCAATCTGGAATGTTAGACATGTTTGTCGAGCGCAAAAATGGGCGCAAGAAAATTTCTTATGCGCACCCCCTCCTTGAGCCCATCTTGAAAGAAACCTATGGGTGCGTCGTCTTTCAAGAGCAGGTAATGGAAATCGCAAAAAAACTCGCCAACTTTACCCCCGGGCAAGCCGACAGCCTCAGAAAAGCCATGGGGAAAAAAATTCCAGAGGAAATTGAGAAGCTCAGAAATGATTTTATTAAGGGAGCCGCCCTCCATTCCATTGACAAATCTCTGGCCGACAAAATTTATGACCAGCTCGTGGAATTCGGCGGATATGGGTTCAACAAATCTCATTCCGCGGCCTATGGGCTCGTGGCCTATCAAACCGCCTATTTAAAAGCCAATTTCCCTCTGGAATTCATGACCGCCCTTCTCACCTCGGAAATCGGCCACTCCTCAGTCCAAGTCGAAGGCAAAGAGAACAAATTGGTTGTCTATATTGAGGAAGCGGAAAGAATGGGCCTGCGCGTTTTGCCGCCGGATGTCAACTCTTCGGAAATTTTCTTCGCGCCCGAAGGCGACAATTCCATCCGCTTTGGCCTTGTCGCGATAAAAAATGTCGGACATGCCGCGGCGGAAGAAATTGTCCAGGCCCGAAAAGAAAAAACCTTCTCGTCCTGGGGAGATTTTATAGGCCGCATGGGCGGACAAGCCTTAAACAAACGCTCGCTTGAGTCTCTAATCAAAGCGGGAGCTACTGACAGCCTTGATCCTGAAAAAAATATTTCGCTCAAACGCTCTCGCCTTTTGGCTGAAATAGAAAGTTCAAGCCGCGCCCAAGTCTCCCGACAAAAAGACATAGAAAGCGGCCAAGGTCTTCTCTTCTCGTCGGAAGAAGTCGCGCCAACTTTAAACCAAGAATCGAAAAAGTTTACCGCCTTTAATGACCCCGATATTCTTAAGTTTGAAAAAGAGGTGTTAGGATTTTATCTTTCCGGTCATCCGCTGACCCCGCTTA
>JAJZJF010000004.1 GCA_021810245.1 bacterium
TAATGAAAATTACAAGTTCAGTTGAGTATGCGACGCGCTTGATCGTCGCTTTGGGTAAATTCTACGGCGGGGATTCAGTGTCTTCAAAAAAACTCGCGGAAATTGAAAACATTCCGGCGGACTTTGTAGATCAAATACTGATGCACTTGCGCCGAGCGGGTTTGGTTGAAAGCCAGCGTGGCGCGGGAGGAGGCTACGCCCTTTCCCGGCCTCCTTCTCAAATTAAGCTTGGAGACGTTTTGCGCGGAATGAACGGACGGATTTTAGAAGGGATATGCGAGAAATATGAGTCTGGCGCAAGAGAATGCCGCCACCAGAGTTCTTGCGCGATTTCTCCGGTTTGGAAAAAATTAGGAGATCTCATCGAGAACTACCTTGATTCCGTGACAATTGAACAATTGATGGGCGAACCAGAGGCGACTCTAATCGCGACAGAGGCGCTGAGATGAATTCCGATCTAAGCGCGCGGGTTTTGAGCGCCTTAGATCAAGTCCGTCCCTATATCGAGATGGATGGAGGGAATGTTTCCTTGGTTGATGTCAACGCGACTACCGGAATTGTGCGCGTTTCTCTTAAAGGGGCTTGTCAGGGTTGCCCAAGCGCGCAAGCGACTCTTAAGGGCGGAATTGAAAGAGCGGTCAAGTCCAAGGCGCCGGAAGTTAAAGCAGTTATCTTGGCGTGAAGAAAATAGATTTTCACACTCATTCCCATTATTCAGACGGTACTTCTCGCCCTGAAGATCTCTCTCGGCGCGCGGGAAAAGCGGGCCTTGAACTTTTAATTTTAACCGATCACGATACCGTGGCGGGTTTTCCCGAATTGCTTGAGTCCGCCAAACTCTATAAAGTCTCAGTTGCCTGTGGAATTGAAATCAATACCGCCGATTCCGGGGTTCACATTTTAGGCTACGGCTTTAAGTGGGATTCCCCCTTGCTGATGGAAACTTTGTCGGATTTTCGCGCGCGTCGGCGCTTGCGCGTTGAAAAAATGCTGGAAAAACTCAGGTCTCTGGGGTTTCCAATTGATTTGGAGGATGTGGGCGAGGTCTCAAAAGAAAGTTTGGGCCGCCCCCATATCGCCGATGCCCTAGTCAAAAAGGGCCTGGTCAAAAGTCGCCAGGAAGCTTTTGATCGACTCTTAAGCGGGGGAAAGCCCGGATACGTTGAGTCCTTGGGCCCTTCTCCCAAAGAGGCCATTGAACTCATTCGCGGTTTTGGCGGTTTTGCCTCCTTGGCGCATCCCCATATCGTCAAAAAATCCGAAAGGATTACTGAATGGATCGAATGGGGTCTTGAGGGCCTGGAAGGTTATTATGCCGATTTAAATCACCCGCAAAAATGGCGAGATTTAGCGAAAGAGAAGAATTTGCTTTTGACCGGCGGCAGCGATTTTCATGGTCCGGGCAGTGGTCGAGACAAGGTTTTTGGAGTTGAAATTCCAGATGAGGTTTACCAAGGGTTTCTCAAGCGATTGGAGGCGTGTCCAGATGGAATTTATCGCGCATAGAGGGGCCAGCGCTCACGCGCCGGAAAACACCTTGGCCTCTTTTAAAAAGGCCCTTGAGATGAAGGCGCGGTCTATTGAGCTGGATATCGCCGAAAGCCGAGATGGGCGCCTGGTCGTCATTCATGATGATAATCTCAAAAGGGTGGCGGGGATGCCTGGCCGCGTCGAGACCTACACCGCGGCGCAACTTAAAAAGATGGATGTCGGTTCCTGGTTCTCGGAAAAATATGCTCAAGAAGGCGTTCCCACGCTAGAAGATGTTTTTGAACTGGTCGGGAAAAAAGCGCAAATAAATGTCGAAATGAAAGGCGGGTGCCGAATTTATCCTAAAATAGAAGAAAAGCTGTGCCGCTTATTGAAAAAGAGGGCTTTAAGGTCCCAAGTTTTAATTTCCAGTTTCGATCATGAGGCCTTGTTTCATTTTAGAGCCTTGGACTCCAAAGCCCGTATCGGTTATCTTTTGGGGAGAACATCCCTCTCAAGGGCTTTTGAGGAAATGGCGGATTTAAAGGCTGAGAGCTTGAACTTAAGCGCGAGGCAGGTGAGCGCTCAAATTGTCTCTCAAGCCCATCGCAAGGGGTTTAAAGTTTTGGCGTATACGGTCAATAAAATTCAAGAGGCCAGGCGCTTGGCCAAGATAGGAGTAGACGGAATTTTTACTAATTTTCCGGAAATGAAAAATGACTTCTAAAACTCTCTTAAAATCTCCAAAACCGACGGCAAAAGATATCGAGCTTGAGGCTGAGCGCCTGTTTTCAAAGGGTCTTGGAGATTTAGGGTATTCTGAAGAGGATCTGCTTCGCTGCGCGGATCTGACGTGGGAAATCAACGCCCTTAAGAAGGAAAGAAATGCCGTCATCCCGGCGCATGTCTATGAGCGCGCCGAGATTTTGCACGGAGTGGCTGATTTTATCGGAGATTCTTACAAACTCGCCCGCCTCTGCCAGGGAAATTCCGCTGAGCGCATCATTTTTTGCGGCGTGCGCTTCATGGCCGAAACGGCCAAGATTTTAAATCCGGAAAAAGAGGTTTTATTGCCGGCTCCAGAGGCGGGGTGCTCTCTTTCTGAAAGTATCGCTCCCGAAGACGTTCGCCGTTTGCGCGCGGAACACCCCGAGGCTCCAGTCGCGACCTATATTAATACCTCGGCCGCGGTCAAGGCAGAATCCGATGTGATTGTCACTAGCGCCAACGCGCCAAAAATTCTCTCAAAACTATTTGAGACGCACAAGAAAGTCATTTTTTTACCGGATGAGATGATGGGAAAAAATTTGGCGAAAGCGCTGAACAAAAAAATCGGCAGCGAGCTCGTTGTTTGGAAGGGGAGCTGTATTGTCCATGAAAATTTCGACGCTTCTTCAATTGAATATTACCGGAAAATTTATCCTGGGGTCAAAATTTTAGCGCATTCCGAATGTAGCCCCAGTCTTGTTTCGCTGGTTGACTTAGTCGGCGGAACCGGGGATATGATGCGCTATGTCGAGAAAACCAAGGCGCCCCATTACATGCTCATTACCGAGTGTGGGCTTGGCGATTTAGCGCGAACGAAATTTCCCGAAAAGATTTTCGTGCCGATGTGTCGTTTGTGCCCCCATATGCGGGCGACGGATTTAAAGGCTATCTTGCGCGCTTTGGAAAATCCGCGTCCATCCAGCGTCATCGAGGTGTCCTCTGAAATCGCCTCGCGCGCCAAGCGCCCGATTGAAAAAATGTTTGAGATGGCCGAGGACGGAGCCGCGCTTTAATGGGCAACGGCTGGGGCGCGCTTTCTGGGGCTTCTAAACCGGCTTTAGATTTTGATCCTCATTTTTTTTCGCGCGTTCTTGCGGGTTGTGAGACTCATCTGAGTCAAAACCAATCCCCAAATTTGGAACTCCTCGGTTTTCTTCTCTACGCGGCGGCTGAGAAAAAAGAAATCAACCAGGAACTTGTTAAGAATAAATTATTAGAGGCCGCCCAAAGATTTTCCGATCCTCAATCTTTTCTTCCTGCCGACTCGGAACAGAATTTTTTTATCGCCTCTCAATGGACGCGGCTTTTTTTTGACGCATTCTCTTTGTTTCAGATAGAAAAATTTAGAGAATCTGGACGGAGCTTGATTGAATTCTTGGACGGTTTTTATGATTCTCAGCTGGGATTTTTTGTTTCTTTAAAAGAAAAAGAAACGGGAAAGGCTCTGGATAATGCTTTGGGAGCCTGGGCTTTTTTATCGGCCTGGCCTCATCTTAAAAATCAGGAAATTCAAAAAAAAGCCGAGCGCGCGCTCAAATTCATTCAAGAGAAACTCTATGATCCTTTGCTGGGCCTAGTGAGTCAGTTCCCGCCCAATTCTTCGAGTTTAGAATACGGGCGTTTGGCGGATTCTTCTTGGGCCGCCTTAGCATTGACAGAGGCCTATCTTCAAAGCGGAAAAAAATCCTATCGCGATTTCGCCGATACTTTAGCCAAATATCTTTTTCAGGAATTGTGGGATAGAGACAAGGGAGCCTTTTTGTCTCGCCCAGGCATGGAATCTTCTCAAGGCGGCGTTTCGCCGCGGCTCATTTTAGACAACGCGATAGCCTTGGAGGCGCTTTGGAGATTGGGCTATTTAAAAGGGCAAAACACTTATTTTAAATGGATTGACTTGGCTCTCCACCGGTTTTTAGATCAAGCTGATTCTGCAGATGCCGCGGTTTATCTCGCGAAAATATTGGATATGCGTCTCCAAGGTCGAATCGAGCTTGAGATTGTCGGTCGCTCAAATCAAGCGGCTTTTCAAAAAATACTTGAGGCCTTGGCTTCTCTATACGCGCCTAGAAAAATTATTTCTTTTATCGATCCTGACGACCAGGACTATATCCTAGCCCACGGTCTTGATGCGGAATCTTATCCGCGTCTTTTCGGCTGCGTCGATCTAAAAAGGCGGGCCGATACGGCAGAAGCGACCCCCGATGCGGTTGCATTCGTTCTTAATGCCGCCTGGCGCCGCTAAAAAAGGGACAGTCCCTTTTTCTTTTTACAAAAGTGGGGTGGCTGAGGGGACTTGAACCCCCGACCTCCTGGTTCACAGCCAGGCGCTCTAACCAACTGAGCTACAGCCACCAAGAACCGCCGTTATTATACTATTTCGCCCGAGGGGGGGCAAAAAATAGTATATTCAAGTTAGGATGGCTTTTTTAAAGAGCGAAGCGCCTAATTGCGACTGGTGTCCGCACAAGAAAACCTGTTTTTATAATTTCTTGGGGGATGCCGAGTCCAAAAAGGCTTGGCGGGAGATGCGGGTCGCGTCTCGCTTTAAATCCGGGGAAATTGTTTTCCATGAGGGAACCCCGGCCCCGGGTCTCTATGTCATTTGTAAGGGAAGCGCGAAGGTCTATAAATCGACCAGAACCGGCCAGCAATTAATCGCGCGCATCGAGCTTGCGGGAGATCTCTTGGGGCATATCACGCTTTTGGCCGATGAAGGTCCTTACACCGGGACCGCCGAAACCCTGGAACCAAGCGTTATTTCCATGATAGACTCAAAGAGTTTCTTTGATTTCTTGGCGCGATTTTCCGACGCCACTCGCGCTCTTTTGCGGGAGTTGTCTCGCGACGTTCGTCGGGGAGAAAACAAAGCTCGTGACATCGCTTTTAAATCCGCCAAATCCCGCATTGCCGATACCTTGATTCGGACCGCGCGGCCTCAGGGAAAATCCTATCCCCTTTTCATCAACATCAAGAGAAAAGACTTGGCTGAGATGGCGGGACTCACTTTAGAAACCTCGGTTCGCACTCTTCATGAGCTTGAGCTCAAAGGCTTGATTAAACGCGAGGAAAAAAGCATCAAGATACTCAAAGAAGAAGAGTTAAAACGCCTAGCCTCTTCTTCCAGCTAAGGGACGATTCCTAAATTCCTTAAGTTCCAAAAATCCTGTCGCCGGCGTCTCCAAGCCCCGGGACGATGTATCCGGATTTGTTTAATATCGGATCAATGACGGCGGTGTAGATGGGAACGTCGGGATGGGCTTCCTGAACGCGCTTAATTCCCGCCTTACAGGAAAGAAGAGTCAAAAGATAGATTTGTCTCGCGCCATCGGTTTTAAGAATTTGAATCGCCTCGGAGGCCGAGCCGCCGGTGGCAAGCATCGGGTCACAGAGTAGGACAAAGGATTCTGAGATTTGTTTGGGGAGTCTCACGTAATAGCGAACCGGGTTTAATGATTCCTCGTTGCGATAGAGCCCGATATGCCCAATCTGAGCGTTGGGAACTATTGCGCTGACTCCATTGACCATTCCGAGTCCGGCGCGCAAAATGGCGATGAGAGCGATTTCCTGATCGATATATTCCGCCGGGGCGCTTTTAAGCGGGGTTTGAACCAAGGATCTGCGGGTTCTGAGACCTTTAAAAATATCATAGGCCATTAAAGCCGAAATTTCTCCAAGGATGCGGCGGAAATCCTCGGGGCGAGTGCGCTTATCTCTCAGGGCCGAGAGTTTATCCTGGACCAGAGGGTGAGAACAGATGTTGACTTTCGCGGGCATATTAGGCTCCTAGCGTTTTGATGACGACGGGCTTTTCTTTCGTTGGGTTTGACGAGAGCAAAAAACCTTCTTTAAATCGAGACAGAGCCTCTTTTATTTTTTTCTCATCGCGGGCATAAAAAGCGGCGATGGCGTCTGCGGACTTAACTTTGTCTCCGGTCTTTTTGAAAAAACAAATTCCCGCGCCGTAATCGATCTGGTCTTCCGCCCGGCTTCTCCCGGCTCCCAATAAAACCGCCGCCTCTCCGGTTTTCCGGGCGTCGATGCGCGAGATAAATCCGGATTGCGCGGCTTTAAAGAGAATCATTTTTTTTGCCTTTGGGAGAAGAGAAGGGTTGTTTAAGACGCGAGCGTCTCCACCTTGACAGACGATGATTTGCTTCATGCGTCTTAAAGCTTGCCCATTTTTAAGGAGTTTTTCCAGTTTCTCCCGGCCCTCGTCAACGCTTCTTGCCTTGCGGGCAATTTTGAGAGCCCAAGCTCCCAAAGAAAGCGTGCACTCCACAAAATCGCGGGCGGAAAAATCGCCGCTGAGAACTTCGACGGCTTGCTTGACCTCAAGCGCGTTTCCGACGGCTTGTCCCAAGGGCTCTTCCATGCGGGTTAAAACCGCGACGGCTTTAAGTTTTAATCTGCGGCTGGTTTCAATGAGGGCCTCGGCTAAACTCTCGGCTTCTTGCGCCGTTTTAAAGATGGCGCCGGAGCCGACCTTGATATCCAAAACCAACCCGTCTAAATCCTCCGCCATTTTCTTTGAAAGAATGCTTGAAACGATTAGCGGCACGGAATCGACCGTTGAGGTAGCGTCGCGGAGTTGATAGAGTTTCCTGTCGGCGGGGGCGATATTTTGGTTTTGGCCAAAAAGACAGACGCCGATTTTTTTGAGCTGGGATTCTATTTCGGATTTTGAAAACCTGACGCGAAAGCCGGGAATAGATTCGAGCTTGTCCAAGGTCCCGCCGGTGTGACCGAGGCCTCGTCCCGACATCATCGGGATTATCATCCCCGCTTCCGCTAAAAGCGGGGCGAGAACTAGCGAAACTCCGTCTCCCACTCCGCCGGTTGAATGTTTGTCGATTTTCGGGCTTTTAATTTTTTTTAAATCGAGAATTTCTCCGGACTGAGCCATCGCTTTTGTCCATTCCGCGATTTCATCTTTATCCATTTTGCGCCAGAGAGCGGCCATGAGCCAGGCGGAAAGTTGATAGTCCGGAACGGCTCCTGAAGCGGCCGATTCGGCGATAAAGCGCAATTCCTCGGGAGAATGGGAAAATCCTAATTTTTTTTTCTCGATAAGATCAATGAAGCGCAATCAACTCTCCCAACAGCTTCCCAATTGAGCTTGAAACTTTTTCCCCTAAAGACAAGACTTCATCGTGGCTGAGAAGCGCGCCTTGAATTCCGCTTCCCATATTGGAAACCCAGGTCAACGCCGAGGTTTTAATTCCCATCTGGGCTGCCGCGATGACTTCCGGGACCACCGACATTCCAACGACGTCTCCTCCCAATTTACGAAACGCGCGGATTTCAGAGGGGGTCTCGTAAGAAGGGCCGGAGACGGCGACATAAACTCCCGATTGCGCGCGGATTTTAAGTTTTCGGCAGAGCGACAAGGCCGTTTGGACCATCCCAGGATCGTAAGCGCAACTGAGATCGGGAAACATTGCCCCAAATTCCGCGGCGATGAGGCCTCTTAGTGGGTTTTGCCCCATGAGATTAATATGATCTTTAATAACCACGACGCTTCCTGGCTTAATTTTTTTATCGAGAGACCCCACGGCGGCGGTGATGAGCAGAGACTCAATGCCTAAATTTTTAAGGACGCGCAGCGGAAACGTGACTTCGGATAAATCATGGCCTTCATAATAATGAAGGCGTCCCTGCATGATGACGACCGGAAAGCCCCGATATTCGCCGAAGATAAGTCGGCCTAAATGTCCGGCGACATTGGTTTTGGGAAAACCGGGAATGTCCTGATAGGGAATTTCCCGGCGCTTTTCCAACTTGGGAGCGGCTTTTGAAAGCCCGCTGCCTAAAATCACTCCGGCACGGGGTTTGATCTCTGTCTGTTTGCGGATAAATTTGGCTGATTCCTCGATCATCTCAAGATAAATTCGCGTATTCATTTCGTCTTGAATTCTAGCACATCCGGCGGCGGGTGCGCCGTTTGCCCGAGGAGAAAGGCTTTTGGGGATTTTTCTTGCGCGGCTTGCCCCCCTTGTCTCGCACAAGCGGGCCGCGTAGGCCTTCATGCGTGCCGGCAAAAAAAGGGACAGTCCCTTTTTTATTTTCTCTACAGAAACACGCGCTCTTATCGGCGTTTGCTGTTTGAAAATCCAGAATTGTGACGATTAATCGCTCAGCCTCCTAGGTCCTTTCCCAGGGCCCATCTAGGCCTTTGGGGCTATGTTATTTTCCTTGGGCGTGGTATCATAAGGCATAGTGATTACTTTGCCAAAGTCGCCTTTTATCCGCGAAGTGGTCGCCTCCAATCAGCGCTCGCGCTTGATCATGATTCATTATACCAGCGCTATGTGATATCGCGTCATGAGAAAAGTTATATGGAATTTTTTGTTGATTCTTCTAGGGCTTCTTCTACTGCCTCACTCTGCCTTTGCTCATTTGAGTTTAGATTATAGTGAGGTGGCGCCCCTTTCTGGAGGTAGCGGTTGGAATCAGTTCAACTGGAATGCCGCTTGGAATTCCTCCAAAAGCGGATTTGGAATATCTTTTTCCAACTATTACGCCGATTTCACTCATGGCAACTATCAAACTACAGCTCTGAGCGCCAACCATCAATTTGGATCTCAAACACTCAAGGCGCTCATTGGCTTAACCCCCAGCAATAATGGTTATGGCAATTCTTTTTTTCAGCTGGAAAACAGCTTTCCCCTAATGGACAATCATCTGCATGTATCGGGAGGGCTCACGCGAATTAACTATTGGGACAATCAAAATAGCGCAACCGCTAGCGCTACAAACGCCCAAACTGATGTTCTTGAAAAGATCCATTGGGACATTGATTGGGGTAAAATAGAATTAGAGTCAATCCAATCTTTATACGATAAAAACCCCGATCTCACGGACATCAGGGCGGTGTTTGATCAGGAAATTGGCGGAATGACCGCGCCTTTCTGGGGATTGTGGCCAAGCATTAGTTCAAAAATAAATCTTCAATCTAATCCTTTGTTTGGCGGAATATCTCCATTTATTTCTTACGTCCACACGACCTTGCGGCTTGGATTGCCAAGCTGGGACTCATATACGGCAGGTTTGGCCCTCAACTTAAAACTAGGCACGATTTCTCTTTCATATTCCTACTGGGATCAACCCACTTATTTTCCGCATGCCAATTATCTTTTCTTCGATATCAGCTTAAAAAGATTTTAATGAGCGGGTTTTTCTTGCGCGGTCAGAGAAGCCCAAGCTTCATCGGCGGTGTCTACGATTTTAAAAAGCGAAAGGTCTTGCGGCGAGATAACTCCCATTTTCGAGAAAGACTTGAAATTGAGAATCTGATTCCAATATTTTCTTCCGACCAAAACGATGGGAACGCGCGGAATTTTTCCGGTCTGAATCAAGGTGAGGGTTTCAAAAAGTTCATCCATGGTTCCAAAGCCTCCGGGGAAAAACGCCAGGGCTACGGCCCCGCGGCGAAGATTGATTTTTCTGGGAGCGAAATTATCATAAATGAAATTGAGTCCGTGGGTAATATAGGGGTTTGAAGATTCTTCGTGCGGAAGGCGAATCGTGTGTCCGATAGAGGTTCCGCCGGCCTCAAAAGCCCCGCGGTTGGCCGCTTCCATGATGCCGGGGCCGCCTCCGGTCGCGACGGCGATTTTACCGGCGCTCTCTCGTGCGACAATTTGTCCAAATCGATAAGCCTCTTCATAATACTTTGACATGCTCAAGTTTTGACGGGCTAATTTGAGCGCTTCCTGAACATTTTTGTCATCAGGATTAAGTCGCGCCAAAGCCAAGGCTTTTCTGTGTTCGGCAAGAGCCTTTTGCCGCGGCAGAAGCCGCGCGCTGCCGAAAACGGTAATCGAGGCGGAAACTCCTCTTTTTTGAATTTCTTGCGGAGCCTCCACGATTTCATGGGCGAATCTTTCGCCTTCGCCGATATCCGCAACGGGATAGCTTTGAGTTCCATCAATAAAATGAGAGAGGGCTCCAAGGGAGTTTGACTTTTTTAAGGAACCGGCCAATTGAGTGAGAGGAGAAGCCGCTTTTTTCTCCAATTTTTTGAGGGTCTTGTTAGAGGCAGATTGCGGAATCTCCACCGCGGCAGGGGTGTTTCCATCGCGCGCCGGCAAAAGCGCGGGTTCCGGTTCTTTTTCTAAAGCTGGGAGAATTTTAGGCATTTCCCGTTCGCTGGGGGAAATGGGTGCTTCAAGAGAACCCTCGTTTAAAGAGCTCTCCGGAAGGGATAGGGGGTTTTGCAGGACAATCGCGGGGAGAACGGGAACTCCTCCATCCACGTCGCGCCCTTGCGGGGCTTCTAAGGCCGCAAAAGAGGGCCTTGTGCTCAGAATTGAGAGGATGATAAACAGGGGCATTTTGAGGTGAAGTTTTTGTGTTTCCATAACGTAAGGGTAAGCGAATCGGAGGCTTTGGGCCTGGGCCAGAGGGCCTAGAGGGCTTCCGGCAAAAGACCTATCCCTATGTTCCTAAAAATGGGTGCGATTTTTCCTCTTGACAAAGGATGAGAGAGGGGATAAACTTATAGGACATATGACGGAGAACTCAAAAAAAGAGCTTCATCTCTACCAATTTCATTTTGGGTTTTCGCTTACGCGTAGGCAGACGGCTTTTCTTATATCCGTTGTGTTTCTGGCCTTATTAGTTTCTCCAATTGCGACCGAGTCGGTGACCCTGACTACCTACTATCCCGCTCCCGCTGGGGCCTATAACAATATGGTGACCATTGGGAACACCTGGTTGGCCCGGGATAATCAGCCTGGAACATCAGTTCCCAGTTTTGTCGAGTTGGGAGACAATTCTGGCGTTTCCGCCGGGACCAAACTTGCGGTAATGAACGGCAATGTCGGGATTAATACCACGACGCCGCAAGCCCAGCTGGATATAGAGGCAGGAGCTGGGGTCACTCACTGCGTTGGTTCTTATGGATGTAGTACCTCTTATCCAGTCCCACTGCGGATTAATAATCCTCCCAATGGCGTCCAGGCCGGAGCGGTCTGGACAGCGACCGATAATATGGGAGATGGAGCGTGGCAGTCATCGACATCAGGTTTGTCGACTTTCGGCCCTTATGGCTGTACAGGTGGAGGAAATTGTGGGGGCCATAGTTACCCTTTAGGTGGGCCCTATCAACTCTGTACTATATCCTATGTATTTGACACTGCTGGAGCTGGGAGCGGAGGAGCTGGTCAAGGATGCGAGGTTTTATATAGCGGATCACCTGGGAATTATCAATGGACTGGGAAGGCTAATAACGCTATTTGTAGTTTCATTTGTATGTAGCGCGTTTATTGGGAAAATTTAATGATGAGATCAATGGGGATATTCTTTCTCGTTTTGAATTTTAATCAACTTTCAGTTTCTGTCGCTTCCGCTCAACCTGCCCATCATTGGTGTGGGCAAGAAATCTATCAGTTTTGCCGCGATGCCCAAACGATGCCGGAAAGATTGCGTTGTCTTGAGAAACACAAAAGCCGCCTCTCGACGGATTGCCGAAAAAAAGTGGCCGTCGCCCACAAGGAGGCCGCACGTCTTCTCAATGCGTGTGGTCGTGATTTAACCCGGTTTTGCCGAGGACAAATGAGTTCATATGGCCCCGCATCGCAATGCCTTTTAAATTACCAGAACAGGCTCTCTTCGTCCTGCCGTAAACAAATACCTCAAATTCGACATTACGCTTATCGGACCCTTGTGTGGAACTCCTGCAAACCCCAGATTTTAAGCCTTTGTTATCAAGAGACAACTGAAAAAGGCGTCTCCGCCTGCCTCAAAAATCATCTAAGCGCTTTGTCCTTTGGCTGCCAGCAGGCCGGATCCAAGGCCGGGCTTTGGGAAAAGCCGCATCTTGCTCGGGCAAAAAGTCAAAATCCCGAAAGCCAGATACAATCCTTGGAGCCGTAAGCTCCGGTAATATGACCCAACGCTCTTGAACATTCGTCATAAAATTTGCGTTGGAAGATTAAATTTGTTTCAATAAAGCTGATGAAGCAATACGGTTGGGGTCTGCCTCTTAGCGCGTCAAGCTACGCTGGGAGCATCGATTTCGGGATTTATCTCATTCACGCCGTCATGATCCTGATTTTCGTCATCTGGGGCATTTTCTTTACCTATCTCCTTATTAAATACCGAAAAAAAACCGGCGTTTCCGCCCAGCGTGATGAAGGGCACGGCGTGGTTAAGAGCCTCATTCCCGATATCATCGTCATGGTTTTTGAGATCGTTTTGATCGCGGTTTACGCGATTCCTGTTTGGAGCAAGATTAAAATTGATACTCCGCCTTCCGGAAAAGCGAACATGGTGGCTATCGAAGCTCAGCAATGGTCATGGAATATCCACTACCCCGGTCCCGACGGAAAATTTGGCAAGACCGATCCTAAGTATGTTCATTTCTCCAATCCCATCGGCCTTGATTATAAGGACCCAGCGGCTAAAGATGACATCGTCATCGCCAATGAATTACATTTGCCCGTGGGTAAGCCCACGATTATTGAACTGACCTCGATGGATGTCATTCATAGCCTCTTTATCCCGGAGTTTAGGCTCAAACAAGACGCCGTCCCCGGGATGAAAATTCCGGTTTGGGTGACGCCGACAAAAATCGGAACTTTCGAGATTTCGTGCGCCCAACTTTGCGGCATGGCGCACAGTTTTATGCGCGGGAGGGTCATCGTTCAAAGCCAGGCCGATTATGACGCTTGGCTTAAAAGCGAGGCCCCTAAATCGGCTGCGGCGAGCGTTCCCGCAAGCGAGGCATTTTAATGGCCCACGAACATCAAGATTCTCAGACGCGTAAATCCTTTTACCATTATTTCTTTTCGACCGATCATAAAGTGATCGGTCTCCTTTATATAGTGACGGCCCTGGTGTTTTTACTTTGCGGTTTTATGCTGATGCTAGTCATGCGCTGGCAATTGGCGTTCCCGGGGAGCCCGATTCCTTTCTTGGGGCGCATCCTTTCTCCCAGCTTGGCTCCTAATGGAGTCATGACGCCTGATTTTTACAATGCCTTGGGCGCGATGCATGGAACCATCATGGTTTTCTTGGGAATCGTTCCCCTGGGCGTCGGCGGATTCGGCAATTACGTTCTTCCTCTTCAAATCGGCGCGGAAGACATGGCCTTTCCTCGTCTTAATCTCGCGAGCTATTGGTTTTTCCTTTTGGGCGGGCTTTTAATGCTTTCTTCCTTTATTCTTCCTGGCGGCGCGGCGCAATCGGGATGGACCTCTTATCCGCCCTTGTCGATCATCAATCCCGGGCAGACCGTTTGGTTGGTCGCAATGGTCATGCTCATTACCTCGTCTCTTTTGGGGGCGATTAAT
The DNA here is from genome assembly GCA_021810245.1 of bacterium. GTDB lineage: Bacteria > Elusimicrobiota > Elusimicrobia > UBA1565 > UBA9628 > JAKAQV01. The sequence goes on from JAJZJF010000004.1 coordinate 13,533, forward strand.
TTCTTGGTCACCTCCTTTAATTTGCGCGCCCAGGGGATGAAGCTTTCTCGTTTGCCAATTTTTGTCTGGGCCCAGATCGTGACGGCGTTTCTTCTTCTTTTGGCGTTTCCGCCGTTAGAGGCGGCTTCGGTTCTTCAACTGATGGACCGCATTGCCCACACGAGTTTTTATTTACCCCAAGGCTTGGTCATTTTAGGGATGCGGCATATCGCCTCCGGTGGCGGGCAGCCGCTTTTGTGGCAGCACCTTTTCTGGTTTTTGGCTCACCCCGAGGTTTACGTGCTTTTACTTCCGGCAATGGGTATTGTTTCGGAAATCATCGCCAACAATACCCGCAAACCCATTCATGGTTACAACGTGATCGTGGGATCCATGATTGCAATCGGGATTCTGGCCTTCGTCGTCTGGGCGCATCATATGTTTATCAGCGGCATGAGCGCGGTTTTAAGCGACTTTTTCTTGGTGACGACGATGATTATTTCGGTGCCGTCCGTCGCCATTTTGACGAGTTTTGTATTCAGCCTTAGAGGTGGCTCTATTCGATTTACCACTCCGATGCTTTTTGCCCTGGCGTTTTTGCCGATGTTTGGAATCGGAGGGCTGACCGGCCTGCCCTTAGGCCTGACCGTAACCGATATCTATTTGCATGACACCTATTACATCATCGGCCATTTCCATTATATCGTGGTTCCGGGGTCGCTCTTGGCGCTGATGGGGGGGGTCTATTATTGGTTTCCCAAATGGTTCGGGCGGAAAATGGATGACACGTTGGGAAAATGGCATTTTTGGACAAGCCTCATCTGCATGAACGGCGTTTTTTTCCCGATGTTTATTCAGGGCCTAGCGGGGCAAGACCGCCGCTATTATGATCCGATGGCCGCCTTACACAGCGTTCCAACCCAACCCCTTCATGTTGTCAGCTCCGCTTTTGCGGGCCTTCTTTTCTTGGCGCAATTACCGTTTATCTATAATTTTTTCCACAGCATTTCTCATGGAGAAAAAGCGGATGACAATCCCTGGCAAGCCACAACCTTGGACTGGGCTTGCCCTTCTCCGCCGCCGCATGGAAATTTTACAAAGCCTATTCGCGTTTATCATGGTCCCTATGAGTATTCTCCGGCCGGACACAAAACGGATTGGCTGCCTCAAAATGAGGAGGTTTTAGCTTAACATGAGTTCCGCGACCACCATTTCCGAACACGCTCCGGTTCATCGTTCCGGAGAATCCACCGGAGTCACTAACGCTAAACTTGGGATATGGCTCTTTTTAGCCTCCGAGATCATGCTTTTCTCGACTCTTTTCACGACCTATATCGTTTTAAGGCTCGGCGCGGCCTCGTGGCCTCGCGGCTGGGATGTTTTAAACGTCCCTCTCGGCATGATCAACACCTTTGTTTTGATCACCTCAAGCGTGACCATGGTCATGGCCTATGCTAAGGCGCATGAAAAAAACCTCAAGGGCTTTCAAACCTATATGTCTCTGACTATTTTTCTGGCTTTTGTCTTTTTAATCAACAAGGGGATTGAATACAGCGCTCATTTCCGCCACAACGAGTTTCCGTCTACTTCCATTTTCCACGCCGTCTATTTTACTTTGACCGGCCTTCATGGCCTTCACGTCATCGGCGGCATTATCGTCAACTCGACCTTGCTTTATCTTTCAAAGACGGATTTTGAACACCCGCTTTTCTTAGGCCGCGTTGAAGGCGCCGGACTTTATTGGCATTTCGTCGATATCGTTTGGATATTCCTGTTCCCGGCCTTATACCTGTTATAGTTGGAGGCAATATGAGCGCAAGCGCAGTCGCGTCAAGCGAACACTCTTCCCATGGCCCAAATGTTCGGGCCTATATGACGGTTTTTGGCGCGCTTTTATTCTTGACGGTTGTGACGGTGCTTGTGTCTTATTGGCATTTGCCGATTAAAATGGCGGTGGCCGTCGCCTTGGCAATTGCGACTTTAAAATCTGCCTTGGTGGCCGCGGTCTTTATGCATTTAAAAGGAGAACGGATTATTATCTACGGGCTTTTGGGCATAACAGTCTTTTTCGTTCTTTTTTTAATCGCCGGACCTTCTTTTGACGTGGTTGATGTCGGCGGCCATGCCGTTCACGCGCCGGTGGCGATGCAGGCGGAAAAATAATGTCGCTTAAGAAATTTCATTTATTTTTTATCAGCACGAGTCTGTCCTTGATGGTCTTTATTGGCGGCTGGGTGGCTTACCAGTTTCAAATGGGAAAGGGAAAGGATTGGCTTGGGACGGGCGCGATTGCCGTTGTCGGATTTATTCTTGGGCTTATTTACGCGAATTGGTTTAGGGTTAAATATAAAAACTTATGAGATTTTGGGTCCCCTTAGTCAATCAAATCGCGCGGCCTTCTCTTGCTTGCGCGGTTTGTTTTGGCGCGAAAGGTTCTCCTGAACTTTTGCGCGGGCTTATCATCAGCGGGGTGATTTTGCTGGCCTTTGTCTTTTCGATTTTAGCGGTTCTTGTTAAAACGGTCTATGATATGGAAGTTCGCAAAAATGCGGCTGACGCCCCTCGCCTTTCATGAGTGAAGTCTCTTCCGCGTCGCTTGAAATTTCTCCATCGCCTGCCTCTTTTCATATTTTTGCCGTGATCACAGCTGTTTGCGCCTTTGTCTTGGTCTTTGCCGGCGCGATGGTAACCTCGACCGGATCGGCCTTAGCCGTTCCCGATTGGCCGCTTTCTTTCGGCAAATTTTTCCCGCCGATGACTGGGGGCGTCTTGTTTGAGCATGGGCACCGCATGATTGCCGGCTCTGTCGCCATTATGACTTGGGCCTTGGCTTTGTGGGCTTATTTCTCTCGTTTGTCTAAACCCGTTCGGCTTTTGAGTTATTTGATCGCTTTTGCCATTTTGCTTCAGGCTATTTTAGGGGGACTGACGGTTCTTCTCCTTTTACCGCCATCGATTGCGGTGTTTCACGCGCTGCTTGGGCAAACGGTTTTTTGCCTTCTTCTGATTTTAGCGGACGCTTCTTCTCAATCTTCGCAACCTAAAACTGAGGCCTCAAAATCAGGGCTTTGGAAATACGGCGCGGCGGCGGTGACGGCTTTGTATCTGCAACTCCTTTTTGGCGCGGTTTTAAGACATTCAGGGAAATACGGGTTTCTCCATTACAGTTGGTCCATCGGCGCGGCGATCTCGTTGATGACCATGGGAGTCGTGGGGATGAAAAGCAAGGTTAAAAGCCTCAGAGGACTTTCCATTTTCGCGGGGATTTTCGTGTTTTTCCAAGTTGCCTTGGGGATCTTAGCTTACATGCGCCGGGTTTCTCTCGATATGCAGCCGGGTTACAGCGCCGGGGCTTTGTTGACTTCTATCCATGTAGCTTTGGGGGCCTTACTTTTAGGCTCTTGTGTCGTTTGGACTTTTCGCGCCTATCAATTGAAATGATTAAAGATTATTTGTCTCTCTGTAAGCCGCGAATTTCGCTTTTGGTCGCCTTGACCTCAGCCTTGGGATACGCCTTGGCTCATGGGGTTTCCGGAGCTCATTTAAACTGGATGCTTTTGGGCGTGACCTTAAGCTCTTCCGCGAGCGCGTGTTTGAATCAGTGGCTGGAGTTTAAGCAGGACGCGCTGATGGAAAGAACAAAAAAACGCCCAATTCCTCAAGGGCGCATCGCCCCGAGAGCGGCTTTAGCCTTCGGCCTTGTCTTAGCTTTTTCCGGATTTTTGATTCTTTTGTTTAAGTCTAATTTCCTGACATTATTTTTGACCGAATTGACCGTGGCGGTATACGTTTTAATTTATACCCCGCTTAAAATGGCGACTCCGCAAACGACCTGGATTGGGGCTTTTGCCGGGGCGATGCCGCCTTTGATCGGCTGGGCCGCGGCAACGGGGAAACTCTCGCTTGAGGCGTGGATATTATTCGCGATTCAATTTTTGTGGCAGATTCCGCATTTCCTGGCTCTATTTTGGATGAATAGAGAGGATTATGCGCGGGCGGGGTTTAAGGTGATGCCGGCCCTCGACCCTGAAGGGCAGATTACCTCTGCCCAGATCGCTCTTCATTCGTTCTCTGTTTTGCCTGTCGTTCTTTTGCCGGCTTTTTGCGGCATGGCGGGAACAGGATATGAATTGGGAGCGTTGTGCGTGGGAACCGCTTATATGGGTTTGGGCCTTAAGGCCAGTTGGGGACTAGAAAGGGCGGACACGAAGCGTTTGTTCTTCGCTTCGCTCATTTATCTGCCACTTATTTTCGGAATGCTTTGGATAGGAGCTTAAAATGGTGAAGAAAACTTTAATCGGCTTTGGAATCTTGATGGCGGTTTTATCCGCCTGCCAGACAGTTTCCCAGGATCCCGTCACCAGGGGAGATGTTTATTTTCACGCGCTGGGATGCATGCAATGCCATCAAATCGGAAATCAAGGCGGAACCTGGGGACCCAATCTCACCTTCATCGGCTTTCGCAAAAGCCCGCAATGGCTGACCTTGTGGCTTAAGAGCCCGCATTCCTGGAACCAGAAAACGGTGATGCCCAATTTCCATTTAAGCCAGGATGAATTGACCTCCTTGGTCGCCTATCTCTCCGCCCAAAAAGGACAGGCCTGGACCGCGGCTGAAAGGCCCTGGAATAAGCCGGGGCTAACTGCGCTTGAGCGCGGGCATATCCTTTTTAATAAAGCGGGTTGTGTCGCTTGTCACGGGCAAGACGGGAGGGGCGGATATCCCAATAATAATGTCGTTGGCGGCCAGATTCCGGGTTTGACCCAAGTTTCATTGGGATATAGCCGAAGAGAACTCATCCGAAAAATTACCAACGGGGTTCCCCAGCCAGCTCCCGCCGACCCCAATAAGCCGCTTCCCATGATTTTCATGCCGTCTTGGGGAAAAGTTCTTTCGCAGTCTGAAATCTCGGATGTCGCGGATTATCTTTTGTCTTTGGGGCCTAAGCCCTCTTCCAGCGCTGACAGCTTTTAGCCGCCCCAGCCGACTTTGACGACGCCCATTCCGAAATCAAAGACTAGCCGTCCGCCGAGATAGGCCGTGGAAAGAAGAAGTCCAAGGCAAAGCGCCCATGCTATCAGTTGGGGCTTAAAATCTTTTTTGCGAAAAATTCTCCAGATTGACAAAACGCTAAAAACTCCGACCGTCCAAAAAGCGCGGGTTTTGTGATCGGAAATAACTTCCCAAGCCTCGGGCACGTGTGGAGCCTTGTCTTCGGCTAAAAGCCCAAGCCCCATCGCCGCCCAAGCTCCAAGAGTTCCCAGCCACAAAAGCCAGGATGCCGCGTCGTCAATCCAGGTAAAGGCCGCTTTCTTTCGCAAAATGCCGGCGAAGAAGGCAGCGAAAAAGCCCAGCGATAAAAGCGCGATGGGAAAATGGACGGCAACGGGATGAAAAAGATAGAGAGGAGGAATTTTCATGACAAAAAAGGGACAGTCTCATTGAGACTGTCCCTTGTCTTTTGCCGAACTTAGCTTTTTACTTTTTCGACTTTGTCGACGATCAAGGCTTTAAGACCGCCTTTGTGGGTCATGTCGCCCGTGACTTTAACGAGTTTTGCCGCTAATTTTTTTGCGGAATCATAGGCGGATTGTTTTTCATGGTTGTTGACTAGAAGGAAAAGAGAGCCCTTTTTCGTCAATAATCCCATAGGGGAGCCGTCGGCCAGGCATTTCTTGGCGCACTCGGCGTGTTTGGCCCCTTTAGCTCCGTGGCTAAGGTAGCAGGCCAAATCCACGATTTCGCCGGTGACGGTTTTATCCGCGGCTTCGTGTTTTTCGCCTTTCATGTTCATTCCCTTCATATGGCCCATGGATTGGGACCAGGCGAAGGGGGTTGCGGCCATCGCTGAGGCGGCCAACAGCGCGATCATTGTTTTCTTCATTTTATTCTCCTAGAGCTTCTCATCACTCATTTCCGAAGCTCCGACGATAGTCTATCATTTAACTCAAGTATGGGTCAAAATAAGCGCTGGCTGTTGTGGTAGGTTGGGATACCCTATTTAGAGGAGGAAAGAAGAGATTTCGCGGCGTTAACGACGATATCGGTCACCGCCGGGCCGACGGAATTTGTCTCCTCATAATGATCGCCCTTGGGGCGCGGCTCCATGATGAGATCGCGCGTGACCTTAAAATCATATCCCGGAACCATGTATCCCAGCTCGTCATTGGCGAGTCCCGCGACGATTTTGATTTTTCCCGGAATTTCGCTCCATAGATAAGGGCCTTTTGGCGCTTTTGAGAGATCCGGCGGATTGGGGTTTGAGGGTTTGATGAGAGGATGTCCAAAGCGGTAGCGACCGTGATATCCGCCGATGACCAATTCCGGGAATATCTCGCCGGGAATGCCCAGAATTGTCAGCGGGCCGACGCGAATTAAACTGACCTCGCTTTTGACCCAGGGGCTTTCTTTAGGTTTGAGAAGATGAAAAGCGTGCTTGAGGGCAATCCAATAGGGACTTTCTTTGAGGGGCGCGCCATCTTTTAAAAAGAGCTTGTGCCCAAAAACCAGGGAATAGAGAAAAAGAAGGTATCTCGAATTTTGAACGGGAATTAAAACCGTTTGGCTTGAAACGGAAATTTTCGAGGCGTTGATGGGGGTTGCGCGCGGCAGATTTTGAAGCGCGAAATCGGCGATGGCTTTCCCGATGCGATTATTTTCTTCCCAAGAGCCGTCTTTCCCTTTCGTTTCCTCCGGCGTGAGAAGACCTCCGATGGGGCCGTTGATAAAAACGCAGGTCCCGCCAGATTTTTTCTCCATGCGATCGCAGAGAACTCCCGGAAAATCAGCGGTCAAGAATTGATTGGAGTGGTTGAGAACTTCCGCGTGACAGGGCCAGTGGACGATATTGGCGACGGTTTTTCGGTCGAGGCTTTCAACGTGGACGACGGAAAAGTAAGGATCGATGACGACCGGATCCCGGCTGTCGCGGCAAAGCCCGTTGGGCGGCAACTCCCTGGTCACTCCAGAAAGTCGAACGGGCTTAAGATTTTGCGACAATTGATTTATTTTTTTCGCGACGGCGGACTCGATTCTTTGAAGATATTGAGAATTGACGCCGGAGACCCCGGGCCAGGGCCCCCAAAGCCCCAAGGTGTCCGGACCGGAGTGGTCATGGGTCGAGGCGACAAAAAGATACTTTCCGGGTTGGTTAAAGCCCGAGAGTTTTCTGAGATCCTTGACCTGATTGCGGAAAAACCCGATGAGATCGAGTCCCACAATCGCCAAGGTTTCTTTTTTGTTTGAGATAACGATTATTCGCGCGTAAAGCGGATCGTGAACGCCGACGGGGTTTCGCCCCATAAATCCATATCCAGCGAGATAGGTCTTTTCGGTCTTGATGTTTGGCGTAATATCGACCTTGCCCGCAGCCGCCAACATTTCCGCGCGTGCGGCGACGGAGGCGAAAAAGCTCATGGCAAGTAAAGCCGCGATTTTTAATGACCGCATATCATGATTCTACATTAATATTGTAAAATCAAGAAGTTGAGCTCGTAGCTCAGGGGTAGAGCATTCGCCTTTTAAGCGAGGGGTCGTGGGTTCGAATCCCACCGGGCTCATATGTTTTAAGGTCAAGTGGGATTCGAAGCTGACGGACAAAAGCCAAGGGTTTGGCTTTTAGACGCAGCGGGCTGCGGAGGAGATTGGAGCGCAGCGGAAATCGGAGGAGCAGGAATCCCACCGGGCTTATAGGTTTTAGGTATTCGCCCCCGTCGTCTAACGGCTAGGACGCAGCCCTTTCAAGGCTAAAACACGAGTTCGACTCTCGTCGGGGGCACCAGATTTAATTCTTCTATTGACAGTCCTCTTCTTGTCCGTTACACTTTAGACGTTAGGCGCCTCAAAGTGAAACAATCCTCGGGAATTTCCGTTATAGAACTGATGGTCACCGTGGCTTTAATCGCCATCGGGGCGATGGCTTTTATCAGCGCTTTTCAGGGCATTAACCGCGCGCTACAATCGGCGAGGATGCGGACCATTGCGACCAATTTAGCGCAGGAAGAAGTCGAATATCTGAAAAATTTTTCTTATTACACTCTCTTGGTTACAACCTCAACTTCTATCAATAGCGATTTCAGTCCAAGCCTGAGTTATGACAATGCCTCTTATCCGCCTCAGAGCTTTAGTTATTGGGGAAATTCTCTTACTCGCGCGGTTTACATTCAATATGCGACCCCGGTCAATGGGCAGATGCAGACCTTGCCTTATACCGCCAATGATCCCGGGCTAAAAATGATTACCGTTTACGTCTGGTGGAATGACGGAGCCGGTTGGCGGGAAGTGGAGATGCAAAATCTGCTGGAAAACCCCAATGTCTCGACTTTAAATTCTCAGATTACCGGTTTTGTTTATGACTCTTCTTCTGGCAATAGCCCTTTATCTGGAGCGATTGTCAGCGTTTTGGGCAGTCCGCAGTGGAATACGGAATCTTCCTTAAACGGGAGCTTTAGCTTAAGCGTTGCCGCTGGGTCTTATACTGTTGTTGCCTCATCCATTGGATTTTTCTCCGCCTCTTCTCCTCTTTTATCCGCGCCCTCGGGCGGATCTGTGAGCCAAAATTTTTACTTAACTCAGATGGCTTCCGGGACGGTTGTCGCCAACAGCGTCTATTTCTCTGGAAATGTCCTCATTAGTCAAATCGTGGCCGACACAAAAACCGTGGTTGGCGACGGCAGCGCCCAAGATGTCCAGTATGTCGAGCTTTTTAACCCAACGACAGGAGTTGTCTCGGTGGCAAGCGATATCTCCGGGCCGGGATGCGCTAATTCCGTCACGCCCTTCATTCAAATGAACTATTATTGCGGAAATGGGGCTAGTTGTACCTCAAGCGATCAAGCCCCTATCGCCCTTTGTTATATTTCCTCATCCGTTGAGTCCGGCTCCTATTACTTGATTGCCAATACCACGGAAACTTTTACCGTGGCGGGAGAAACCGTTTCCCCCGACGCTTATTTCAAGAATAATTATTATCCCGATGATAACTGGCCCACGACGGAGATCATTCAAGCGGGTCATGCCGGAGTGGTTCAGATTCAAGGCCCTGGCGCTGTGGGAAGCGGCGTAATTGATGAAGTCGGTTGGTCCAACACCGCCAATGGACATAACCCTGTTTTGGCTTGGGGTAACCCCATCCCTCAAAAAGGCGGAATCCAAAGTGGAGACCAGATTGTCCGGATGTCGAGCCCTTGTGCGGTCATTGCCGGTTTAGGGCGGGCCTATGATACCCAGGATAACGCCGATAATTTTGGATATGACACCACAGGAGTGGGGGGGAGTTATTTTTTAAACCCGGCATATGACACTTTGTCTTCCACTCAGACCGTGATTTCCGGAGATCCCGCCATTGGCGGATACGCGTCTGCCGATGATGGGCTTTCCGCGCCGAGCCCGATCTTTGAACTGCTTTTACCCAATTCTTTTGATCCCACTCCGCCTGCTGGATATTGTCCCTATGCGAGTTTTAATTTGACCAATGTCGCGACGGGAACCTGGACGGTGGTAGTCGCAAGCGGCGCTTATCAACAGAGTATTTCCAGCGTTACTATTTCTTATTCCGGGCAAACTATTTCCGTCCTCAATTCTTTCACCGCGCCGGTTTCTTCTTTCGCTCCTGTTGGATTTTTGCCGCTTTCTTCCGCCGCCTTGGGCGGATATATCGCCGGGACGGTGACGAGCGTTCAGGGAACTCCTCTTAGCGGAATTACCGTTTTAGGCGGGGCTTCTAGCGCACTGACTAATTCATCGGGGTTTTATTTTCTTTCTTCCTCGACCGGTACGGCCGCCTTGGGAACCGCCGTGTCCTTGTCAGTCAACCCCAATCAGCAAAACCCGCTTTATGTGAGCGCAACAGCTTCGGTCAATGTCTATTCTGGAGAGGTGACGGTTCAGAATTTTACCCTTTCTCAGGGCGGGGAAATCATCGGCTATGCGACGAGCGGCCTTTCGGTTTTGCCTGGCATCGTTTTTGTCGCCTCTAACACCGAAACTACCCAGGCCGGGACTACCGATGACACCGGGCATTTTTATATCCCGAATTTAACCACCGGGACTTATACGGTTATTCCGCAGCTTTCTTCAGGGCAAACCTCAAGCCCGGCCCAGGCTTCTGTCAATGTGGGCAGCGGAAATCTGGAAGTTTTTTCCGCGAGTTTTACCATTTCCGGAATCATGGGAACTTTTAGTGGAACTGTTTCGGCGGGCGGCAATCCCGTGACTACGGGAGTGATCATTATGGCTTCGACGGGTACGCTCTCTTATCCGCCGCCCAACATCACTGGATCCGGCGCGGGGCAAATTTATTATGCGACGATGAGTCAGCCCGATGGCAGCTATTCCTTGCCGGTCAGGGGAAGCAACTCTTCGACTACGTACACCTACAATCTTTTGGCGATCTACCCTTCGGTTGACGAAGGAAATGGAGCGGTCAGCGTTGTTTCTCAAACGCAGTCCGGCTCTGTCAATGCCGGACAAACCCAGGCGGTTAATTTTACCGGATTATGAAATATCTTGGAGGCTGGCGGTTTCGCGGAGGATATACCCTCATAGAAATCATGGTAACGGTCGCGATCGTGTCGGTCGTGGCCGCTTTGATTTCTCCTTTGTTGACTAATATGACGAGTTTTTGGCGGCTGACCCAGGCTCGAGCGGTCATTGAACGAGACGCCCGCGTGTCCATGGACTTAATGAACCGCGCCATTCGTCAAGCGCAGAGTTCGACGATTCTTATCTCTAATTATCCGCAACAACCACCCTATTCCGCCATCAGCTTTACCGATATCAAGGGAAATTCGGTCTCTTTCTATCAACAGGGAAATTATCTCTACGAAAAATTCAACACCACCATCTCGATGTTGACGAAAAATTTAGAATTCGTTTCTTTTACTTTTCCAGACAGCTCGGACCCCGGCATTTTGTCGGTGGCGATGACGACCCAGAAAAGCACCTATTTGGGCCGCAGCAAGGCTTTGGAGCTGTCTATCGAAGAAGTGCGGGTAATGAACTGATGAAAAATTTATCGAAGAATCAGTCGCCTGGACAAATTTCAATTGGAGCGATGGCTCTTTTGGTTGGACTGATGATTTTAGGCGCCGCGATGGTTTCTTATATTGTCTATGAATCAAAATGGACCGTCAAGGAACAGAAAACGACCACGGCCTTTCAGTTGGCCGAAGCCGCGACCGAGCGCGGCTATTGGGAGATCAGCCAATTGAGCTCTCCAACGGCCAATATTCCCATTGCCGGATATAATTTTGACCAGGAATATAACGACCTTGCCGGCGGGGCCTACGCGATTCAAATCTCCAGCGACTCCTCAAGCGATATCATCATCACCGGCATCGGACGGGACAATCTAAAAAAGGAAACTCGTGAAATTCAGTCTTTATATGAAAATGGGGGCGGCGGAAAAAACGCGATCGTCGGCGGAGGAGGGGTGGATGAGAGCGGAACGAATATGCATGTTGAGTGGGGGGCGATTATCAGCCAAAGTTCGATGACAGCGAATTCTTCAAGGCTTCACCCGTCGTTGTGGAGCAGCGGCGAAATCGCGCCTTTTGATACCAGCAATACTCCGCCTAACTGCGATTCTCCCAATTGTTGGTGGTGGCATGCTTATGACTCTAATTTGCCTCCGATGCCTTCTCTTAACTTCAATTATTATGAGAATCTGGCCCAGTCCGAGGGCGCCAGTCCTTGCGGCGGCAGTTACTACACCAACGGGAATCGATCGGGGGGCTGTAATGATTTAAGCGGGAACACTTATTACGTAACCGGCAACTGGACTTCGTTTGACGGCCCTATAACGGGCAATGTCATTGTGTTGGGAGACGTGACGACTCCTAATGGAGCTCTTAGCGGAGCATCCATTAATGCTCCCATGCCGCAAAACGCATGGGCGCAATACTGCAATGATTGGAATTTTTATCTAACGACTTATAACGACACCTACGCCCAATCTCACTATCCAAGCAATTGTCCGGGGCTCAGCAGCAGTTATTTGTCCTCGCCTTCCATCACCTATTCCATCAGTCCGGCCGTTCAAGGGCTTCTTTATGTGGGAGGCGATTTTACCGGGCCCAACGGCGGAGGAAATAGCGTTCTTGTGTTTGGAGTTTTAATGGTCGCCGGAAAGGTCCATCTCAATTCTAATTCCCACGTCGCTGTTTATTATGACGCGAATGTCGGCAATAATCTTAAGGTTACCAAGACCAGCTACTCGCGGGTTTCATGGAAGGAAATTCAGCCGGTCTGGCCAAGTGGGCTGCCGTAACCAATCGCCAAAAAGATAGAATGGTCTGCACAGTTTATAAAAATCGTTAGCGAGGATTCAGGACGTGGAATTTGAACTTGTCCTTGGAAAGCTTTTAGAGGGATTTGAAGAACGCGGCATCCGCTATGCGGCCATTGGAGGCTACGCCCTGGGTTTCTGGGGAGTTTCCCGCGCGACCGGGGATGTTGATTTTATCGTCCTTAAAGAAGATGTGGAAAAACTTGATTTACTGATGGCCTCTCTTGGCTATAAGCGGATATTCTTTAGCGACAACGTCTCCCAATATCAGGGAGATATATTTCCCGTTTGGGGTTATGTCGATTTTCTTCACGCCTTTAGGCCCTTGGGCTTGCGCATCGTTGAAGAGGCCGTCGAAAAAAGGATTTTTGACAAAAAAATTAAAATCGCCTGCCCAGAAGATATTATCGGGCTCAAACTTCAGGCGCTTTGCAATTCCGAACCTGGGAGCCGGGATCAAGACAGTGTTGATATTAAGTCTTTAGTCAAGGCGAATTGCGGTTCTCTGGATTGGAGCCGAGTTGAAGAATACTATAAAATTTTTGGCATGGAAGCCGCGTATAAGGCATTGAAGGATCAATTTTGTGTTCAGTAAAGAAGAGAAGCTCGGTTTTCTGGAAGATGCGCAGTCGTTAGAACGCCGAAAGGATTTTGATCGGATGCGAGAAAACGTTTTTTCTCGCCGATGGACTCCTGAAGAGCATGCGTCATTTCTAACGGCGATGAGCCGACATTTCGGGAGCCAAATTAGACATCCGATTCCCGTAGACAACGGGAAGTTCCTCATTTAGGCACTTTCGCCGTCGCCAACAGCTTTTCCCAAGCAAAATCTCGAAATACCTCTAGGCCTTTTGCCGGAAGCCCTCTAGGTCCTTGGGCCCATGCGAGAAATAAAGATGCGTGATATTCTCTTTATGATGCAACATAAAGAACATGGAGGAGTAAAGATGCAAAACAAAAAAAAGTTGATGGGAGTTATCTACTTTTTGACAATGTCAATGTCCCTATCGTTCCCCTCTCAGGCTGCAAATATCGGAGGCGATGCCGCTTTTGCTAAGGATATTCAAAATGACTTTAAAGCGATTAATGCAAGAGTTCTTTCCCTAAAAGAGAGTGCCCGGCATGAGGATAAAAGGGCGGTTAGCAATCAAATTCTCAATACGAAATCGCTTAAAGATACATCTGTTAAAATGGCTAATCCACAACAAGAATCCCAGTCATTCAATATAGAAACCTATACACATCTCCCATTGTGCGTAAAAAGTAACACTGCCAATGCAGTTTCAGTAGTTTTCTCTTTGCCGCCTAACGCAGGGAATAGTTGCATCGCAAATTTTGAGCTGACAGGTGACGGGGGACTCTGTTGGCAGGTTTGTTCTGAAGACTGCAATGGGAGTGGCGCCTGTTGGTTGTCGTGTACCTATCATTGCACCACTCAGGGGGGAGAGGGGGATCCGAGAAAACATGGATAAGTTAATCTCTTTCTAGTTAGAGTATTTTGTGGCAGTATCAGTGGTAGGGAAAAGGAGAGTTCTTATCCGCAAGGAATTAGCAGAACTTGCGGTGTTTTTCTTTGTTATTCTCCTCCCGGCTATATCATCGAGTTTCCACTCTCTTTTCCTTAAACAACAAGGTTTTGATTACGCGAACTTATATTCTCCGTGGGGATTTTTTAATCAAATTCAAGCGAGCATTCCTCTTGGCCTTCTTGCCGCTTTTTTATTGGTCTACGGGGATCATGATCCGTCTTATTTAGCTCTCCGTTCCAGTAAATTATCCGTCATTAGACAAATTATGGCGGGTGTAGGGCTCTGGTTTGTCTATTATCTTTTCTTCACTCTCTGGGATGTTGTCGCCGCTCTCGCTCAAATCCATGTCCCTCATATTAATTTTCATTCCGCAACCCCTCTTCCTCAGGAGACCATGCTGAATGGCGTGTTTGCTTTAGTCAACGGCATTTCTGAAGAGGTTATGCGGGTATACCTTCTAGCCCAAATTGGGAAACTAACGACGCGGCGTTGGGCGGTAATCCTTATAACCGCAATTTTGATTTCTTCCTATCATTCTTATCAAGGCGGGTTTACCCTGATTGCTTTTCTTGTTGCCAATATTTTTCTGAGTTCTTTCTACCTCTCTTCCCAATCTCTCTTGGCGCTTTGTGTGTGGCATATCTTGGCCGATTTTTCGCATCCGACGGCTCTTATGGGCTGGAATGTGCTCAGTGGATTCATTGGAGGTTCTTTCATCATAGGAACTAGCTGGGTTTTTGGCCATCTGGGGATAAAGATTTAAGCCCCTCACCTTTCTGGACACTACACTAGGCGCTTTCGCCGTCGCCAACAGCTTTTCCCAAGCGAAATCTCGAAATACCTCTAGGCCTTTTGCCGGAAACCTTCTAGGCCCTTTGGCCCATCCATATTTTATGGGCGTGGCATACAATAAGGGTCATGGCGAAAAGCAAGAACGCGGTCGCAGCGGCGTTATTTTTAGCGTTCGCCGCGTCCTCGACAATCCGAGCGCAAGAATTAAATTGGGATCGGGGCGCTGATATTGAGGCGATGACGGCGGGCTTGAGTAAAAAATTTCCTTCCGTTAAAGCGACATTGGTGAGTGATGGGGGGGGGGATAATCCGGGAATTCCTTCTTCATCTCTAGCGGCTCCGCCCCTCTACGAATTGGAACAGGCGACATCGGGAGATGGAGGAATTTACTTTTTTAGCGTCGCGGGAAATCATCCCGTTGACAGTTCTGGAAATAATCTCGCCGTTTTTACTTATGATTTCGATGAAGCCGCGTATGAAGAAAACCAAAAATTAAATTACGCAATGGAGCACGGAGTCTCCTCTCTTGACTCATGGAGCGGGCTTGAGGACTCTCAAATACGCGAGGCTCAATCAAATTATGAAAATTGGACCTTTGGCAGCAATGTCGCTGTTTATGTCGCCCCTGACTTATCCATGGATCATGTTGACTCGATCAGCGTTTGGATCGATCCGGGAGGGCGGATTCATAGCCTGGATACTTTGCGGCGACAACTGAAGTTCCGAGTGTGGTATGGGCGGCATCGATTGTACGAACATTCTGATTTGACGATGGGAAGACAAAACGTTTTCCATATGCAAGCTCCGGCGATTACGGAAATCATGGATCGTGACACGTTGGATATTCCGCTGATGAAGCTCGAATGGCGTTATGACGAGGTCTACCGTTCTTTCCTCGAGCATTGCGGGCAGGCTTCGGCTTCGGGGTGTTCGGGGTCGCCTTGGCCTAACGAATTCTTTAAGCATTGGGCCGAGGCTCTTGATGCCGCTCGCGGCGCTTTAGACAATTTGGCGAATTTATTAGCCTCGGTTCCGTTCTCCAAGCCTATTTCCATCAACGCTTCCGTCGCGCCGTTAATGAGCGAGTCTTCCGGAAATCAATATGGCGGATTATCTCTTTCATTCCCAGGTTTTTCACGTAAAGAGTTGGTCGGAATGTTGAACGGGCGTTCGCCGCAAAACGATCCAATATCGCCTTGGGGAGCTACGGATAGAAATCAGTCAAGTGTGGAAATATGGTCGCGCAATCTTCCCAATCCTCAATGCGACGAGGAGAAAACAAGTTGCTTAATCGGACTCCCTCCGGCTTCCGATGAACCTGAAAATCAAGTCGTGGAATTTATTGATCCCAGTTCCCTTTCCCAAAACTTGATTGAATCCATTCAAGAATCAAGACATGCCGCTGATAACGCGCTTCAAAACGCCGAAGCCCTTGCCTCGCCATAATAGCCCATGAAAAAAATCGCGCCGATATTTTTCAGCTTTTGCATCGCGCTCGGCGCGGGAATTTTCATTTGGGCGATGCGCCATCCCCATGCGCCGGTTTTGTCGCCTGATGTTCGGAGCAAACACCCCAGCGTCTCGGCTCAAAAGGGGCCGCTCAAACTAACCCTGACTCTTTATTCCGATAAGGTTCCGAGAAATGGACCGCTCTGGTTTCGCCTGACCGTGACCAATGTCGGCAAAAAACCGTTTACGATTGACGATCCTTTGTTTGCCCCGTATTTTTTAGATGATGGGGAAAATCTCATCGATTATTTAAGCGACCCCTTCAAGAAAAAGAATTCGTTCCATTTAGTCGTCCTTGATGATAAAGGAAGGGAAGTCGCTCAAAAATACCAGACCGTTTGGGCGATGGAAATGGACCCTTGTATTGGATTTCCCGACAATTCATTTGAGAGCGAACTCCTGTCCAAGGCTCAACGCCGCAAGTCAAGAGCCCAATTTAAGGAACGGGCTATTGCGGAGAAAGATTTTAAGGCTAATTGGAAACGCCTTGTGAGTCCCGGAAGCTCCATCGAAACAATCGCCTGGTCTTATCACGGCTACTGCAAGGGCGAGCGCAAAAACCCTCCGATTCCGCCGGGGCGTTTCGCCGAATTTTACGGCTTGGACCTAAGTCGCCCCGGGCATTACCGCATCTTTGCCGGCCTCAACCACGTTCCAACGAAAAAGGAGTTGGAAGAGAAAAAAAAGGAAGATCAGGATGCGTTGGAAGTTGATAAGAAAATGGGCTGGAAATCCGATTGGTATGGAAGGAAGTCCATTCCCCGTGCGGAGGACGCCGTTATTCAAACGCCGCCCATTGATTTCGAGGTTCTCCCATGAGATATTTTTTGATTTTCTATATTTCTCTCATGGGGGTTTCTCCCGCGCTTGCCCTCTCATTTCATGCGCCCAAATCAGATAAGGAGAGATATGAATTTCAACTGGCTGAAAAGTACTTGTCCAAAATCAAGGAAATAAATAACGATCTTGAGGATAACAAAAACAAGAAGAAAAGTTTAAGCGACGCGGAAATCGAGAAAGACAAAATCCAGCGCCAGATGATTGAGGAATACACGATCAAGGCGGTGATCGCGGCTTATGGAATTAAGCCAAAACATGAAACAGGAACGCTTTATCTTGGGCAGCTCTCGGGCAGCCAGGCCGTTCGGTGGGACCCTGTTTTGAGCGAGCGGCGACAATCGTGCGCGGCATCTCCGCTCCGTTTGTCGCGGTTGGAAATTCCATCACTGTCCTATCGCCCGGGAATTCCGGCGGCTCAAATTTCCAATATCATGCCGGGCTTGCGGACAGCCAATTGCGCGGAATCGCGAGCGGGAGCATGAGTTTTGACGGTGGAGTGTAGGCGCTTTCGCCGTCGCCAACAGCTTTTCCCAAGCGAAATCTCGGTCTTTACGGCCACGCCTGCGGCTTGATGTCTTGCCAATCGGTTTGGACCAAGACCACATTTAAAGTTGGAACTTGAAGTTGGTCGTTGTAGAAAATACCGCAGAAACTGCTCAGACAATTCGGGTCTCCCGAGGGACAGCTGGCGATGACGGATCCTCCCACCCAAACCGCGCCGTTAAAATCCATAAAATTCTTGATGATGAGATTGCCGCCGACATAGGTAAATCCCCTGATCCCTACGGTGTTGACCCAGCCGCAGGTCATCGTATTGGGGGGATGGCTTGGAAAACAAAATGAATTGGTTCCGAAAGCCCAGGTGGTAGCGCTTTGGTGGTATCCAATATCGGCGGGATATTCCCCACTGGCCGGAGTGTCATAGCGGGTTTCCGTAAATTTCTGATCCTGCTCCCAGGCGTTGGTTGGAACATGTCCGGTATAATCGTAATCGCCCCCGCTATCAATCGTTAGATTTCCACGCACGATGACTGTTCCTCTCAGGCCAGTGTCTAACCCGGCAGACGGCGCGGCCCCTTGTCCGGCAAAGGTGACGTCTCCATCCCAATACCAGACATAATCGGTATTCGGCTGATTTTGAGGCGAGAATGGATGATTCCAGGAATTTCCAAAATGACAAGAAGAACCGTAACAGGCTCCTCCAGTTCCAGAATAGTGCGGAGAGCCGGATTGACAATGGCCGCGATTGTCCCAAGGCGCTCTTCCCGACATATTGGCCCCGGTTGTGGGATCGGTATAACGGGTACTGTCTCTACAGCCATAGACGTTGAGGGTATGGGTCGCGGCAGCGGAAGAGCGGAGAGCGGCGAAATCAAGTATGGGCAATTCTGGAACCTTGGCATAATTGGCCCACCATTCGATGCCGTCAGTATTGGGGGGCAGAGGCCAGGTCGTGTCGCGCGGATTATTAGTGGTTCCGATAACGTCTCCTCTTGCGTATTTTTGCGGAAAATACCATTGGGCGGTGGTGTTGTCAAGCGTGATATTGCTTTGGGAAATAATAGGGCCCCAGAAAATGCTGATGCCTTTATTGTAATTGACGTTTCCCTGGGTCAAAAGCGGGCTATAGACCGTTTCATTTTGAAAAACCGCTTCGATTTCTCGCAGTTCATTATTGGAATTATCGCGTCCTTCTCCGAAAATGGTAATCCCCCCGTTGGCGGCCGAGGTAATGAGAATTCGGTAAGTTCCGCCGGGGATATCGCTGTAGGTTTTGTCGAATTGATATCCTGGAAACGCGATTCCGGAAGACATCTCCGCGAAAGTTCCAGTTGAGCTTTTAGCCTTCCAATAGCCGCGATTGACGGCCGCTTCGGCGAGATTTAAAGCCGTGGTTGATTTCTGGTTTTTAACCGAGGTCCGCGCTTCCGTCTGAACCCATTGGACCACCGCCGGCACAATCGCCAAGAGGAGAAGCATTAAAAGGAGAGCCCCAACCAAGACCTGGCCGCGCTTTTGTGCCCAAAGGTTTTTTCTCATGTTAATTCATGACCTCGACTTCTTCAGACGCCATATGAAGGGCTTTGCTCCCTCCTTGGTAAATTCCGGATTGAAAGGTGACCGACACGGAAATAATATTCATATCATCGGATCGCGGGAAAGTGAACGCGAGATAGATGAGGTCTTTGGATAAGACCTTGGTCATATTGCCCGACTGCATCTCAAGAAGATTACCATTTTGGAAAAAGCTCATGGTCGTTCCCTGGGAGGTGGTAAAACTGATCTGGGAATAATAAGGTTGGCTTGAGGAATAGCGGCTAAGCGTAATTGTCGAACTCTGCGCTTGCCTTAGATTGCGGGTAATCACGTAGAGAATACTCCGGCCTTCTTCTTGGAGTTGAACCTTCGCGTTAGACAACATAAAGTAGCGATTGGCTTCTATGGTGATCCCAGCTCCGACAGAAATCAGGGTTCCGACAATGGCAAGCGTGATCATCGCTTCAAGCAGGCTAAATCCGTTTTTTTTCACCATGATAGATTTTGTCCCGAGACTGTTTGGCCTTGCAGTATGGAAACGTTAGACAACGATTGGGTGACGACGCTAATGGCCCCCGAAGGCAAAATTTCCGGATAATATCCGTAGACATTGTAAGCTGGAGAGGTGCTTTGCCTGACTTGGAGGCTAAAGGTCCCATCTTCCTTGCTTGAAGTCGAGTAGTAAGAGATTCCGGTTAAAGATGCGGAGCTAAGATTGGGCGGGCCGCTGGGCAAGGTATCGGTCGTCACCACGATCAGAACGCCGGTGGATATGGGGTTTCCCTTGTAAGTCACGTTCCCGCTGATCGTTCCCAAGGCCCCGGTGATGGTAAATGTTCCCACGAAAACAGTTTGGCCTGAAAGAGCGTTGGCCGAAACGACCACGGGATTTGAAACCTCAGTGCTGTCGAGCGGAATGCGCACGGTATAGGTTCCCGTGGCAAGGTTGACCGTTTGGAAATGCCCGGTGGCATCGGTCACTTCTTGATCTTGAGTGTTTCCATTAGAATCAATGGCGCTCATGGGAATTCCCTCAAGACCGTTGATTCCGTCCCGGGTCACCCATCCGCTGAGCCGGCCGCCTTGGGTCAGAGTAAAGTTGATCCCGCTTTCAATTTGACCCGGCAAGACCGTGATGGCATTAGAAGACATTGAAACATAATTGGCGTTCAGGGAAGATGGGTTAGCCGTGACATCGGTCATTCCACTGGAAACGCGCAATAAATATCTTCCAGTTGAAACGTTAGCGAAGCTATCTGATCCCGCGGCGGAAACTTCGATGGCGGTCGGTATTGAAATGGGATTGCCGTTGGCGTCGGTCACGGTTCCCGAGATAAAGCCGGAATTGGGAGTTTGATTGAGAATGCTCATCGTGCTTGGAAAAACATAGACGGAATTGGAAGCGGCGATGGTGACGCTGTCATTTTCCGTCTCGTAAGATGAACTGGTAATCACCACGCTCCAGGTTCCGGTCGCCACATTAATGAGGTTGAAAGCGGCCGCCGGAGGATTCCCGGAAATAAATGCCTCGGTTGAGGAAGAGAGCCCGTCATTCGATGTGATGACCGCCCCAATGGCGGGAACTCCCGCGATGACGGTTGTGCCAGGAAGCAAGGAATCATTAGGCGGATATTGGATGCCTATCGTAGACAAGGCCGGATTGGCGTTTCCGGGATAGGCGAAATCAGCGGCATTGTTTCCGGAATTATAGGCGCGCCCAAATGCGGCGCTCGCGAAAGCGGGGCTCGATGTCCTCACGATTTCTTGTCCGGCCGCAAGCCCGCCGCTGGGCTGCGGGATGCAGGTTCCATTACAGTAACTAGGATTATGCGTTGATCCGTTGTTGGTCCATCCCACCGCGTCTATCGTGTTTCCGGAAGCATTCGTTATCCAGATCGTTCCACTGTGTCCGCGCGCCATGATGTCTTCCGCCGAGGGCGGAGTCCAGTTGTAAGCGGAAGGCGTGCAGCTGAGATTGGCGTTATCGGCGTAATAGGCGTCGGCGGAAATTGAACTACCGTCAACCGTAAAGGTCGCGGTGTTGGCGATTAAATAATACTCCTCCGGCGCGATATTATCCGTGACGTAGGTCAAGGGGATGTTGGAGCATTGGGTGGCATTATAGCCGGAAACGTAGTTGAGTTCGATATTTCCGTTAATTGCGATTGTATTAGTCGTCGGATTGAAGAGTTCGACATATTCCACGTCATAGTCATTGGCTTGGGGGGTTGAAACGACGATTTGACTGATGACGAGATTTGGCTCAATCCAAGCGTCTCCAGTGACTGTTCCAGAACTCATCGGAGTCAGGGAAAAATTGACCGTGATGGTGTTGTTCGCGGGAACGGATTGAAAAGAATACCCCGTGAAATATCCCGGGGCGGAGGCGACTAAGTTAAAACTTCCGGGAGACAGCGAAATCGAATAGAGGCCGGAGGCATTGGTTAAGCTGCTCCAACCGAGATCTTCGGCGACGTCTACGTTGGCGCCGGCGATAGGGTTTCCCGTTGTCGCGTCCGAGACAGTTCCGGTCAGTGAAGAATTTGCCTCCACGGTATCCGGGTTGGACATCACGCTGTTTAAGGAAAGATATTGCGTTTGACTGTCTTGAGTCCAGGTGACGGTGACGGTAATTTGGCGCATTCCCGTGTCCGGAGTGGTCGGGGGGAGAGTCGTCAATGTCCCATTTTTATCCATCACCACTTGAATATCGGTGTAGCGCGTAAAATTAACCCCGCCTTCAAGGAGCGTTTCCGGAGGGAAATTGACCGTATCGTAAGGCGTTCCATTGGACAAAAAAGAAGGGTTAAGAGTTGGAATGACGTTAGGGTAGGACTCCTCTTCTATGATTTGAATCTGTTCCTGCGCGAGGTTGGCGGCGAGGGTTTTATCCCGAGACATTTGAATTGAACGCTGAACATCCCGAAAAGACGCGACCAGCCCTAAAGTCGCCACTGAAAGAATGCCCAAGGCGATCATCATTTCAACCAGGCTTGCCCCGCCCTGGCTTTTTAAGGCATTTTCGCCTTTTAAATGCCCCATCTTAGAAGTGTAACAGACAAATATCGGAAGTCAATAG
The DNA here is from genome assembly GCA_021810245.1 of bacterium. Taxonomy (GTDB): domain Bacteria; phylum Elusimicrobiota; class Elusimicrobia; order UBA1565; family UBA9628; genus JAKAQV01. The sequence goes on from JAJZJF010000004.1 coordinate 35,584, forward strand.
ATATCGGCAATGGGAGAGAAACTGATAAAATACAGAGGTCTCTATGAACCATCCACTCCAATTGGGCGTTCTTGGCGCCTTAGGCCGCATGGGAAAACGCGTTTGCGCCTTGGCCTCAAAAGATCCGCGCTTTCATTTAGCGGCCTTAATTCATCGCGAGAACTTCGCGCAAATCCCTTGGTCGGGATTGGATGTTGTCATTGATTTCTCATCGCCCAAAGGATCATTATCCATTCTAAAAAAAGCCGCCTTGGAAAAAGTTCCGGTGGTCATCGGAGTCACGGGATTTTCTTCGGATCAGATATCTCAAATTAAAGTAGTCTCCCGCAAAATTCCAGTTTTCCTCGCTTCTAATTTCAGCCCGGGAATTTTTTGGATGAAGCGTTTGGTAAGCGAAATCTCCCGCGCCTTGCCGCGCTATGATATGTCAATTCTCGAAGTCCATCACAAGGCTAAAAAAGACGCGCCTTCGGGAACCGCCAAGGATATCGCTCAGCTTTTGGACGGCAAGGCTAAAATCCATTCCTTGCGAGTGGGAGATATTGTGGGAGAGCATACTGTGGTTTTGGCGGGGCCTTTTGAGCGTCTGGAGATAACCCATCGCGCGCACAGCCGGGATGTTTTCGCGCTCGGAGCCTTAGAGGCCGCTTTTTGGCTCAAGAGACAATGCCCCGGGCTTTACGGCATGGAAGATTTATTTAGGAAAAATGCGAAGGCTTAAATCTCTTGCTTCTTTTTGCGCGCGCTGGATTGGGGAAGACGATGATTCCTCGCGGCCGATTTACGATCCCGTCCATTTAGCGGCGGTTTTAGTTGGAAGCCTGGCCGCCCTCGGCGCTCTTTATTGGCTTTTATGGACGCTTTTGGTTTATGATGGCGGCCTCTTTTCTAAAGTGTTGCCCTTCTTTCATGTTCTGATCGGCTCTAAAACCTTGGCCGATTATGGCTATTACGGTTCTCCCTACCAGATGGGAGCGTTCCGCGGTTGGATGGGAAATCTTGGAGCGCTCATCATTTTAGTCGGGATTATCATTGTTTTATACCGCGGTTACCAGGAAGCCGCGGGAAAGGCAAAAGAAGATCGTGAAAGCCGTTGACTGTTTGATCGCCTTGGGAAGTAATAGTGGCAACCGCCTTTCTCATCTTAGACAGGCCGTTTCAGATATCGACAAAATTCCTGGAGTTAAGGTCTTGAAAAAATCCCGGGTTTACCAGACCCAACCCTTGGGCCCAAGCCGCCGAGATTTTCTCAATTGCGCGCTCAAAATAAGAACAACAAAAACGGCAATGGGACTCCTAATTGAGTTTAAGCGCCTTGAATTTTTGTCGGGGCGCAAGTCGGGAAAGCGCTGGGGGCCAAGGCCTTTGGACATTGACTTAATTACCTACGGAAACGCGAGAATCAAAACTCCTTGGCTGACGGTTCCTCATTCTGAGGCCGCGAAAAGGGCTTTTGTCTTGGTCCCGTTGTCTGACATCGTGCCTAAGGTAAAATTAGGCTCTGGCGCGACCGTTCAAGAAGCCTTGTCTCGGTTGAAGGATGTTTCCCGAACTGTTAAATTATTCTCATGAAGACTCCCTTGTCCCTTATCGAAATGAAGAGAAAAGGCGAAAAAATCGCCGCCTTAACCGCCTATGATTATCCCACGGCCCAGATTGTCAGCTTAAGCGGCGTGGATGTGGTCCTGGTTGGGGATTCTTTGGGGATGGTCAAGCTGGGTTACGAGAGTACCCTTCCGGTTTCAATGGAAGAGATGATTCACCATGTAAAGGCCGTTAAGCGCGGAATTTCCGGGCCGCTTTTGGTCGCGGATATGCCGTATCTCAGCTACGAAATCGAGATTAAGGAAGCCCTTAAAAATGCCGGGCGCTTGATTAAAGAAGGCGGAGCCCAGGCGGTCAAAATAGAAGGGGGGGAAGCGATCATTTCTGTCGTCAAGGAACTTTTGAAAATCCATATTCCCGTGATGGGACATTTGGGGCTCACTCCGCAATCTGTCAATCGCCTGGGCGGATATAAGGTGCAAGGGCGGGATTCAAAAAGCGCGAAAAAAATTTTAGCGGAGGCAAAACTGCTTGAGAAAGCGGGCATTTTTGCCTTGGTTTTAGAATGCGTGCCGGCTGATTTGGCGAAAAAAATCACGGCGGCTGTTTCGATTCCCACGATTGGAATTGGGGCCGGCCCTTTTTGCGACGGTCAGATTTTGGTCTCCGACGATTTGTGGGGCCTTAGCGCGGGGCCCGCGCTTAAATTCGTCAAACGCTACGCGAATTTGCGGGAGATCATGATTGAATCGGCCCAGCGCTATTCTCAAGAAGTCAGAAAAGGCGCTTTCCCCGCTTCTGAACACTCCTTTTCATCGAAAGGATAAAATGGGCGTCTTCTCCCTTGATCGCCCGCGCCGGATTTTGATGTTCTATCCGCGCCGCATCGGCGATTGGGTTGTGACCACTCCTTTTTTGCGCGGCCTTAGGCAAAAATTTCCCGAGGCCGAAATCGTCGCGGTCGCTTCGGCTAAAAGCGCGGCGGTCATGCCGCTGATTCCTTTTATTGACCGCTTCCACGTTCTAGGCCGGCCTGAAAATATCGGGCAAAATTTCGGGTTGTTAAAATTTTTATTAACCTCGGGGACTTGGGACCTCTATATCGATCTTGATCCTAATCCCGCTTTCTCCAGAGGAGGGTGGATTTTTTCTTTTTTGACTCGCGCTGGAATCAAGGCGGGGTTTGCTAGAGCTGGAAACGAGGGGTTTGAGATTCGAGCTCATTTCCCGGAAGGGGAATGCCCGATGCTTGAGAGATACGCTATTTTCGCCCGCGCGATGGACATCCCGTATCAGGCTCGTACGGAATTGCGCGCATTTCCCGAAGATGAAAAAATGGCCGAGCGCGAAATTGAAAGCCTAAATCTTGCGAGGCCCCGAATCTTGATTCACCCCGGAGATTTAAAACGGGAATCGGGAGTGCGGTGGCAGATGGAAAAATTCGCGGACTTAGGAAAGCGCCTTCGCTCTGAAAATTGTTCGCTCTTTTTTCTCGCTGGCCCCGGAGAAAGGCCGTGGGTTCAAAACTTGGCCGCTCAAATCGGAATAGGCCCATCCTATGTCATAGGCCCTAGGCCTTTAAAAGAAGCCGCCGCCTTTATGCGCCAGGCGGACTTATTTGTCTCCAGTCTCAATGGTTCTTCTCACGTCGCCGCTGCTCTGGGGGTTCCAACCCTTTCCCTTTACATGGGCTATGATTGGAAGATTTGGCGCATTACGGGCGACCGTCATTTCGGGCTCGTAGGAGACGAGAGAAATTGTCGCGCCATCGCTGCCGAACAGGTCTACGCATCCATTAAGAAGATCACGGATAGGGCATCTTTAGAATGAAGAGCCCTAGCGTCGCGGTTTTAGTTCGAGTTCATCAGAGAACCCAGGACCTTAAGGTCTGTCTTGAAGTCATTCGCAAATATTGGAAGATTTATGATTATCATGTCGTCGTTGTTTCTAATGGCGTCAAGAATGGATATGAAATTTCGGATGAAATCCGAGCTTTAGCCGATAAAGTTATAGAGTTAGAACCCTTGGAACATATTTCAGGTTCTTCCCAACTCCTTCTTGAGGGGCTTGAGTTTATTCCAGATCAATTTAAATACGCCGTTTTATTGGAAGCCGATACCTGGGTTTTTTCAGATAAGCTGATCGCTCAATATATTCGATTGATGCAGGCTCAAAAAGCGGTTTGGGCGAGCGCGGAATGGATCAAGAAGGTTCACTCGCTTGCGCTGGATTTTGCGGTCGTGGAAACGCGGTTTCTAAAAAACAACCCTAATATTTTTAAATTTAAAAAAATGCCTGAAAGTTTTGTCTGCAATTATCTGCGTTCTTGCCGGGGCCGCTATTTATTTATCTCTGAATGCATGCCTGTTCATTTCCCGAAATTTATGCGCTTGTTTTATGATTCAAAAACAGGGAGAATGCATAGCTTTAGCCGAGCGCAGATGGTGACCCATCACTTGGAAGATCTTGATGGAGAAATGGAAGAGAAAAAAAATCTCGCAAATATCGCCGCCGGATTTAAGGCATTCAATACAGGGCAGACTCCGAGCGATATCCGAGCCGGGCGATTGAGGCTAAAACTCGTCGAATTGGCGATGAAAATTATGCCTCAATCCCGTTGGATTAAGCCCAAAAAAACCCAGGGGATGGATTAAAAATAGAGCTTTGAGTTTGCTTTTCCTAAATTTAGTTATAATAAAGTTGTAGCGCGCATTTGGGAATAATTGCGCTGGGAGGCACTTTATGAGCAAGACGGCGATGGTTCAAAATGACGTGGCTGATTTTAAGCCGGTGGCCAAGCAGTTGCGGGTAGATATCATTCGGATGATTGAGGCCGCGGGCTCCGGGCACCCCGGGGGCTCTTTATCGGTTATCGATCTTCTGACGGTTCTTTATCTGAAATTTTTGCGCCATGAGCCCAAGCGCCCGGATTGGCCGGAGAGAGATCGCGTGATTCTTTCCAAGGGACATGCCTGTCCCGCCCTTTATGCGGTGATGGCTTACAGCGGATATTTCCCTAAGGAAAATTTAATGACGCTGAGAAAACTGGGAAGCCCTCTTCAGGGCCATCCCGATCGCTTAAGGCTTCCCGGAATCGAATTTTCAAGCGGCTCTTTGGGTCAAGGCCTCTCGGTGGGGATCGGAATGGCGCTGGCCGCGAAATTAGACAAGAAGGATTTCAAGACCTATGTCATCTTGGGCGACGGCGAGATTCAAGAAGGACAATGCTGGGAAGCCTTTATGGCGGCTCCAAGATTTAAGCTCGACAACCTGATTATGATTTTAGATCACAATAACGGCCAAATTGACGGGCATGTAGATGAGGTGATGCCTATCGATCCGATGGAAGACAAACTCAAATCTTTCGGGTGGGAAGTTTCATCCATTGATGGCCATGATTTTGCGCAGATTGAGAAGGCTTTCACTCAAGCGCAAAAGGCCAATGGAGTGCCGCACGCCATTGTCGCTAAAACAGTCAAAGGCAAGGGCGTAAGCTTCATGGAAAACGTCATTGCTTGGCACGGAAAAGCTCCTAATAAAGAGGAAGCGGACCGCGCCGTGGAGGAGATACTCAATGCCTAAAGCGACTCGTGAATCTTTCGGAGAAGCGCTGTCGGAGTTGGCTCCGGCTAATCCTCGGTTGGTGGTTCTGGACGCGGATTTGTCCAAATCCACGATGACCCAGGATTTTAAGAAGAAATTTCCGGAACGCCATTTTGATTTCGGAATCGCCGAACATAATATGATCGGCGCGGCGGCGGGCCTGGCTTTGTGTGGGAAAGTTCCCTTTGCCGCGAGTTTCGCCTGTTTTTTGATCGGGAGACTTGAGACGATACGCATTGCCGTGGCTTACAATAAGACCAACGTCAAACTGGTTGGAACGCACGCGGGACTTGGAATTGGAGATGATGGGGCGTCTCAAATGGGACTGGAAGATATCGCGGCCATGCGGGCTCTGCCCAACATGGCGGTTTTGCAGCCGGCCGACGCGGTTGAAACCAAGCAGGCGGTCTCTTGGGCTTTAGCGCATGACGGCCCGGTTTATTTGAGACTCACCCGCCAAAAGCTCGAAGATGTTCACGACGCGAGCTATCGTTTTGCCTTTGGCGTTCCCGATACTGTTTGGGAGCCGGAATCAAAGCCTCGGCATTACCAAGCGACGGTGTTTTCTTCCGGAGGAACGGTAGGGCCGGCGATTCATGCGGCCAAAGGCCTCTTGGAGAAAGGGTTTAAAGTGCGGGTGGTCAACGTGGCGACTTTGTCTCCCTTTGGCCCCGATTCTATCGAGAAGTTTGCGTTGGACAGCTCTCGCTTCGTTACGGTGGAAGATCATAACATCAATGGCGGATTGGGGAGCGCTGTTTGTGAAGCCATGTCTCAACTTAAAACCCCGGTCCAGGTCGTGAGATTGGGGGTTCATTCCTTTGGCGAATCGGGAACCGGGGAAGAACTTTATCACAAACACGGCCTTTCCGCTCCGCATATTGTCGAGGCTTGTCTTAAAAACCTCGATTAGCGCTTTGAGCTATAAATTCTTTTGAGATACTGGTTCTTTGACGGGAAGGGCCCGACGGGGCCGTTTGAAGAAGAAGAACTCAAGAACCTCCCGGGCTTTAACTCCAAGAGCCTCATTTGCCCGGAAAACGCGCAGAGTTCCAACCAATGGAAACCAGCTCAATATTATCTCATTAAGCCGCCTCCGCAAAAAGCGCGTGCGGAAGCTCAGCTTCCTGAAAAAACCCGGATGGGTCGTTTAGCCGATCTCGAAGAAGCCGAGGCGGCGAAAAAAGACACAGAAAGCGAGTCTCAAAAATCTCAAGCGCAAAATCCGCCCTCTCGGAAAACGGGGCTTAAAATACTCTTTCTCTCTACGCTGCTTGCTTGCGCTGTTTACTTTTCTCCAAGATTCATTTCTTTTTTCAGTTCTCGCATCCAGGCGTTCAAGTCGCCTTCTATAGCTTCTTCAGAGACTCAAGATAGGGGCTCTCAGGCCATTGAAATAGCCAAGGCTTTTCCCATAATGCCTCCAGATAGAAGTTACCCGGGGCGTATTGAAGATATCCTCTTGCCTTCAAAATGGAAAATTCCTAAAAACTTGGACGCGTTGCTTGAGGGAAAAGCGCTAGGCGCTCTTTCTCTTGAGACCCTTATCCTTTTGAAAGCGGAGGGCTTAAGCCCCATTTTCGGAGGAAAGTTAATCGCCCAAAACCCTCAAGAGTGGAAAAATTGGGGGGGAACCTTTCTTGAAAAAAACCTGGCTTTTCAGTGGAGCTCTTTTTCTCTTCCCAATTCCCATGTCCGCGTGGAAGCCTCTTCTCCATCGCCATGGTCCTTGGCCGGCAGAAAAGACATTTTTGATTGCGACGTTAAAAATAAGACGCTTAAGCCCCTTAATTTTAATGCCTGGTTTGATTTGGAGCCCCGCGCGGCCAAGGCTTGGGCGGCTCAAAACAGGCTTTTTTGGCATGCGGCCGATGAACCACTCACAGAGGCCCCGGCGTATTCTGTAGCCGAGATGGATCAGAAATTGAAGGCTCATAAGCCCACATCCATTCGGGCGCCCACAAGGCCTTCTTCTCCTAGGCGCCCTGTTTCGCCAGAAAACCCAATTCCTAAACCTCAGAAAGTGGTTTTGCCCAAAACGCCTGGAAATTCTGGAAGTCCACATAAGAATGCCGCGAATATGAGCTTAGATGAGCTCAATCGCTACCTCAATCGCGCCCAAGGTCAAGCTCCGAGCTCTAATTCCCCTCAAAACCCACACTAAGGGCCCAGAAAAGCTCTAGGCCTTTGGGCCCAGGTATGAGAAGCGTTTTTCGTTTATCCTTGAAATATGAGGAAAATGATGGTGGCAGTTCTTCTCGCCTTAGGAGTTTCCACTGCCCATGCGCAGCTGGGATCAGTCATCTCCGCGCCTTCCCGTCCCGCCAATAAACGCTCTGGTTCCGCGATCGCCAAAGCCATTCAAAATAGAAATTCTGTTCAAAGAGACAATCTTAAAGGGCTTAAGCGTTGCCAGAAAAATGTCGGTTCAACTCATTTTGATTGTTTGAGAAGGGAAATATCGAAACTGGGAAAAAAATCTAAAGTCTCTATGCCAAAGACTGTTCCTCTCCATAGACCCCAAGCGAGCTTTGTTTTAAGCGCGAGATTTTTAGCCCCCAAGGCCTCTCACTTTTCTCTTCCCAAGACAACCCCAATCGCGGTTAAAAAATCAAAAGTTTCCATTCCGGAACCATTGATTCAAAAAATGCTTTCTACTGAAAACCAAAATGCAGCGGCGCGCCAAAACCCCTTCAGTCAGATGGAAAATCAATTTGTCTCCGCTTTTAGGAAAGCGAAATCTGGCGTCTTAAAAATTCCAAGTTATATCGAGAGCTTGGTTTCTTACTATGCTAAAAAATACTCCGTTGACCCTAATTTGGCCTTGGCCATGGTTAAACAGGAAAGCGGTGGCAACCGCTACGCGGTTTCAAAAGTAGGGGCAATGGGGCTTGGGCAATTGATGCCTCAAACCGCCCGTCGTTTTGGGGTCACTAATCCCTTCGATCCTAGGCAAAATATCGCGGGCATGATCCGCTACCTAAAATTTTTGCGGCAGAAGTTTCATGACGATGAGGTTTTAATGGTCGCGGCTTACAATAGCGGCGAGGGAAGAAAGGCTTTTCGCTATGGTCTTATTCCGCGCTTTCATGAAACCATTGATTACGTCAAAAAAGTTTTTGGAAACTATTTTCGCTTAACCGGAGAAAAAGTCGATTATAAAAACCGGATAGCGCCGCAGCATCTTGAGGCTTAGTCCTGCCCTAATCAAAGGCGTTTTCGATGTGTTCTAGCTTGTCTCCATCGAAAGTAATGACGTCAAAGCGGACGGGAGAGTCCAAACGGCTTTTTTGGAGATAAAGAAGGGCTGTGCGTTTAATTTTTTCTTTTTTAGAGGCATTAATTGTTTCTGCCGCCGCCCCAAAGGTGGAATAGGAGCGGGCTCTGACTTCTACAAATACGATTAACCCATTTATTTGGGCGATGATGTCGATTTCACCGCCTTTCCAGCGAAAGTTCCTCTGGAGAATTTGGTATCCTTTTTGCGTTAGGTGCCGGCAGGCTGCTTCTTCCGATTGCGCGCCTTTTTCTCTGCGGTCCATGCTTTATGGTCAAGCCCTAAGGGCATGGCGGACTGGGGCATAACTTTTTCGATGAACGGAGGAAACCCCCAAGAGATGAAGAGCCTTTAGATGGTCTTTTGTTCCGTATCCTTTATGCTTTAAAAATCCGTATCCGGGGAAACGCTGGTCGATTGTTTCCATCCAGCGGTCGCGGTAAACCTTTGCGATGATGGAGGCGCAGGCAATGGCCAGCGATTTTTGATCTCCTTTGATAATGGGAAGCTGCCTGCCTTTGAAATCAGGTATCGAAAAAGGGCCGTCGACTAAAACAGGCGCGGCTTTAAATTGAACGGCTTTCTTGGCGGCGCGATTCATCGCTCTTAGAGTCGCTTCTAAAATATTGAGCTTGTCGATTTCGGAGGGATAAGACCAGGCAATTGAAATCTTTTCAGCGCGGCGCTTTATTTCTAAAGCGAAAATCTTTCTTTGTTTGGGAGAAACTTGTTTAGAATCTCGGATTTCGATTGCGAGGGGAAAATCGTCGTTTTTGAGGAGGACCGCCGCGACAAAAACGGGGCCGGCCAATGGGCCGCGCCCCGCTTCGTCGATTCCGATGAGAGAATCAGCGCCAAAAGCTCGCTTTATTTCCCGATCGAAGTCCCTGGGACTTTTACTTTGCGGTTCCAAGAACGGGAGCGGATTGAGCTTTCGCCTTTGCCGCATTGGAAACCCCGTTTCCCTTTTCAGAGGAGGATTTCTCCGGTTGGGACTTCGCAACGGAAGCGTTCGCGGCTTCAGGCGAAGAACCCATTTGAGATGGAGAGCGGTCCGTCTCGTTGAGCCGCGCGGCTTTTCCTTTTAAATTCCTTAAGTAATAAAGGCGAGACCGGCGAACCTTTCCGGAGCGGACGACTTCGATTTTTTCAATCAGCGGCGAGTGAAGGGGGAAGGTTCTTTCGACTCCCACTCCAAACGATATTTTTCTCACCGTGAAACTCTCGGCGATTCCAGAACCCCTTTTGAGCAAAACGACTCCTTCAAAGGCTTGGACGCGCTCAGAATCTCCTTCGACGACTTTAATGGAAACTCGAACTGAGTCTCCTACCCGGAATTCCGGATTTTTTTTTGTTTTATCCTTCGGTTCTGCGGTCATTTTTTTCTCCCTGTCTGCTGCGTCATTAAATCGGGGCGCTTAAGGCGTGTGATTGTTTCCGCCGCATGGGCGCGCCATTGTCTAATGAGCTGGTGATTTCCAGAAATAAGAACTTCTGGGATTTTTTTCCCGCGCCAATTTTGAGGGCGGGTATATTGCGGAAAATCGAGAAACGAACTGGAAAAAGATTCTTGTTCGACAGCTTCCGCCTTTTTTAGAACCCCGGGAATCAGCCGGGTCACGGCGTCGGCTAAAACCAGGGCCGGCAATTCTCCGCCGGTGAGCACATAATCGCCGATTGAAATTTCCTCATCAAAATCGCTTCTAAGGCGTTCATCAACCCCTTCGTAATGGCCGCAGACAAGAACCAAATGCGGTTTGCGGGATAATTCCTGCGCTATTTCTTGGTTGAGGCGCCGGCCTTGGGGCGAAAGAAAAATGACATGAGATTTTGAAGAAGAGGCCTTGCGTATCGCTTGGTGAAGCGGTTCCGCCATCAAAACCATCCCCGGGCCGCCGCCGTAAGGTCTTTCGTCTACTTTACGGCGCTTGTCATCGCTGAAATCCCGCGGATTGATGCAGCGGGTTTCAAGGAACTTGTTGCTTCTGGCCCGAGAGAGAATGCTGGTGTTTAAGACCGTCTCGACCATGTCGGGAAATAGAGTGACAAAGTCTATTCTCAGAGGGGATTTAGCTGATTTGGACATGACTCCGTTTCCCTTGTTTGGACGCCGCCGCTCCCACCAACGCCCGTATCGCCTTGATGATGCGTCCTTCTTTGCCAATGACGCGCCCTTTGTCATCGTCGGCGACTTTGACGGTAATATTAATGATCCCATTTTCTTCTTTTTCTTCCACCGCGACCGCTTCCGGATGGACGGTCAAGTTTTGAATTAGATAGAGAGTGAGGTCTTTCATTCTAATCTATTGAATCCATCAATTTCGCGTCAGGCTTTTTCCTTTTTTGAAGCCAAGGCCTTGAGGAGTTGCGCCACTGTTTCGGAGGGTTTCGCTCCGTTTTTAATCCAGTGATCGACTCTTTCTTGATTGAGCGTCAGTTTTTTGGCTGAACTCGTCTCTTTAGGATCGTAGGTCCCAAGAATTTCCAACGGCTGTCCAGCCGGCCCTCTCATTTTTTCGATAGCCACCACGCGAAAATGCGGGTGTTTTGGTTTTCCAACTCTTTTAAGTCTAATTGTTACCGCCATTCATCATCCCCCTTGTTATTTATTTTTGACTTGATCCTTCAAAATCTGAGCGGCTTGCGTTATGTTTTTTTGTCCAAATATCGCCGTTCCCGCCACCAAACTGTCTGCACCGGCCTCGGAAGCGAGCAAGGCTGTTTGCGGATTAATTCCGCCGTCGGCTTGAATCCAGCAATCGAGGTTGGCGGAATCAATGGCCTGCCGCAAGGTTGAAATTTTGGGAAGCATTTCCTTCATGAAATGGGCGCCGCCAAAGCCAGGGTCGACGGTCATGACCAAGACCAAATCAATTTCCGGCAGAAGGGGAAGAACCCGGTCTGCGGGGGTTTGGGGTCTAAGGGCAATGCCCGCCTTTTTCCCTTCTTTGCGGATTTTTTGCGCAAGGCTTTTGGCGTTCTTGGCCGCCTCGATATGGAAAGTGACGATATCAGCGCCCGCATTGGTAAACCACGGCGCGATGGACTCGGGGTCTTCAACCATGAGATGAGAATCCACGGTGAGCCCATATTTCTTGGCCATGCGCACATGGTCGGGGCCAAAACTTAAATTGGGAACGAAATGGCCGTCCATGATGTCGACAGAAACCCAGGAGATTTTCGCCGCTTTAACCGCTTGAATGGCTTCTCCCATCTGCGCTAAATCGCAAGCCAATAGCGACGGGACGATTTCAATGGAGTGTTTTCTAGTCATGGTCATAAATCTTTTTCTTCAACCAAAATTCCGTTGAGAAATATGCGAACCTGGGCTTTGCCCGATTCATTGAGGGGGATATCAATTTTCGTGCCGGGTTTTCTGAGACCGTTAAAAATCTCATGCTCTCCATATTTATCAATGGCGACGATTCTAACCAAACTTGCGCTTGCCCCTTGCGGGACTTCATAGTGAAACTCATTGGCTTGGGGCGCAGACGAAGAGGAGGAGCCCGAGGCTTTGGCGCTAACGGTAATCGAGATAGCGGTTGAGGAGGAAAGAACCGTGTCAGAGTCAGGAGTTTGGCTTAAAATGATCCCGGCTGGAAATAACGAGGAGGGATCTTGATTGATGGTGATAGACAGATTTTCTTGTCCGGCCCAGGCCTGCGCTTCGGTTACGTTTTTGCGGAGAAAGTCAGGCATCAAAATGACCCCGGAGGGCGGCGATCCGTCCGAGACGGCTAAACTGATAGGGGAATTGCGCGCGACTCCCAGATCGGCTTTCGGATCTTGAGATAAAACAATCCCTTTGTCTTCTTTAAGCGAATAGGCCTTCGAGACATCTCCTTCCGTCAGTTGGGATTCCCGGAGAAGCATTTCCGCGTTTCTGAGAGGCAACCCCGTGACATTGGGAACCAGCACAGTTTCTCCGCCTTGACTGATGACAACGCGAATAATTTTTTCTTCCCTGACGACTGTCCCGCCGGGGGGATTTTGTCGGAGTATGGAATCGATTGGAACGGAGGCGTCAAAATCAGAGCTTGTTTTTTCAAGACCGAGATGAAGGGGGGAAAGAATATCGAGGGCGGCAGACAAAGATTTGCCGCGCAGATCAGGCACGACCTGCGTTTTTCTGCTGTGCACGGCGCCTTCAATAGCCCACTGGAGCATAAAAAATAAAACTAGACCTAGAAATACGAGGGCGATGGCGGCTTCCCACCAACGCACAAACGATAAATTTTCTCTATTTTCCACGTTTTAAAGGGAGACTGTGCCCCGCGGTCAAGCGCCGACCATTTAAAAATTCGGCCGCTCCCATCGGACTTTTTCCCTCAGGCTGGACGCGCGAAATCCAAACAGAACTGCCTTGTCCACATTGTAACAAAAAGCCCCGTTGTTGTTCAACGCGTAGAATGGTTCCAATGGGCGCGGGAAATGGAGAAGAGAATGCCGAGTTTAAAGACGTTTGAAGAACGGAAACGCGCTTGTCGCCGGAAGAGTCTCTCAGAACAAAGTAGGCGCGGGGCCAGATAAAGAGCCCGCGGACGAGATTGTGGATTTGAATGGCAGAATTCTCAAAATCGATGAGCCCGTCGGTTTTTTTGAGCAATGGAGCATAGCTTGGGGCTCCTTCTTGAGGAGTTTTGAGATAATCCCCATGGGAGATTTGCCCAAGAGCCGTCTTCAGTAAATCTAATCCGATGGGCTCAAGTTTTTCCATCAGTTGAGAAGCGTTTTCAGTCGGCAGTATTTCCGCCTCTTTTTGACTTAGAAGGGGGCCGGTGTCCATTCCCTCATCCAGCCAAAACAGAGAGACTCCGGTTTTGGTCTCTCCATTGATGAGAGCCCAGGGAACCGGAGCGGAACCGCGGTATTTGGGCAATAGCGAGAAATGGACATTGATGTGTCCTAAACGAGCGGCTTTGAGAGCGTCGGGTTTGAGAATTTGTCCATATGCGATAACGATCCCTAAATCGGCGTCGAAGGACTTGATTTGCGCCGCTATCTCGGAAGGGCGTTCTGGCTGAAGAACGGGCAGTTTGAGTTTTAAGGCTGCTTCCTTGACTGGGGTGGGTTTTGTCTCAAGACCGCGTCCCACGGGGCGATCCGGCTGGGTGATGATGGCGGCAACTTCCGATTCTTCCGCCGCTAATTGCAGATAAGGAACGGCGATACTTGGGGTTCCGTAAAACAGGGTTCGCATTAGGATACGGTTCTCTTAGTTCCAGTTCTTCTTCAGATCTTTGACCAGAGATAAGACTTTCAGTTTGCTTGTGAAGTCGAGACGATCGATGAAGAGTTTGCCGTCTAAATGATCGACTTCATGCTGGAAAGCTCGCGCCAAGAGGCCTTCCCCTGCCATTTGAAAAGGCTTGCCTTCGGCGTTGAGGGCGTGGATTTTCGCGCGGGAAAACCTTTTGACCTTGGCATAAACTCCGGGGACTGACAAACAACCCTCTTCTTCTTCGAGATGACCATCTTTATCGATGATTTCCGGGTTGATTAAAACAATTTTTTGGGATTTGCCCTCCGGCCTGACATCGATAATGCAAAGCCGTATGTTGAGCCCGATTTGAGGCGCGGCCAGCCCCACCCCATTGACGGAATACATGGTTGCCCACATGTCTTTGAGGAGCTTGGCCAGTTTCGGCTTTATCTTGTCATAATCAACGGGAGCAGAGACGGTCTTAAGAACTTTTTCTCCGTGTTTGGTAATTCTCATCACAGCCATTATATTTTTCTAGAGCGAATAAGCCGCAGGGCTTCTTCGGCGGACGCCAAGTTGAGGGCGTCAATAAAATCCGGCTGAAATAAAAGGGAGGCCTTGCGGAGTATTTGGAGGTGTCGGGGATAAAATTCTTTTTTGTTGGGAGATAAAAAGATAAACATCAGTCGAATCATATTGGCGGAATCGTTTTGTTCATTGAGACCGTAGGGTAGTAAAGCCAGGGCGGCGGCGAAATCATCGAGGCCGTCTATTCGCGCGTGCGGAATGCTCAGCCCGGTATCTAAGGTCGTAGGGATTCCTTTTTCTCTCTCATGGACCTTGGATTGAAGAAATTCTAAGTTTGAGATATGATGAGCTTCGCATATGCGGGAAATGAGAGAGTTCATCAAGACTTCTTTTTTTGTAAAAGGCTCGGCGCGAAGGATTGTTTTTTCGGTGAGCAAAAAGCCGATATCTGTTTCTTCCGTAAAATCCATTTTGTGGCCCAAGTGATTTTATCCCATTTTATCACAAAAAGGCCTGGGCTTTGTTGTCGGGCAACAATTTTTCATATCGCGGCGGAATCGCTGCTGGCTTTTCATCAGATTAGGTATTGCGCCTTAAGGTTTTGTAGAAATTAAGGATATGCCTGCCGAGACTGAATTGGAAGGTCTTATCGTCACCGACAGCTATCTGCGTATTTTTGAGGCGCTCAAAGATAAAGCTCCGATTGTTTTTGTCAGCGGAAAGGCGGGAAGCGGAAAATCAACCCTGATTCGCTGGATTATCGAGCAGAAAAAATGGCGCTCGGCCATTGTCGCCCCGACTGGAATTGCCGCCCTCAACGTCGGCGGCGCGACGATTCATTCCTTTTTCAAACTGCCTTCCCGTCTTCTCCAGGCCTCCGATATTCGCCGCATGTCAAAACGCGCTCTTTATGAAAATCTCGATCTTCTGATTATTGACGAAATTTCGATGGTTCGGGCCGATGTCATGGACGCGATTGGGAGTTTCCTCGAAAAAAACGGGCCGCAGCTTGGCCAGCCTTTTGGCGGCGTTCAAATTCTCCTAGTCGGAGATCTCTTTCAGCTTCCTCCGGTGGTTTCCGGCTCCGATCTAAACTCATTTTTTAGCGAAATTTATCCCAATCCCTATTTTTTTAGCTCCCGGGTCCTTGGAGAAGTGCGGATGAAATTTTTCGAGTTAGAAGAGGCCTTTAGGCAAAAAGACCGCTTTTTCGCGGGGCTTTTAAATCAAATTCGCACGGGAGAAAATCTCGAAGAGGTCGTCTTCCAGATTAATCAGCGCTGTTTTAAAAAGAGGGAGATGCCGCAATTGCCCAGTATTCTTCTAACTACCACTAATCGCGCGGCGGATATTCGTAACGAACAAGCCTTGGCATCTTTGTCGGGGGAAAACAAGGTTTATGCCGGGACTTTTAAAGGCGCTTTTGATTCTCTTCGGGAACGCTTGCCGTCTCCCGAGTTTCTCAAACTTAAAATCGGAGCTCAGGTGATGCTGACAAAAAACGGGAGCGAATGGGTTAATGGCAGCCTCGGGGTCGTTCGAGACTTGAAAGAAAACAGCGTGGTAGTTGAAATTCAAGATGAGAATCCGCGCATGGTTGAAGTGGAAGCGAGCACGTGGGAATCCGTGCGCTACCATTGGGACCCGGAACAAAAAATTATTCACAAGGAAAGCGCCGGGCAGTTTTCTCAAATTCCCTTAACCTTGGCTTGGGCAACGACCATTCACAAAGCCCAGGGAAAAACTCTCAGTTCCGTCGAAATTGATTTAGGATACGGCGCCTTTGCCGCGGGGCAGGCCTACGTTGCATTAAGCCGGTGCCGAGAGTTGTCCCATATTTGTCTTTCGCGCCCGCTTCAAAAGCGAGATATTATCTGCGAGCCTGAAATCGCGCGGTTTTATTCTCAGTTAAAGCGATTGGGCGCGTCTTGAAGCGGGCTAAAAAACTTTGAGCCCCGAAATTATTTTGCCCTTGGAATATAGGGAGTAAAACGAGAGATAAACCAGATGATAAATTTCTTCCGCTTTGGATTTTCGCTTGCTGGAATGATAAAGAAATCCCGGTTTTTATCCAGGGTTCCGTCTTCGGTGACGATGAGGTCCCGGATTTCTCCGCGTGAGTCCGTGTCTAGATTAGAGTAGAAATTAAAAGCCTCGTGGGGATCTTGACTAAAAAGGCCCTCAAGAGTTTTCTTGAGGACTCTGGGGCTGGGCAATTCTCCAGGGCGCAATCTCTTCGGATTTTTTATCTTGGGAATTGGATGGTAGGGCTTAATGAGAGAATTAGCTAAAAGCGCCCCTCTAAATTTAGTTTGGGTAAACTCGATGACGGGCCAGCTGCAGAGGGGGAAACAATAGACGGTTTTTTCAATTTGGGCTTGGGCGATAGATTCCGCGTTTACGTTGTGTTTTTCTTCCGCGTTCTTAAGAGCCGCCGAAGCGGTAGCGTTTCCGATAGGCTTAAACCACAAAAAATCCCACGCGGAAGATTCTCCGCTAATTAATGATTCTGGAGCGTCATAAGAAGCGCCCAGCCTTGGGCTTGGCAGGGAATAGGGTTGATGATAGACGCATCCGCCAACTAAGAGAAGAGAAAAATTGAGGAGAATATATTGGGAGAGAGGAAATCTCACAGGAGAGAAATTAAGGCGCTTGTCACTTTCTCCCAGTCTTTTTCGGCGACTCCGCCTTGGGCGAAATCAGGCCGCCCGCCAGCGGATCCAGATAAGCGAGAGGCGAGGTTTTTGGCTATTTTGGATGCGTCAAAGCCGCGGGCGATCATGTCCGCGTTTAAAGACAAGACAAAAGAAATCTTTTCGTTAGAAGGACAGGCGACAAAGATAATGCCGGCGCTTGCACGGGCCTTGGCCATGTCGGCGATTTCGCGCAACATCTTTGGCTGCGCTCCGTCTAGTTTCTGAATGTGAACGGAGGCTCCTTTGACGGCCATGAGTTTGACTCCGGCGTCGGAATCTAGAGCCAGTTTTTTTGTTTTCAAATTATTTAAAATCAACAAAAGTTCCTTTTCTTGAATCCGCAGCGATTGAATGTCTTGATTGAAACCGAAATTTGAGGGCTCTTGTCCGCCCAAGGCTAGAATTTCTTCGAGGATATGTTTCTGGCGAGATTTTAAATCTTCAAGAATTGTTTTTTCCGATTCTCTTTTTTCTTTTTCCCAGATTGTGGCGGCTATGCCTGCGACTGCCTCGATGCGGCGCACTCCAGAAGCGACGGAGGATTCTTTGATAATCTTAAAAGTCTTGATTTCAGCGGTATTTGAAACATGCGTTCCACCGCAGAGTTCAAGGCTGAAACGCTCGTGGGGATTTTCCCAGCCTTTAGGGCCGATCAGCAAAAAGCGGGGTTTGTCCCCGTAGTTTTCGCCCATGAGAGTGAGCGCGCCCAATTTCTCGACTTTATCAATAGAATCTTCTTTGGGGCTGACTGGATCTGACCTCTTAATTTCTTCGTTGACGAGAAACTCGATTTTCTCTAGTTGTTCTTTTAAGAGAGCTGATGGATGGGTAAAATCAAAGCGCAGTTTGTCGGGGCCAACATAGGACCCGGCCTGTCGCACGTGAGATCCCAAAACCGTCCGAAGCGCGGCATTGAGAAGATGGGTCGCAGTGTGATGGGGGGCGGTCAATTCTCTTTGTTGCCTGTCAACCCGAGCAATGACCGTGCGGCCCTTTTGAAATGGGCTGATATCATTGGATTCTAAAATATGGATGATGGTCGGTCCTTGTTTTTGGGTGTCTATGACTTTCGCCAAGACGTGTCCTTCTTCGCTTAGGATTTCTCCCTGATCTCCCACCTGCCCGCCACCTTCCGGATAAAAAGGAGTTTGATTGAGTACGATGAAACCGCGATTTCCCCTGGTATCGGCGGCGACGATTTCAGCTTTGGATTCTAACCTTTCATAGCCTAAAAATCGGGTGGGATGTTCAAAATGCGGAATTTCTATGCGGTTCTCTCCGGAACCCTTCCACGAAGAGCGGGCAATTTCAACTGATTTTTTAAAAGCGCTGTCAAACCCGGCTTCGTCAACTTGAAAGCCTTTTTCAATGCAGATTTCCTTGGTCAGTTCTAAGGGGAAACCGAAGGTTTCATAGAGCCGAAACGCCTCTTGCCCATTGAGAGTTTTCCCGCTCTGTTTGGATAAGATGTGCGTTAATTCCGCTTCTCCGACAGATAAGGTCTCCAAGAATTTTTCTTCTTCTGACTTAAGAGTCGTTTCTATCAAATCTCGAGCTCTCTCTATTTCAGGATAGACCTCCTTGAAAATTTCCAGACATGCTGGGATGAGTTTGTAGAGAAAGGGCTCTTGAGAGCCCAGCATCTTTCCGTAGCGCGAGGCCCGGCGAATCAGGCGCCTTAAAACGTATCCGCGCTCGATGTTAGAAGGAACAATTCCTTCGCTCAGCAAAAAGACCGAGCCTCGCAAATGGTCGGCGATGACGCGAAAGGAAATTTCTGTCTGGCTTGACTGGCGAAAATCGCGGTTAAATAAAGAAGAGGCTTTTTCGATGATGGGCAAAAACAAATCGGTGTCAAAAGGCGAGGGTTTTCCGCTGGAAGAAAAAACTAAGCGCTCAAGTCCCATTCCGGTGTCGATGTTCTTGCGCGGCAAGGGCGCCAGTTTTCCGTCTTCCTGACGGTCAAACTGGGTAAAGACCAGATTCCAAACTTCTAAATATCTGTCGCAGTCGCATCCAACCGAACAGCTGGGTTTCCCGCAAGAAAATTCCGAGCCGCGGTCAAAATAAATTTCAGAACAAGGGCCGCAAGGGCCGGTGGGGCCCATGGTCCAAAAATTGGTGTCTTCTCCAAGCCGCGCCGGCAGGTTAGGCACGCCGAGCGATTTCCATATTTTTTCGGCCTCGGGATCGTCTTTAAAAACCGTGGGATAAAGGCGGCGCGGGTCAAAGCCCGCTTTTTGAGTCAGAAATTCCCAGGCCCACTTAATCGCGTCTTCCTTAAAATAATCGCCGAATGAAAAATTTCCCAGCATTTCAAAGAAGGTCAAATGCCTTACGGTAAGGCCGACATTTCCGATATCGGTTGTCCGGAAGCACTTCTGGCAGCTGGCCGCGCGCGAGAGGTCTTGGAGTTGCCCCAAAAAATAAGGCTTAAAGGGCACCATCCCGGCCGAGGTAAACATCAGCGTCGGGTCGCCGCGGGGAATCAGAGGAGAAGAAGAGGTAACGCGGTGGTTGCGAGCGGAAAAAAACGACAGAAATTCTCGACGAAGAACGGAGCTTTGGTTCATTGAAATTGCTTAAAGATTTGCCGGCGGAGGGAGTCGAACCCACACGGTGCGAGGCACCGAGCGATTTTGAGTCGCTTGCGTCTGCCAGTTCCGCCACGCCGGCGTATTTGTCTATTCTACTCATTTATGGGGAAGTAAGGCTATTAGGAACGAGAAAGCGCCTCAAGCAAGGCTTGGGCGGCTTTATAGACAAAGGAGTATCTTTGGAAATTTGGAATGCTCTTAAGCTCTCTTTTTGCTTTTGATATTTTTCCGCGGCTTAGGGCGGCTTGGGCCAATATCCAATGGGCGATGGGATCATCTGGAGAAGTTTTTTGGACATCTCGGGCCGCCAAAATCGCTTGTGAAACTTTTTTGTCTTCTAAAAGCCACAGTCCTTTAAGGCGAGTTGCCTTAATGCCATATTGGCTGACGATGCTTGGCGAATTAAGTAATGAAATAGCCGCGTCTAATTTTCCTTCACCTCTATCAATAAAGGCGATGTCCATTTCCGTCTTGGGGTCGGGGTTTAGAGAAAGAGATTTTTTGGCCGCTATTTTTGCTTGTGGAAATTCTCGGAGACGGAAGAGAACTTCTGCGTAGTGACGCCAGATATCCGCGTTTTCGGGAACGGATTTGAGCGTCTCTTGATAGCGTTTTGCGCTTCTCTTTAAAAATCCCAGGTTTGAGTCAATTTCGGCAAGGCCCAAATGAGCTTCGGCATTCTGAGGTTTTGCCAGGAGTATTTTTTTAAATAGCGGTCTGGCATTGGTTTCAAGTCCGGCTCTGTGAAGCAAAAGAGCTAAAGCCAAGACCAGGCGTAAATCGTCAGGAAAAAGTTTGACTCCCAACTCATAAAAGCCGAGCGCGCGGCCAAGGTGATCGGTATACTCGTAACTTTGCCCCAAATAGAAATAGGCTTTCGCGAGATTTTTTCCGTGGTAGTACTGAAATTGGCCAGGGCTTAATCTTTTGATAATTTCGTTGTAGCGTCCCTCCTTGAATAGTTCTTTTTCTTTAGCTAGCGGATCCTTGTGAGATAGGAAAATATTCCAAGAAGCTTGAAGGGGCAAGGAAGGCAATAAGAGGAGAAGAGTCAGCAGAATTTTTTTCATCAATAACCCTTGAGGATGGCGGGCATGGAAAAAAGAATATAAGACTCTTCCGCTTTGTGCAAAAGTTGGTTGGCTTGAAGCGCTCCTTGGTCGATCATCCAAGGCCTTGGAGTCATATAGAGGGCGGTTCCACCCGTGGATGGCACACTGCCGACGGCAGGCTCTATCAGAAAATTCGCGGTCTTTTTCTGGGCATCTAAAATCATGGCGCCACGAATGTCGATGACCTGCTGCATACTTGAGATGACATTGTCCGGTCTTGCTTGGGTAAAATCATCTTCAGTGACGCTGGCTAAGACCCATTTTGCTCCCAAAAGCCTGGCGGCATCAACCGGAACGTAATCGACAATCGCTCCATCGACAAGATAGCGGTGCCGATATTCAACGGGTTTAAAAACCCCCGGAAGATTCATCGAGGCTCTCACAGCCGGGGCTACGCGCCCTTCTCGGAAAATAATGGCCTCTCCTGAATTAATGTCCATCGCAACGCAGGCAAAAGGTTTTTTGAGCTGTTCAAAGCGTTTGTCTTTTATTTCTTTCTTGATAAATAGCTCTAGCTTTTTCGAGGAAAATAATTTCTGCGCAAAAAGATATTTTAAAAGGGTCCAAGGGCTGATATTGGAGCCGTTTGAGGCCCCGATTCTAAGAGATAATTTTCTCAACTCATCAGGAGATTTGCCGTCGGCATAAAGAGAACCGATGATGGCACCCATCGATGTTCCGGCGACGATATCAATTGGGAAGCCGGATTCCTCCAGGACCGATATCACCCCGATGTGGGCGGAAGCTCGAGTTCCTCCGGCGGAGAGAACTAGTCCAGTAGTGGGCCTTTGGTCCTTGGGTTTTGAGGATAAATCTCGCCATAAGTGATCGCGCAAAACGGCGTTGGCCGATAAATCCATTGCCGCTCGGGCCTGGGCCGAGACAAGGAGCGCTAGGGAAATTCCAAGAATTTTCGAGAAGAGGCGGGGCTTTTTCACTGCGTAATCTCTCGGCCGACCGCCCGCTCAAGTTTAGCTTTGGCCAAGAGGTGCTGCGTGACGGCTTTTAAATAGGCCGTTTGAATACCTAAGAGAGAGGAAAGGGCCCTGATTTTAAGAAGAGTTTTGCCGGGGCTTTGAGAAGCCCGCTCATAAAGACTTCGCATCTTTTTGTATTCGTCGCTAAGAATGGGGTATTGATTTTGCCAGAACATTAAGTCGGAAAAGGCTTCTCGAACTTCCAGGCGAACCTGATCTTGAAGTTCCGCGCGGCTAATATCTCCTTGCCTTTGTTCCGCCCGTTTCTTTGTCAATTCGCTCCAGTAGTCGTAGGCAAAGGGCAACTTCATTCCAAGAGTGGCGTCCCAATTGTTTCTATCAACCGGGAAATTTTGCGTCATTAAATCATAATCTCCTGAAATAAACACCGTCGGAGTTCTGCGCGATTGGGCAAGGTTGACCGAGATGGCGTCCATTTGAGCTTTGTAGGTTTCCGACTGGAGTTCAGGGCGCAATTCTAGTGACCACAGAACGGCTTTTTCGATGTCTATGGTGACGGGGCGCGTTTGAATTTTGCCTACAATCCGAAAGGGCGTGTCTAGCTCAAGGTTGAGGCTTTTGAGAAATTGGAGGCGTTCAATTCGGAGTTTGTGAGAGATTTTGGCATACCGTGTTTCGGCTTGGGCCAATTGCGTTTGGGACTCTAAATTTCCCCACAGATCTAGATTTCCGTTTTGAAGAAGCGCCTTGATCCGGGATAGATAATCTTGGTCCAGCTCTTTCTCTTTTTGCGTTAAAAGCAGATGATAAAAAGAGCGTTTAACCGCGAGAATGACGTTCATCCGCGCGGCCTTATAACGGCTGTCGGCCTGTTTTTGCGCGGCCTGGGCCAATTTATAAGTGTTGACTCCTCTACCGCCTTCATAAAGATTCATGTTCATGTAAGCTCCGCCGAACATGATCGTATTTAAAGTGTTCCCAAATCCCGGCGAGTTTTGGGGAAACAAAAGCGCGTTTCCGGCGGCGGGCAACGAAAACGGATAGAGGGCGTTGTATTTGGTCGCGCTGGCTTGAACTCCGACTTCGGGCAGAAATAAATAGCCCGCCTCTCGAACTCTTTCGGCCGCGACGATTTTATCTTGTTCAGCTGACAAAACAGTCGCGTCATTGAGGAGGGCTAGTCTCTCCGCATCCTTGAGCGTCAGGGTTCTTTCAATGACTCCGCCGCCCGGGTTTGAGTCATCCGTTGAAGTCTCGTCGTTTCCTGAGAACGCCCCGGGTTGGTTTAGAAAAACCGAAGGGCGGGCGGGAGAAGGGGAGGTTTCATTTTCGGCAGGGAGAGCCCTTGAAATTAAAAGAACTCCGAAAACGAGCAAAAGGATTCTCAACTGGATATGGGGTTTAAGGTGGGCGCGCATTTAAATTTTAAAGGATTGCGTGAGATGCTTTAATTCAATTTTGATTGCGTCCAGTTCTTCTTTGATTTCAAGAGGAGGCTCTAGGTTTTCGATTTTTTTGCCGAGAGAATCGAGCTTGTCGGACAGTCTTTGCGCGAGATTTCGGTCTTTTTGGATGAGGCTTTGAAGACTGGCCATCATCGCGTTGAATTCTTCCTGAAGCTCGTGAAGTTCGTCGCCGGTTCTCAACGCCACACGATGGGTCAAATCCCCCGCAGCCGCGATCTGGGCGCTTTTTTCAAAACGGTGAACCGGCCCCGCGAAACGATGGGAGATGTAAACTCCGGTTAAGATGATTAAAAATAGGTAGAGAAACATCTTGATTCCAAAAATGAGATAGAGGTGCGAAATGGAGGTGACCAATGCCGGATTTTCCCGCAGAGCCAATTTGGCCACGGTGTAATAGACATCAAAATCGGCTAAAAGCGCCGCTACAAGAGAAGTCAGAAATATCAGGGCGACGTATTTAAATTGAAGAGAACGCTTAACGACAATCGTTCGGCGCTGGTATTTAGAGTTGAGTTCTTCGGTCATCGCGAAACAGTCTCTCTTTTCGCGCATAGGGTTTGCGCCGCAATAATCCAATCCTTAGAGACTTTTTTAAGAGTCCCGGCGGCTTCTTTAAGCGAGACGTCTATAATTTCAGAACCTCTCATCGCGGCCATGCGCCCGAATTGTCCCTCGTGGGTCATTTGAGCCGATTTCATTCCCACCCGCGTGGCTAGCATGCGGTCAAACAGGGTGGGCTTTCCGCCGCGCTGGATATGGCCGATGACGGCGGCCCTGGTCTCAATTCCGGTCTCCTTTTCAATCATTTTAGCCACCGTGTCTCCAGTTCCTTGTTCTTTAAGAAGAGCGTGGCCGAAATCGTCTTTTTCCGGAACGATATTTCCGTTGGAAGCGGGCTTTGGAAATTTCAAGGCTTCAGAGACAACGACCAGGGCGTGTTTTTTGCGCTGATAAGACACTTTAATCTGCTCAAGCATTTCGGTTTCGTCAAAAGGTTTTTCCGGAATCGCGATATAATCGGCGCCCGCGGCCATTCCCGTAAACAAGGCGACCCAGCCGGCTTCCCGGCCCATGACCTCAAGGACCATCACCCGGCGGTGGCTTTTTCCGGTGTCGATTAATTTTTCAGCGGCATCAACCGCGATGGTAGTCGCGGTGTCAAAACCGAAGGTATAATCAGTTGCCGAAAGATCGTTATCCATCGTTTTGGGAACGCCCACGACTTTGACTTGATGCTCGGCATAAAGCCTTTGGGCGACTCCCAAGGTGTCTTCTCCGCCCATCGCGATGAGAGAATAGAGCCCGAGAGATTTCAGGCTTTCTAAAGCCTTCTCGACTCCTTTTTCTTTTTTGAAAGGATTGGTTCTTGAAGTGCCAAGAATGGTTCCGCCTTGTCCCACGATGCTTTCGACATCGCCGAGATTTAGTTTTCGGGCGTTTCCCTCGATGAGGCCTTTCCAGCCTTCTTCGAGTCCCCAGCATTCATATCCCAGATCCAACGCTTGAAGGACCGCTCCTCTGATTGCGGGGTTAAGCCCCGGGCAATCTCCTCCGCCAGTCAAAATTCCTATCTTTCGCGGCATTTAATAATCTCCAGAACCCATCAGCCCGGAAGCCTTTGAATTTTTGGACTTTGAGTCCAAATACCATTGCGCATCAACCGTCGCGGCGAGGTCTTGAGAGGCGATTTTATATCTTTCCATCCAGCCTCGGGCGTTTTTTTCCACAAGGGCGTTTAGCTTTTTCATTCTCTCAACTCCCACGGATTTAAGAAAAGAATCCTGGTTTTTTGAGTTGTCGAATGATTCGTTGAAGATGGCGCGTCCCGCCATATAACCCGAAGAGCCTGCCTGCATGGCCATTTCCGCCTGTTTGGCGAAAAGATCGAATTTCTCTCCGGCGGACAAAAGCACCCACGGGCGAATCGCCGTTTCATTGAGACGCTGGAGATTGTCTTCCATCTGTGAGGCGGAATCTTCTTGGATAAAGCCGGGAAATTCTAGCTTAAGAATATCGGTATAAGGGCCAATCAAGCGCGCGGCTTCCAGGATATTTTTGACTTTTCGGGCTTTGTAAGAAGGAGAGGTTTTCTCTTCTCCCTTTCTAGGAAAAGATAATTCTTCAGTCATTAAGAGAATGTCGTTTTTTTCGCAGGCGAGAGAGACTTCCTTGACGAAATTCATTTGGGCCTTGACGTTTTCTGGGTCTTCGGTGTCGATATAAACCAAAAGCTTCACCGCGTCGCCGCCCATTTTCTTTATTTTTTCAACCGACCAGCCCGGCTCATATTCCGATTTCGTTCCGGGATCTTTGGAGGCCTCAAGCCGCACGATGAGGCCGACTTGTTTCGGCAAAGACATTGAACTGACGGCTTGCCTGGCGGCGTAGTTGACATCTAGAAGAACGGCGGTGGCCCAAGGACTTAAGATTTCGACCATCTTGAGTTTGATGTCTCGAATCTCGGAATAATCCGGCTCTTGGGGCACGCCCTCCTTGGCATGTAAGGCTTTAAGAGCTTTCCTAAAGGAGTTCGACTGATCTAAGGCCAAGACCTTAAATCGGTTCTTTTCATCGGTAATGCGGCGAAGACCCATCAGCTTTCCAGGGCTGAGTTGGGTAAAATGATTGCGGGAATCTTTGTTTTGGGAAGGAATTGCCATTGTATTCATTAGATTGCCTCCATGCCGCTATTTTACGTTTTTTTATGGATAGTTTTCGATGATTTTAAGTTTTAAAAATTTCCGACATAGCGCAATTGGATGATCCTTTCAGGTCCGCGCGAGGTTCCATCGGAATAATAGCCGTTTTGATTGGCGCGTCTGACCGCCACGTCAAGGTCAAAATGATTAGTGATATAGAAACGGAGGCCCGCATTGACCCTGCTGTTGGAAAAATTATGAATATTATCCCATTCCGCCAGGATCGAGACCCTGTTTTCGATGGTATAGGTTATGGGCAGAGCTCCGTAAATAGAGCTGGAATTGGTTCCCGAGGCGTTGACCGATGGAGAAAAGACCAGGCCCGGAATGAAAAGCTCTTGAGTTCCCACTAAGTAAAAGCCGCGAGCGGGGTCATTATATTTATGGGTTATTCTGTTATAGTCATATCCCTGCCCGTCATATCCGACAGCCAAAGCGGGGACGTAATGATTGCCGTCAAAAAACCGGTATTTGACTTGAGCTTGAGGCGTTCTGACTCCTACCGAAGATGAGTTGCCAATCAGGCCATCGGCGGTCATTGACGCTCCGACATTGAGACCGTTGAAAACGCCCAGAGAGATGTATTGAAGAACTCCTCCTCCGGAATAAAATCGCGTTTGGGTCGCGAAAGTTCCTGGGTCGAGAGTGGCCGCGGTGTTGGCGTCGATGATCATTGTATCCGGCTCGATAAGGCCTGTGGGAGTGGGAATTAAGCCAAGAGCGTCTTGCTGGGCTTGAGACTTTGGCTTTATGGGGATCATTTGAGGGGAGGCTTGGGCTGTGGGATCGGCAGACGTGTTTGAAGAAGCCTGCGCACGAGTGAGCGGCAAAACCAAGACAAGCGCCAAGAGAATCGCCGCGTTCATTGCGCTTGAGGCCGTTTTAATATTTCAGCGACTTTGCTTTGAAAGGCCGCGATTTCAAATGGTTTTTGCAAAATGGCTTCCGCTCCGCTCATCAGGGCGATTCCCTTTTCTTTCTGGACGTCGCGGCTGCTCATGATGAGAATGGGGGGGCATTTCTCTCCCAACTTGTCGGATATCTCATGGGCGACGTGGTAGCCGTCAATATAAGGCATCATGACGTCTAAAATGAGGAGATCGAATTTTCCGGACAAAGCCGTTTGGAGGGCTTGCCGCCCATCGCTGACGGGAGTAATTTCGTGGTTTTGATATCCCAGCGCGGTTTTTAACAACTCCAATAGTTCCGGGTCATCATCGGCAATTAGGATTCGCTTTTGATCTGCCATGAGGATTGGCCCAAAAGGGCTTCGATGGATTTTAACAAATTTTGGTCGATGTTGACGCAATAATCCAGTTCCAAAACCCCGCCCGATCCCTT
>JAJZJF010000035.1 GCA_021810245.1 bacterium
ATTTATGGCATAGAGGTGTCCTCGGATTGGGTGCATTTAAAAATGACCTTGACAACTCGAAGCTGCCCCATGGGCGAAAGCATCGTTTCTATGGCCCAATCAGCGCTTAAATCCGCATTTCAAGACAAGGAAGTTAAAATCAGCTTGATTTGGGATCCGCCTTGGAATCCTCGGATGATCACGCTAGACGGGCGAGCCGCCTTGGGTTTATAATAGAGCCATGAAACTAAAAATCCAGATTAAGCGCGTTTATGACGATTATTCCAAGGAAGACGGCTTTCGCGTTTTGGTGGACCGGCTTTGGCCCCGGGGCGTTTCAAAAGAAAGAGCGAAAGTGGGTTTGTGGCTTAAATCCATCGCTCCTTCAACGGAACTTCGACAATGGTTTGACCACGACCCGGCAAAATGGGAGGAGTTTCAGAAGCGCTATCACGCGGAGCTCAAAGACCTTAAAGAAGAGGTTGAAGCCTTGCGAAAACATGCAAAAAAACAAACCGTGACGCTTTTATTTGCGGCCAAGGATCCAAAAATCAACCATGCCTTGGCGCTCAAAAATTATCTGGAGAGGAATGTTTAATGGGAAAAATCTTCGATTTTTTTGAAAAAGACCATCGGGAAATTGACTCTCTGTTTCTCGATCTCCGCTTTAAGGCGTTGGCGGAATATCGCGATACTTTCGAGGAATATGACCAAAGGCTTGAGCGGCACATTGTTTGGGAAGAGACGATTTTATTTCCGGCCCTGGCCGAAAAAAACCCGATGTTTAAAGAAGGCCCGATTCGCGTCATGCTCATAGAGCACAAAGAGATTCGCCAAGAAAAAGCCGCGATAATTCAAGCTCTTAAAAAAGCCGATCTGGCGGGCGCCAAAACTCACGAGAAAGCCCTGGCTTCGGTTTTAAGCCACCACAATGCCAAGGAAGAACAAGTCCTCTACCCCGCTTGCGACCGATTTTTAGGGGATAAAGACATCGAAAGCGTCTTTTTAAAGATTGGGACTTAAAAAGGGACTGTCCCTTTTTTAAGTCAGCTCCACCTCGGATCTTTCCATAAAAGATGCTTGAGGCTAATTGCCGTGTTGAGGGCGTAAAGAGTGGCGACCAAAAACCAGGAAAAAGCTCCGAGACGAAGAATTCCGCGAGACTTAAGGAGAAAGCCAACAACGATGAAAATCAAAGCGAAAATGGATGCGATCAATTCCCCCCACGCGAGTTTTTGGCTGGTTAAATCCGAAATTTTAGGGACGCGGACGGGCGGCTTGAAATTTTGCGGGCTGTAAACGTGAAGCCAAACTAAAAATGGAACGATTTTGTGAATTTGTCCAAGAATAAAGGGCGTCACCCATCCCAAAAGGGCGGAAGCGATATAGGCTTCCCGCGCGTGGACGCTGTCCTTGATCCAGCCGAAAGAAAGCCCCAGCCCCAAGGCGCTCCACAGGGCGCCGCCGAAAAGCGCCAATATCGTGAAACTAAGGGACGGATCGAGTTTCCGCATCCTTTCTTTGAATATTCGAAACATCTGAAGGGCGTAGATAAAATAGGCCGCGCTTAAAAGAGAGGCCCACAGCGGCAAAAAACGATGGCCGTTCCAAAGAGAATCGCCAACTAGACCAAGGAGCCCGACATTGAGGAGAAAAAGCGCTAGACGCCCCGGCGTTTTTGATTCAAGATGAGACAAAGCAAACATCGACACCAGGCGGTAAGAAACTCCGATAATACTCAAAGACACCCAGCCAATCAGAGCCAGATGAATATGGGCGATCAAGGCGCCTTGTGGGTCGGGGAAAATCACGCCACGCTCCCGATCATAGGCCAAGAGAACTCCCAGAATGGCTAGAGAAATTAAATAGGCGCTTGAAATCGCCAAATGCTTTCCCGTCCAATCTATTTTCTTGGCCGCGAGCATGGTGCGAATAAAAATCGCGATGTATCCCATGAGTGAAAGGGCCGCCAAAGCGGCTGGAATCCAATAAAAAATGCGCCCGCTCCACAAAAAATA
This sequence comes from bacterium, assembly GCA_021810245.1. Lineage (GTDB taxonomy): Bacteria > Elusimicrobiota > Elusimicrobia > UBA1565 > UBA9628 > JAKAQV01. The sequence continues at coordinate 1,998 of JAJZJF010000035.1, forward strand.
AACAAAAGTGGCAAGACCTGAGGAAAAGCCCCACCAGCAAAGAGAGATGATACGATGCGGCGCCTGAAGCGGAATTTCCCAGAGGACAGAAGACATCTGAATCATCACGCCTAAAATCGTCATCGCGATAAATCCCAGAGTTAGAGAATGGACCAATCCCAAAACCCAGAGAGCCTCAAAATCAAATCCCAGAAGGCGGCTTGAGTGGAGCGCGAATTCCGCCGAAAATATCCAGAAAGCGAATGCCGCGAAGGCAAAATGCCGCATCGGCAGGGATGCCGGCGGCGCGGATTTAAGAAACGGGGCGGAGCCGCTTAAAGTAAAAGAGGACTGTTGAGGCGTTTCTTTCGCGGTCGTCATTTTTTATAAATGCGAAGCTTGTAATGTCCCTCGCCGAGTTTTTCTATCTCATGATCAAAACCGGCCGCCTCTAAATGCGCGTAAAGCGGCACGGGTTCGCGGAAATGCTCGACTTCAAGCGTGTCTTTCGGCCCCAACTCGGAGAGTTTCGAGAGAATTTGAACCATGGGCTCCGGCGGCTCGAGTGCATGGACGTTAAGAATGTAAGTCTTGCCTCCGGATTCTGGATCCGGGCAAGAATTGAGCGCGGATAAAATCTCCTCTAGATTAACCCCGTGGGCCTCAGCCGCCAAGCGCAGAGGATGAATTCCTCCGCAGCACATATCAAGTCCGTATCGAACAAGAATCGAATGGAGCTCGGGCGATTTTTTGGCGATTGAGGCGACGGTTTCATCCGCCGTGATAGGCGTGGTCATGGAAAGTCTCCTAACCAAAGGATAGCATGCCTCCGCCAAAGAATCTATGCGCCAGCGCAGGTTTTTTAGAAGGAAGCTATTTTGTTGAGGCGTTCGCTGTCAAGGATTGTCACGCGCTTCCAGGCTGAGGAAATGATTTTATTTTTCTTGAAATCAGCCAAGGTTCGCGTCGCCGTTTCCGGAGTGCAGGCGGAGAGTTCCGCGATATCTTGGCGGCGTAGCGGCATGTTTTTTCCCATTGATTCCGAAAGGAGAGCCAAAACCCCGGCAATGCGGCGTTCAACCGGCTCCTTGGATAAAGCGCGAAGAGTCTGCGCGTGGCGGAGGTGACTTCCAATAGAGAAGTAAACTTCTTTGGAAAAGGCGGGGTATTTTTCCAAAAATTCGCTGAAGACGCGTTCGGGAATGCGATAGACCTCCGAATCCTGTAGAGAAGACGCGCTTACGGGGTAATTCTTTTTGTCCATGACCGCGATCATGCCGAACATTTGCCCCGGAGTGATAATCTCCATCGCCGCCAGATCGGAATTGGGGGAACATTTCGCGGCCTTGATTAGCCCCGAGCGCAAAAGGTAAACCGCCTTGGCCGGAGTTCCCTCTTCAAAGATAGACTCTCCGCGTTTGTAGTGGAGAAGAGAAATGAGCGGCAAGGCGTTTTCAATGGAGATCGGCGAAATCGAGCTGAAGGCTTTGTGGCTTGCCAAGAAATAATCCACACCCCATTGTTTCAAATAGAGGCCTTAGACCGCAACTCAGGGAAAACGCGCTTGACTCGGGGTTTGAATATGTTAGACTTTTAGGCGGAGAGAGTTTGTGGCTTATCATATCCTGCTGATAGAAGACGACGCGAATATCCGCTCTTTTGCGGCGACCATTCTTCAGTCAAACGGCTTTTCCGTCACGGCCTGCGAGACCGCGACCCAAGGGCTTAAATTTTTTAATGAAAAGAGGCCTGATTTAATTATTGTCGACATTGGACTCCCCGATGGTAGCGGCATTGATGTCTGCCGAGTCACCAGAACCGGGGTTGGACCTTTTGTTCCAGTTATCTTCCTCACCGCCAAGGGAGATTTGCCAACTCGCCTGGCCGCTTTCGAAGCCGGAGCCCAGGACTATGTTCAAAAACCCTTCGCTATCGAAGAGCTTTTAGCGCGGGTCAAGGTTCATCTCAAAGTAAAACAGTCTCAAGATGAATTAGCTCGCCGCAATTACGACCTTGAGATACTCCACCGCGTTCAACAAGATCTCTCGGATATGATCGTCCACGATTTAAAGGCTCCCTTAACCTCAATTAAAGGAACCTTGGACATCATCAAAAGTCGCGGCCTTATCGGCGAAGAGACCTACAAAAGTCTTCTCTCCAACGCCGGAGAAGCCGCTGACTTCATGTTGTTAATGGTCAATGATATTTTAGACATCGGGCGTTCCGAACAGCGGGCCTTGCCGGTGGAACTCAGTTCTGTTTCCGTAGAGACAATGATGACAAAATTAAAATCTCTCTTCGCGCCCACCTGCCAGAGAAAAACCATCCGGATTCTCTCAACCATCGACCCCCAGATCAAAACCTTGACCACTGACGCGAATCTTTTTTTTAGAATCCTCGTTAATTTGACATCAAACGCCGTCAAGTTTTCTCCCAAGGGGCAAGACACCGAAATCACGGGGTCAAAAATCAATCAGAGAGCTCGCTTTTCCGTTTCCGATCGCGGCCCGGGAGTTCCCCCTCATCTCAAAAATCATATTTTTGACAAATATGCCGTGGGGCACGCCCAATCAGCGGCGGAGTCATCCGGAACAGGGATAGGGCTTGCCTTTTGCCGTTTAGCCGTAACGACCTTGGGCGGCAATATTTTAGTTGAAGACCGCCCCGGAGGCGGAAGTCGCTTTACGTTTGAATTGGAGGCAAAATGATTATTGGAGTTCCTAAAGAAATTAAAAATCGCGAGCATCGAGTGGGCCTTGTCCCCGGTGGTGTCAGAGCCTTGGTCGCCGACAAAAACAAGGTTTTAATTGAAAAAGGCGCCGGGCTTGGTTCCGGCATCACTGACGAAGAGTATCAGGCCTCCGGGGCTTCTATTGTTTCCGACAAGAAAAAACTCTTTGACGACGCTGAGATGATTATTAAGGTTAAAGAGCCCTTAACGGAGGAATTTTCTTATTTTCATAAAGAGCAGATTCTCTACACCTATCTTCATCTCGCCCCCGCTCCGGAACTCGTCGCTTTCCTTAAAAAAATGAGTTTGCGAGCCGTGGCCTATGAAACAATTCAGCTCGATGACGGCAGCCTTCCCCTTTTAACCCCGATGTCGGAAGTCGCCGGGAAGATGAGCGTTCAAATTGGAGCTCAATTTTTGGAAAAACATTACGGCGGGCGCGGGATTTTGCTTGGCGGCGTTCCCGGGGTCAACCGCGGAAACGTCAGCATTATCGGAGGAGGCGTCGTCGGAATTAATGCGGCTAAAATCGCCGTTGGGATGGGCGCGCGCGTTAATATCCTGGATATTTCCGCCCAGCGTTTGGCCTATCTTGATGATGTCTTTGGAAATTCAGTGACGACTTTGATGAGTCATGAAGAAAATATCCACAACGCCGTGATCAATTCCGATCTCGTCATCGGCGCGGTTTTAATCGCCGGGGCTGTCGCGCCAAAACTCGTGACCGAGGCGATGGTCAAAAAGATGCGGCCAGGATCTGTCATCGTTGACGTCGCGGTGGATCAGGGCGGATGCGTCGAAACCGCCGAAACCACCAGCCACGACAACCCCGTCCTTGTCAAACACGGGGTTCTTCACTACGCGGTTCCAAATATTCCGGGAGCGGTTTCCAATACTTCCACCTACGCCTTGACCAACGTCACTCTCAAATATGCGCGCGCTATCGCCAAATATGGCCTTGAAGACGCTTCCAAAAGAGACCCCGCGCTTAAGAAAGGCATCAACGCCTACGCTGGAGAAATTACCTGCGAGGCGGTGGCTCAAGCCTTGGGAGAAAAGTCCTCAAAAATCGAAAGCCTTATCGCGGTTTCCTAGATTCGACGCTTTTTAATCTTTCTCAACATCTTCTTGGCTTCTTTCCGGTATCCGGCGTCTTTTGAGTTAAGGAGTTCTTGATAAAGCTCAGCGGCCTGTGGCCATTCTTTAAGGCGCAGGTAAATAAAGGCCGCGACATTTTTGATCATGCTCGGAGTCTTTGGAGAGTGAAGATAAGGGCCTAACGCTTCAACAGCTTGTCTTTCATCTCCCTTTTGGGAAAAAGCGATAGCGGCGATATAAGCCTTGTATTTGGAATTGTCAGGTTCAAGAATCAAGCCTTCCCGCATCAGTTCAAGGGCCTCATCGGGACGTCCCAAGTTAAAAGCCAGGGCTCCAGCCGCATAGAGACGGACATAGCTAAAAGAAGGATCAAGGCTAAGAATTTCTTTAGCCCGCAGGAAAATTCCCGGATAAAGAGGAACGCCTTTAGGCGGGTTTAAGTCATCAGCCATCGCCTCGCTAGAACCGTAATAAATCAACAAGTGGACCATCTCGATATCGGCGGCAAGGCGCCTAAGCCCAAGATTAAGAAGCGTCAATATTTCAACCGGATGTTTTGAAGAAGAGAAATCCGGCAAAGCTTGGGTTGGCTCCAATGAAGAAAAAAAACCGTTAAGGAGAAAAAGAGATAAAAAAAGCGGAAAAAAATATCGCATGGCGACCCTAAAATTCTTTTGCTCTAAAAATAAGCCACGACAAGGCAAGAAAAATCGAAAAATACAGGGCGGCATAGCTTGCGCCCATTAAAACCTTGGCCTCATGAAAGCCTCCCCGCCAATTTAAGACTTCAAAATGCGGAAAAAGAAACAGCAGGATACGGCTTAAAATAGCGGTTAAACCCGATTCCTTTTGCGTCAGGAAGCGGATCTCCTGCGTAAAATTTCCCAATATCCACAAAGATCCGGAGAATACGATGGCGGCAATAGTCGAAGTCGAGAAAAGAGAAAAAAATACCGCGGCGGCAATGAGCATTAAGGCTTTAAGAAAAATTCCAGCAAGCGCCCATAAATAAGAATTTTGCCAACTCCAGTGATGAACAAAAAGCAGAATCAGATGAATGAAAGACATTGAAACCATGATAAACAAAAGCGAGAGAATTAAGCCAAAAACGCGGCCCAGCAGATATTCTAGCCGACTCAGCGGGCGAGATAAAACCAAATAAATGGTTTTGGTCTCGATCTCTTTTAAAAACAAGGTTGCGGAGAAATATATCCCGGCGATCAACGTCACCATTTCAATTAAAGCTAGACCCGAATCCATGAGAACCCTTAACTCCTGTTCAACCGCCAGAACTCCGAACAAAAGGCTTGCATAAATTAAAAGTCCGCCAAAAATCGCGACCAAAACAAAAATGCGATTCCAGATGTTTTCAAGGAAAGAATCGACGGCCAGTATCCAAATTTTTTTCATCTGGGAGAAGTCTTAGGCAAAGCTCCAGTTAAATGATCATTTTGAACAATTTCAGTAAAGCGCTCTTCAAGCCCACCGGGAGAACCCGTCCAATCTTTTCTTTTAAGAACGCGGATAAGCCGCCCCTCTTTGAGGACGCCGACCCTGTGGCATAATTTTTCAATCTCAAAAATACTATGGGAAGAGATAAAAATGGTCTTTCCATCTTCTAATAGTCGAAAAAGATACTCTCTTAAATCTCTAATTGCTAAGGGATCAAGACCGCTCATTGGTTCATCCAAAATCAACAAATCGGGGTTATGAATCGTGGCTTGGGCCAAGGCGACTCTTTGAGACAACCCCTTGGATAACTCCGAAATCCTCTTTTCTTTGTGCGCGACAAGGCCTGTTTCCCATAAGACGCGCTCTAAATTCGTTTTAATCTCCGAATTCGACAATCCGGACAAACGTCCATAGAACTTAAGGCATGACTCAACGGTCAAGAAAGATTGGAAATACGGGAGCTCAGGAACATATCCAACGCGAGAATAAAAGGCCCTTGTTGACGGCGGCGAATCAAAAACCTTGACCGTTCCGGAGTTCAAAGCCAAAAGCCCCAAGGCCAATTTAAAAGTCGTCGTTTTCCCGCTTCCATTGAGGCCCAAGAGACCAAAAGCCTCTCCCTTTTCCACTTCCAAGGAAAAATCGACGAGGCCGATTTTCTTCGTGGTCCGGCCGAGATGAGATGAAGAGTAAACCTTGGTCGCTTCGCGAAAAGAAATTACCGAAGGCATGACATATTTATTTACGAAGCCTTAGATTTCTCTTCACTTTTTTGGGAGGGCGGAAGACAGTCTTTTTTTAAGAGCGCTCAGGCCTATGTCGAGATCCTCTTGCGAGATGTATCCCATATGCGCGATTCGGATAATCTTTCCTTTTAAAGCCTCTTGCCCCCCCGCGATAGAAATTCCCTCCTCTTCGCGTAGAGAATTAACCAAGCGGTTGCCGTCAATTCCCGCTGGCAGATAAACCGCCGTCAAGATATGGGCGGGATTCTGGGCCAATGTTTTTAGGCCCATCTCTTTTGCCCAAGCACGCGCGCTTAAGGCCATGTCGGCGGTGCGCTTAAGAACATTCAAAAGACCTTCTTCTTTAATCAATCTTAAGGCCTCGGCCTGAGCCACCACCAAGGGAACCGCCGGAGTGTAAGGAGTCTCTTTGTCTTTAAGAGAATTTCTCATCGTTCTCCAATCCAAATAAAAACGCGGCAGTTTAGCCACCTCGCAGGCTTTCCAAGCGCGGGGACTAACGGCGGCAAAGGCAAGCCCCGGGGCGTTCATGAGCCCTTTCTGCGAAGCGGTGACAACGACGTCCAAACCCCAGGCGTCCATCTCCATTTCTTCCGCTCCAAGGCTTGAGACCGCGTCAACGACAATCAAGGCTTCGGGAGTTCTTTGGCGTATCACTCGGCTTAAAGCCGCTAAATCATTTAAGATTCCAGTGGAGGTATCGGTGTGTTGGATATAAACGGCCTTGATATCGGAATTTTTCTTAAGAAAAGCGTCTAACTCTTCCGGAGAAGCGGCAAAACCAAGCGGGGAGTTGATAACCAACGGATTTAAGCCGTAGGCTTTAAAAATAAAAGCGAAACGCTCTCCAAAAACCCCGCAGTTTAAAACAAGAGCCTTGTCTCCCGGAGACAAAAGATTGACAACTGAAGACTCCATCGCGCCAGTGCCGGAAGTGGTCATCATCAAAACAGAATTTTGAGTATGAAGGATGGACTTCATTTCACCCGCGACAAATTCAAAGACCGATCCGAATTCGTGCGTTCGGTGATGCAGAATCGGTTGAGATAAGGCTTTAAGGACCGACGGCGGTATCGGGGTGGGCCCCGGAGTCAGAAGAATATATTTTTTGCTCATAAATTTCTCGTTTTAGGCGACCGCCCCCGGTTGATGCGGGTTTTTTTTCGACTGCACGGGCAAATCCGGGCGCGGGATATTGAGCGGCGGCATTCCCCCGCCAGAAAGAAGAGCTACTTCGACAACCTCTTTAAAATGAGAAACCGGAACCATTGTTAGATCCGACAAGATTTCAGCGGGAATATCCTCTAAATCTTTCTGATTTTGTTCCGGAAAAAGAACGGTCTTAACGCCTTCCCGGTGCGCCGCCAAAACTTTTTCTTTAAGTCCTCCAATGGGCAACACTCGCCCGCGCAGGGTGATTTCCCCGGTCATCGCGAGATCCGGAGATACGGAGCGGGATGTCATCAGACTCAAAAGGGCCGTGGCAATCGCAATTCCAGCCGATGGACCGTCCTTGGGAACCGCTCCCTCGGGAACGTGGATGTGATAATCCTTATCTTTAAAGATTTCGTTAGGAATTCCCAATTCCGGAGCGATTGATTTAAGATAAGAAAAACCGGCCTGGGCGGATTCAACCATCACGGTTCCCAGTTTCCCGGTCAATTTGAGTTCTCCCTTGCCGGCGGAACTGACCACCTCTATAGGCATCGTGACCCCGCCCGCCTCGGTCCATGCTAGTCCCGTCACGGCGCCGATTGCATTCTTGACATTTTTTTCGCTGTGAAATTTGGGAATTCCCAAGAATTGAGAGAGGTTTTCGCCCGTAATCTCGATTTTCTTTGTTCCATCCTTAACCAAGCGCATCGCAACTTTTCGCGACAAAGACGCCATCTCGCGATTGAGATTTCTAACTCCGGCTTCCCTGGTATATTCCAAAATAGTCCGTTCAAGCGCGGGCTCCGAAATCGAAACCAGATCGGGTTTTACCCCGTGTTCTTTGAGTTGCTTCGGCAAGAGGTGTTGCCGGGCGATGAGCTTTTTTTCCTGATGGGTGTATCCGCTAAAGCGAAGAACCTCAAGGCGATCTTGAAGGCTTGAGGGAATTCCCTCCAAGGTGTTGGCCGTGCAAATAAACATAATCTGAGACAAATCGAACTCGACGTCTAAATAATGATCGGTAAAAGTGGAATTTTGCTCCGGATCCAAAACCTCAAGAAGAGCGGCCGCGGGATCTCCTCGCCAGTCCATTCCCATCTTATCGATTTCATCAAGCAGGAAAACCGGATTTTTACTCTGGGCCTTGCGAAGAGACTGCACGATGCGGCCCGGAAGAGAGCCGATATAGGTTCGCCGATGCCCGCGAATTTCCGCTTCATCACGGACGCCGCCCAAACTTAAGCGGACAAATTTTCGTCCCATCGCTTTAGCGATCGATTGTCCAAGAGACGTTTTGCCGACTCCGGGCGGGCCGACAAAACAAAGAATGGGGCCTCTCAAGCCCTTGGTGAGCTTGCAAACCGCGATATATTCCAATATCCTTTCCTTGATTTTTTTGAGATCGTAGTGGTCTTGATCGAGAACTTTCGCCGCCCAATCGATATCTAGGCGTTCCCGCGTTCGCTTCGACCAGGGAAGGTGAATCATCCAGTCTAGATAAGTCCTCGACACCGTCGATTCCGGCGAATAAGGCATCATCTTTTCAAGGCGAGAAAGCTCTTTTTTCGCCGCTTCCTCGGCCGCTTTTGGCATTTTCACTTCGCCAATTTTCTTCTTAAGCTCTTCAATCTCTTGGGAGAAGTCATCTTTTTGCTTGAGCTCTTTTTGAATCGCCTTCATCTGCTCGTTGAGATAATATTCCTTCTGGTTTTTCTCAATTTGAGTTTTAACACGCGAATGAATGCGGCGTTCAAGGCTTAGAATTTCGATATCGGTCCGAATCAGTTCAATTAAGCGCTCAAGTCTTTGGTTGACTTCGATGATCTCGAGAATTTCTTGTCTTTCGGCCGCTTTAGACAAGGCGTGGGCGGCCACCATATCGCACAACTGCGCGGGATTAGCGATTTCTTTAAGCGCTTCAAGAATATCGGCGACCGGGCGTTGGGAAATCTGAGATTGCTCCTCAAAAACCTCCAACAAATGGCGCATCAGGGCCTTGGTTTCATTGTTTGGAGCAACCTTCAGCTGAGATTCCGGATATTCAACTTCCGCTTCCCAATATCCTTCCGGAAGATCTTTAGACGAAACGATAGACAAGCGGGTTATTCCGCGCAGAAAAACCTTAAGCGTTCCATCTGGCATCCTAAGAAATTGCTCGACTGAGGCCAGAACGCCCTTTTGATAGACATCAGACATCTGCGGCTCTTCCACTCTCATATCCTTTTGAGCGACCACCGCGAGGAGTTTTTTCTCGTTTTTTATCGCGGCTTCTATCGCCCGAATGGATCGGATGCGGCCGACCGAGAGCGGCAAAAGCGTATGCGGAAAAAATACGACATCTCTCACCGCCAGCAAAGGCAAGGCAGCGGGCAAACCCAAAGGCGATTCCGGCTTAGAATCTTCCATTATTTTTTATGCGGCAGGATGTGATCGACAATGCCGTATTCCTTGGCTTCTTGGGCCGAAAGATAAAAGTTTCGCTCCATATCCTTGCGGAGTTTTTCTCGGGATTGGCCGGTATGCGCGGCCAGGATTTCAATGGTTTTTTCCTTGGTCTTTGAGATTTCTTCGGCTTCAATCATAATGTCGGTCGCCTGTCCGGAAATGCCGCCGCGAGTTAAAGGCTGGTGAATCATGACTCGGGCGTAAGGCAAAATATAGCGCTTTCCCTTGGTTCCCGCGGCGAGCAAAATCGCGCCGAAAGACATCGACATGCCGATGCACAAAGTCGAGATAGGAGCGCGGATATACTGCATCGTGTCGTAAACCGCCCAGCCGGCCGTGACCATCCCTCCGGGAGAATTAATGTAGAGTTGAATATCTTTCGTGGGGTCTTCGGCGTCGAGATAAAGAAGCTGGGATATCAAGTCATTGGCCGCATCGGTGGTAAACACTCCTTCTTGTCCGCCGGCAAAAACAACCCTTTCTTTAAGGAGACGCGAAAAAATGTCATAACTGACCGCCGCGCCTTGGGTCCATTTTTCAAGTATTGTAGGAATCATCGTCAAATCTCCTTAACGACCGCTTTCTCCCGCGTCAACTGCCGCGCTTTTCTCTCTCGGATAATTCTCGCAAGTCCCGATTTATTTCTCTCGAAGAATTTGCGCCTTTCTTCTTTTTCAAGATCGGATTTAAGGGCTTTAAGAGCCTCTTCTAGTTCTTGGTTATAATCTTCTTCCGTCATGTCCAATTTTTCTTTGTCGGCAATGGCCAGAAAAATATAAGAAAGCCGCAAGTTGTCCTCGACCTGCGGGCGGATTTCTTTTTTTAATTTTTCCAAATCGGCTTCGGGAATAGACCGGCGGCTTTGGCGTTCAAGACTTTCGACAAAACGCTCGGTCTCATGCTCAACCAAGGTCGGAGGAACGGGAATGGAGTTGGCTTTAAGAAGCCCTTTTTCAATTTCCTTGCGAATTTCGTCCTCTTCTTGTTTGGAGTATTCCTTCTCAAGAGAATCTTTCAGATTTTTCTTTAAATCCTCCAAAGACTCAAGCCCCATATCTTTGGCAAACTCTTCATCAATCTGGGGAAGAACCTTTTTCTTGATCTCAAGGAGAGTGACCTTTAAAGCGGTCTCTTTTTCCCGAAACTTGACCTTAATCTCTTTAGATTCTCCCCTTTTCATTCCCAGAAGTCCGGCGGATAAGCCCTCAATCAACTGGTCGGAAGACATGTCCACTAATTCCGAATCGTTTTTGAGTTTTGGAAGAGGTTTCCCATTTTGAGACGCGGTATAACTAATCACCGCATAATGCTGATTTCCCAGGGTTTCTTCTTCCGATTGCTCAAGGCGAGAGTGCGCCTCTCTTAGTTTTTCTAATTCCGCCGAAAGAATATCATCGGTGACCGCGCGCTTTTTGTAAGAGACGGGAATTTTGAGATAGTCCTTGGGATCGACTTCTGGAGCAATCTCAATTTGGATGTCCAATTTCATGGACTTATTCCAATCGACATTGGTGATGGTCGAAGCCGTCACCGGAGTCAAATTTAGCTCTTTAATTAGATCCGGGAGAAATTTTTCCGCGAGGCGATTTAAAATTCTTTCTCGAATAGTATCCGGGTAATGGGCTTCCACCATTGCCATCGGCGCTTTCCCGGGGCGAAAACCGGGGATTTTGGCCTGTTCCTGGACCCACAACAAAACATTGTGTTTTTCGTTTTGAATCAAGGCTTCTGGAATTTCGATAGAGGCGGAAACGACGCAACCTTCTTCTTTATTTTTTTTAAATTTAGGCTTGTCTGATTTTTCCGCGAATGTAAAAAGTCCCATTTGTTTTCTCCCTTGCGACCGTTGACGATATTGCGGCAATCTTTAAAAAGCGCGAGACGATCTGCGCATGGGCGAGGGGGGATTTGAACCCCCACGCCTTGCGGCACACGGTCCTAAGCCGTGCGCGTCTGCCAGTTCCGCCACCCGCCCGAACAACTCATGGGCCATACAGGAATCGAACCTGTAACCTTGCGCTTAAGAGGCGCCTGCTCTGCCAATTGAGCTAATGGCCCGCAAAACGGCATACTCATTTAATTATATAAAAACCAAAAGGCAGTTTCCGGTTTTATCTAGTTTTCAAGATTTTTAGGTCGCGGTAATCAGTAAGCCGCCGCGACAATCACGCATTGGGAAGATGGACGCCCCGTCCAGACGCATTTTCCCTCCCCCCTCGCCTCGGGCGGCAATTCCTCTACAAAAGGGATGCATCGAATGGTCGTCTCAAAACGCTTAGAGAGCGCCTCTTCATCTTGAGCGTCACCCGCCCAATGGACCAAGGCAAAACCGCCTTGGGCCTTGAAAAACTTCTCAAGCTCATCAAGGCTTTTAATGAACTTGGTGCGCGACTTCTGAAGCGTTCGAGCTCTTTGCAAAAGTTCTTTTTGCATCGTTTCCAAAATTGGCTTGACCGCGCTTAAAGCTTCCGCTCTCGGCAAAAATGATTTGCGGCGACGCCTCAAATCTTCGGGAGTCTCATTCGCCTCTTCGAGAACGAAACGGCGCGCCAAGCACAAGGAGCCTTTTTCAATATCCTTGGGCCCAATTTCAATACGCAGCGGAACGCCCTTGGCCTCCCACTCATAATATTTCGCGCCCGGCATGAGCCCATCCCGGTCGTCCAAACGCGCCGAAATCCCTTGAGATTTAAGTTCTGATAGGACCGCGCGGCCTTCCTCCAATGTTTTCGCTCTTTCCTCGTCGTTTTTATAAATCGGAACGATGACGACTTGAATGGGAGCTAACTTGGGAGGAAGAATCAACCCTTGATCATCGGAATGAGTCATGATCAAAGCCCCAATTAAGCGCGTGCTGACTCCCCAGCTGGTGGCATAGACATACTCAAGTTTTCCTTCTTTATTTAAAAATTTGACATCCGCGCTTTTTGAGAAATTTTGCCCGAGATAGTGGCTCGTGCCCATCTGAAGAGCTTTTCCGTCTTGCATCATCGCCTCGATGCATAAAGTATCAACCGCCCCCGCGAAACGCTCGCCCGGAGTTTTATGTCCGCGAATCACCGGAACAGCCATGACATTTTCGGCGAAATCGGCATAAACCTCGAGCATCCGGAAAGTCTCTTCCAGAGCTTCTTTTTCAGTCGCGTGCGCCGTATGCCCTTCCTGCCATAAGAACTCGGCGGTTCTTAAAAAAAGGCGCGGGCGCATTTCCCAGCGAACCACATTGGCCCATTGGTTAATTAAAAGCGGCAAATCGCGATAGCTCTCGACCCAGGACTTATATTGCGCCCAAATGATGGTTTCGCTGGTGGGACGAACCACCAGGGGTTCTTCTAGTTCAGACTCCGGATCGACGATAACCTCGCCATCTTTCGATTTAAGCCGGTGATGAGTCACCACCGCGCATTCTTTGGCAAAACCGGAGGCGTGTTTTTCTTCCTTGGAAAAATACGAAAGCGGAATAAAAAGCGGGAAATAAGCGTTGACATGGCCCGTCTCTTTGAAACGAAAATCAAGCTCTTTTTGCATCATCTCCCAAATCGCGTATCCGTGGGGCTTAATGACCATGCAGCCGCGAACCCCGGAATGTTCCGCCAAATCCCCGCGCTTAACGACGTCTAAATACCACTGAGAGTAGTCTTTGGCGCGCGGAGTGATTCCTTCTTTGGAAGACGCCGCCCCTTTGGTCTGAGAATTCATTTCTGAGAGGCCGGAGCCGCCGCGGAAGCCGCATGGACTAATGTCGAGGAAGATTTTCCGCGCAAGCGGAGAATATCATTATAGGTCGCAAAAATAAGAAGCGAAACCAGAAAAACAATTCCGACTTTATTGGTGGCTTCGATTAATCCTTGGGTCAGTTTTCTTCCGGAAATGCCTTCCCAGAGATAGAGGGCCGCGTGTCCGCCGTCTAAAAGCGGGACCGGAAGGAAATTAAAAAAACCGATGGCCACCGAGATAAGGCCAATCAGAAAGAAAAGATCGTCGACCCCGGAATGAGCGGCCTTGGAAACCATTTGCATAATTCCCACCGGCCCTGCCAAATCCGGGCGCTCTCTTTTAGCGATTTTAGTGTAAAGGGTTTTGACTGTGAGCGCCGTAATGTCCCAGCACTGCTTGGCCCCGGCCTTGGCCGAAGCGAAAAAGCCTAATTTTTGAGTCATGGTTTCCGGAACAATTCCAATGACGCCGTATCCTGTCTGCGGATCTTTTTTGGGAACGATTTGAATGGTCGCGCTCGCATCCCCGCGGCTATAAGTCAACTCAACGGGCTTTCCGGAATCTTGGTGCACCATGTCCGCCATTTCCTTCCAGGTGAAAATCTTAGTTCCATTGATTGAATCAATGACGTCTCCGATTTTAAGCCCGGCCTGAGCCGCCGGGTAATTTTCGAGCATGTCGCCGATAATGGGTTTTGAGCTCGGCTTAATTTCGCCTTTTAAAAAAATAAGTCCGGTGAAAACGCAAAAAGCCAAGACATAATTCATGATTGGTCCCGCCATGACAATCGCCACCCGGCGCTGCCAGGACTGGGAAAAATATTCATCCGGCTTTCCCGTTCCTTCAA
>JAJZJF010000150.1 GCA_021810245.1 bacterium
ATGGTCCATCTCTATGCGCCAACCTTGGTTCGGGGGCTCAGCCACGATCAAAGCGTCATTTCAATTGATGAGTTAGATACCATTACCCGGATTGCCAATGATCGCCGGGTGGCGGCCTTGGTTTACTTAAATAAATATGGAGAGGTCCGCTGGTTTAAGGATCCATCCAAAATTACGGAAAGTTTCGACGAGTTTTCCAAAGAGGTGACGCTCCCGACTGACGCGATCGCCAAGGCTTGGCAGACGAAATCCCCTGTTATTCTGCCGGTTCCAAATCTTCCTCTCTACGATATCGCGATTCCGCTTTCATATGAAGGCCGCGCTCTTGGAATTTTAGATCTCCAGGTTAGCCGCGAGACGGCCGTGACCGTGATTAATAGCGCGATGACTAAATATGCCGTCGGCGCGGTCGGGGTTCTTCTTTTATTGGGAGTTCCGCTTTATTTCTTTCTCCACCGTTGGGTTTTGATTCCGCTTTTTAATTTAAGAGAAGCCGTGGAAGCCGTCTCGTTTAAAAATTTTGAGCTTAAATTCCCGCCGCGTTCGGATGAAATCGGAGATGTCGCCGAGGCCCTTAAGATGTTCCTTTTTAAGGTAAAGGGGGAATTGTCCACGGTTAAGGTCCGTGAATCGCAGCGCGGCTTATCCGAAGCGCGCTGGTGGCGTTCTATTCTTTTTGCCGTGGTCCCAAAAAATTATCACGCGATTGTCGTCGATGAGGATAATAGCGTTCTCTACACCAACTTCCAGTTGCCGCCAGTCGCTGGAATTCCTGGAATTGAGGAAAAAGACAATCAAAATAAGCCCGCTTCAAAACCGCATTTATTAGATGTAATTGATACCCAGCAGCAGGAAGTGCTTCGCTTGATTGGAATCGCCCTTGATCGCCCCAATCAAGTGGTCGAGGCCGACACCGTTTTTAAATCCGAACCTTGCCATGTCAAGGCAATTCATTTAGAGGAAGAAGGGGAATTGAGACGAACGCTGGTCCTGTTTGAGCCTAAAAACCCCCGGATTGCGCTTAATCGGTGAAAATTTCATTGCAAGGCCTCAACGCGCTGTTTCTTCTTATCTTTTTCCCTGCTGCGGTTTTTGGCGGAGAACTGTCGTCTTTAAAACTCTTAAAAAATTCGCAGGCTCCGTCGTTTAGAGGAGCGCAATGGGATAAAAAGGCCTTGGATCTTGCGGCCCAAAGGGCCTTAGATTATTTATCGCAATTGCCCCTAAAATCTAAAGTCCAAGCTGGCGGACGCTCATGGACGGTTCAAACCTTGGCGGATTCCGCCCGAGAACTTTTAAATATCAATCGCGACAGCCGAAATCAAAAACAATTCGCTTTTGCGCTTAAAAAAAAATTTGAGGTATTTGAGTCTCTAGGAATGGACGGTAAGGGAAGAGTGATATTTTCCGACTATTATGAGCCGGTTCTTTACGCCCGCTTTCACAAGGATTCAATTTATCGATATCCGATTTATCGCCTGCCGATGGACAAGGCCCTTTCTTCCTTAAGTCGTAAAGAGATTGATGTTGACCATGCCTTGGCTGGCAAAGGTCTTGCCCTGGCTTGGTTCAAAGATCCCTTTGATGTCTTTGATCTTCAGGTTCAGGGTTCCGGTATCCTTAAGTTTCCAGATGGGAGCGAAATTTTGGCGCAGTATGCGGCGACCAACGGCTTGCCCTACCGTCCTATCGGGACGGTTTTGGTTCGCCAAGGAGTTTTCAAAAAGGGGAAAATATCAAAAGACGCTTTGCACGCTTATTTAAAAAAACATTCCGATCAGGAAGAAAAAATACTGGCGCAGGACCCACGCTATGTTTTTTTTAAGCTGGATCCGTTTCAGCCCGGGCAAGAGCCCCAGGGGACCGCGCACCAACCTTTGGTGCCTGGGGCTTCAATCGCCATTGACCCCGCCGCCATTCCTCTTGGGGCTTTGGCCTATCTGGAGACGACCTCTCCGTCAGCGGATAGCCAAGGGCATTTTTTAGGACGATTCAAGCGCCGCAGTTTTGCGTTTTGCCTGGATACTGGCGGCGCGATTAAAGGCCCAGGACGAGTAGACATGTATGTGGGGCATGGGGCTCAAGCCCAAACAATTTCTTCCAACCAATGGGATTCAGGCAAGCTCTTTATCTTAATCAAGAAGAAAGATTAAAGATTTAATTATTGAAAGGGCGGTTGGATCAGCCATCCTTTCTGCTTGGCGGTTTTAATGAGAGACTGATTTTTTCCGGCGATCAGTATTTTAAGCCCGTTTCCGTAGCTTAAAATTTCCTGATCCTGTTTCCAAAATCCTAACGATAGCGCCGGAACTCTTCCGGTGTGGAATATAATGGTTTCAATTTCTCCGCCCCAAAAGGGAAGCGGCTGAGCGATTTCTCCGTTAAAGAAGCCTTTTTTATCGAGTTTGAGCTTGATTCCGGCGGGATGCGCGTAGGAAATGCCCGCCCAATCGAGGGCCGCCTGCAAGGTGGGTTCCGCGTTGGCCGACAATATCCAAATATCAAAGCCCGCGGCATGAAGGCTTTCAACGAGTTCAATTAATGGGCGACGAACGCTGATTCCGCGCTCGATATACGCCGGAGAACGGTCTTCCGGCGGCTCTGAGATCATTTCTTTTTTGGGGGCCTGAAATTTTTCTTGGTTGAGAGTTATATGGGCGTAGGCCGCGGCTTCTTGCGGAGAAAACCCGAACCAGAGACGGGAAAGGTATATTCGGCAGGATTTAA
>JAJZJF010000036.1 GCA_021810245.1 bacterium
CGGCCCAGATCTGCATCGTGTTTCCCTGCTGTTCGTATACGGCCCAGAAAACGATGTTGACGATGCAGAGAAAAACGAGCGCGGCAATCGCCCTCCACTCATCCGGCGTGATTTTCTGCTCGGCTATCTTCTCGCGGGCAAGGCCTTCCTCTTTAATTTTATCCTGCGGGAGAAGATGTCGCCCAAAATGGTAAATCAAAAGCCCCGAGACCATGCCGACCCCCGCGGCCCCAAAGCCCCAATCCCAGCCGACGAGTTGGCCGAGGGTTCCACAGACCAAGGGCGAGAAAAAAGCGCCAAGATTGATTCCCATGTAGAAAATGGTAAAGGCCGAGTCTCGTCTCGGGTCGCCCTCCGGATAAAGATCGCCAACCTGGGTCGAGATATTGGGCTTAAAGCAGCCGTTGCCTAAAATCAGAAATAAGAGAGCGAGAAAGAAAAAACGCTCGCTGGCCATTAGAAAGTGCCCGATGGTCATTAAAATTCCGCCGATATAGACCGATTTTCTTTGGCCAAAGACGCGATCGGCTAAAATTCCGCCAAAAAAGGGAGTGAAATAGACAAAGCCGGTGTAGAGCCCGTAAATTTGAGAGGCGAGGGCCTGAACGGAAAGCTGGCTGTGGACGCCAAAAAGGCCCACGGACCATTGGACAAATGCTTGGACCGAGTGATAGCCAAAAACGGTCATGCCCTTGTTGGCGTCTAAAATCAAGATCTTCATCATGTAAAGGACAAGAAGCGCTCTCATTCCGTAATAGGAGAAGCGCTCCCACATTTCGGTGAAGAAAAGAACGTAGAGGCCTTTGGGGTGACCAAACCATTCGCCCGGCGTTTTGTGGGAACCCGCAACCACATTCGATGCGGGGACTGTTCCTAATTCATCCATTGAGAGATTATATCTTATGGGGATATTCTTGCGCGATTGAGGGGAAGAACGGGGCAGGCGGCGCGGTGCTCGGGAGAAACTTCTTCTAAGACGGGAATTTCCCCACGGCAGGAATCCTTGGCGTAGCGGCATCTTGGGTGAAAGGGGCAACCCGTTGGAGGAGACAGCGGGCTGGGAATATCTCCCGACAAAATGATGCGGCTTCTTTTTTTCTGTTTTTCCGGGTCCGGAAGCGGGATGGCCGACAAAAGGGCTTCGGTATAGGGGTGCTGGGGATTTGAAAAGATATCATCGGCCAAGGCGAACTCGACGATTTTCCCCAGATACATGACCGCGATTTTATCGCAGAGATGGCGCACGACCGAAAAATCATGCGAGATAAAAACGTAGGTCAGCCCTAATTCCTTTTGAAGGTCTTTGAGCAGGTTGAGAATTTGAGCTTGGATCGAGACGTCTAATGCGCTGACTGGCTCATCGCAGACGACGATTTTGGGGTTTAGAGCCAAGGCTCTGGCGATTCCGACTCTTTGCCTTTGCCCGCCGGAAAATTCATGGGGATAGCGCGATAAATGGCTTTTAGAGATTCCGCATTTGTCGGCAAGTTTCAAAAGGCGTTTTTGCCCGTCGTTTTTCCATTCCCCGTGAATGATGAAGGGTTCTCTTAAAATATCTCCAATCGTCATTCGCGGGTCAAGGCTTGCGTAGGGGTCTTGAAAAATAATTTGGACCTCGCGCCTAAATTCCTTGAGTTTTTTCCCCTTAATGTTTTGAACTTCGCTTCCGTTATATAGAATCTTTCCTTCGCTGGGGGTTTCTAGTAAACACAAAATTCTCCCTAGGGTCGTTTTGCCGCAGCCCGATTCTCCGACAATTCCCAAGGTCGTTCCTCTTTCAACGCCGAGAGAGATTCCATCTAAGGCGCGGATGGTTTTGGGCTGGCCAAAAAAGCCCTCTTTCGCCGAGAAAAATTTTCGAAGATTCTTGGCTTCAAGATGGAAGATTTTTTTATCTGTCGTCATTTTTTTTCCAAAAGCCAACAATTGGCGAGATGTCCATCTCCTAAATCGAAAGAAGGAGGATCGTTTTCCCAGCAGCGCGCTTGGACTTCAGGACAACGGGGCGCGAAAGGACATCCTCGAGGCTTATTTTTTAAATCTGGGGGGCGCCCGGGGATGGATTCGAGACGGTCTTTTTTTGAATTGGGAGAAGGAATAGCGCTTAAAAGCCCGCGAGTGTAGGGGTGAGAGGGGGCCTTAAAAAGAGAAGTCATGGATGCCGCCTCAACGGCTCGGCCGGCATACATGACGATCATTTGATCCGCCATGTCGGCGACGATGCCGATATTATGGGTGATGAGAATGACCGCCATCTGAAATTCTTTTTGCAATTCTTTGATCAGTTCCAGAATCTGGGCCTGAATCGTCACATCAAGAGCGGTGGTGGGCTCATCGGCGATTAGGATTTCAGGATTACAGCTTAAGGCCATCGCGATCATCGCGCGCTGGCGCATCCCTCCGGAAAACTGATGGGGATAATTGCCGAGACGATTTTTCGCGTCTGGAATGCCCACCCTGTCTAAAAGTTTTGCGGCTTCCTTAAGGGCGTCGGCCCGGCTTTTCCCCTTGTGAATCATTAAGGGTTCCGCAATCTGTTCTCCGATAGTTAAAACCGGGTTTAAAGAGGTCATAGGCTCTTGGAAAACCATCGCGATTCGATCCCCTCTGATTTTCCGCATTTCTTTGATCGGGAGATCTAAGAGGTTTTTTCCGTGAAAGAGAATTTTTCCTTCAGTTTTGCAATGGGGGCTTGGGGGTAAGAGGCGCAGTATGGATAGAGCGTGAACGCTTTTTCCGGAGCCTGATTCCCCAACGATGGCCAAGGTTTGATTTGCGTTTAAAGAGTAGCTTAAGTTTTCAACGGCTCCAATAGGTCCCTCATCGCTTGAGAAAGAAACCTTGAGATTAGAGATGGAAAGAACGGGCGGCACGGAAAAATTAGATTGCGGTCGTGACCAAGCTTTCCGTCGATAGAACTCCGGGGGTTGAGCGGATGCCGCGAACGACCACGTTGGATAAAGTGACGATGTCTTCGGTTTCAACATCCAAGACTAAATCCCAACGGCCGAAAACGGCCGTTACATGGGCGACCCCTTTAATGGCCTTAATTTGGCTGAGCGCGGATTTCTCTTTTCCCGCCATTAATCGTACCAGAACCAGTCCCGTAACCATAAATCCTCCTGAGCTTTTGTCTTTTGTCAGTATACCAATTTGTTTAATAAGATATATCGAAAGAAATCATGAAAACTATAGCGAGACCGCAAAAAGCTGTTTTGTCTCTCGTGTTGATTTCTGTCTTTTGCGTGGGAACATCTGCGTGGGCCAAGGACAAAGCTTTTCATGCAACCCGACATGCCGTTATCAGGTGCGCTTCTGGCGCCAAGATTAAAGTCGATATCGCCGACACCCCCAAAGAACGGGAAGAGGGGCTGATGTTTAGAAAAAAACTTCCTAAAGATTACGGCATGCTTTTTGTTTTTCCCCGGGAAGATTACTTTGAATTTTGGATGAAAAATACCTGGGTCAATTTAGATATGGTCTATATTGGTTGGGATAAAAAAATTACCGCTTTATACCCCAATGTCGCGGCCTCGACCCCAAAAACCAAGGATGAGGACGTCGCGCGGGTGGGAGGGCGGGCTCAATATGTCTTGGAGCTTCCCGCCGGGGCGGCTAAGCGCGACCATTTGGCTGTCGGTCAAGATTTAAGGTTCAAAACCAAAATACCGCGAACATAAAAGTTACTGCCGGAGACGATATGATTAATAAACGGATATTGGTTGTCGAAGACTTGGCGGTTGCCAGAGATTTTTTATGCCAGGTTCTTAAGAGTTTGGGGTGTGTTGTGGTCGCGACCGCCGATACTGGCAGCAAGGCCATTGAAGCATATCAATTACACAAGCCGGATTTAATGACCCTTGATATTTCGCTTCCGGATATAGACGGCTTATTCGTCCTTAAAGAGATTAAAAGGGCGCATCCAGATTCAAAGGTTTTGGTTGTCACCGCTAATAACCAGGAAATGCTGAGAAAAGAGATAATTTCTCTTGGAGCCTTGGGGGTTATTTTGAAACCGTTCGGAGTCAAAGAAGTTCAAGAAGCCCTTCAAAATGCGTTTCCGACATGAGCTTGTCGGAAACGCATAAAAGATCTATCGCAGATTCTTTAGTTCGCGGCGCAGGAAATATCGCCGAGCGACTTTCTCGATTTGATGGACATCCATGGGATTCTAAGGTTCAAACGGATTTATACGGCCCGGAATTTCTTCAGCGCTTGAGTGCGGAATCAAACAAGATTCCTTATTGGTCGGCCTATCTTTTCGCCCAATCGAATCTTCCAGTTGCGGTCCATCTGCTGATTCCGCCTAAGGACGCATTGGTTTTATCTCAGGTCTTGGCTACCGCCTATGGGAAGGGGGAGTCGGTGAAACTGTTTTCCCCTCAAGACGCGGTAAAGGAATTTGCCAATATTGCGGCCCATATTTTTTGTGGGGAATTTGGACGCCTTTCGCGCTCTATCTGGATTCTTTCCACTCCCGAGATTTCGCGCGGAGAGAGAAATGAAATTATCTCCAATCAATGGCGATCGCTTAAAGGCGCCAACATTGCTTTTGTGTCCACCATTACCAATACGGGATTTCAATTTAAGATGGATTATGAACTAGGTTTATATGCGAGTGAAAAAGCGTTAGAAAGTTATTTTCCTAGAGAGTCATAGACCAATGTCTTTAAGCGAATCTTCTTTGTGGTGGGAACGTCAATGGAGTCAGTTCCTGAGGGGAGTTTCTCTTTTTAAAGATTTCAAGGATGAGGATTTTGAGAAGATAATCCCCAAAATCCAGTTGGTCTCTCTTACAAGAGGCTCTGTCTTATTCCGCCAAGGAGACGATTCTCCAGGCCTTTTTATTATTACCTCTGGCCGCGTCCGGGTGGTATATCGGAGGATAAACCAAGAAAGCGTAGAAGTCATCTTGGGCCCAGGCGATTGCCTTGGAGAAAGCGGCGTTATATTAGAGGAAAAATGCGTTGCGACAGTGCACGCTTTAACCAGCTGCGAATTTCTGGGGATTTCCCGCGAAGATTTTTCTGAGACGCTTAAAGAATATCCGGAAATATACCTTCGTCTTTCCCAGGTCCTCGCTCATCATGTCCTTCAAACTAACATCTCTCGCCAGAATTTGGGCCAGCGCCAGGCTAAATTTTTCGCGATTTCTTCATCGCTGCCTTTCCCGGAGCGGCAGTTCTTCTCCGCTTATCTGGGACTTCAGCTTCAGGAACAGACTCGAAGTCGTGTTCTCGTGGTTGACATGGATGAAAAATTTGGAAAATTAGCATCCCTGTTTGAAACCCAGCCTCCGGAGATTGATCGTGAATTTGTTCGCAAACTCAATCGTCGGGAGGGGGCGTGGTTTAAGACGTTTATCCGGCGCGGAGCTTTTGGAATGGACATTCTGAGCGTTCCTGCCAATCGATTGGCTAAAGAGTCAATGCAGGATATTCCAATCTTTTTGAACTTGCTCCGCGAAAATTACGATATCGTGCTCGTCCATTTGGGGAATGTATTAGGGCCCCATGAACAACGAGTCCTCATTGAAGTCGAGCGCGTCATTCTAGTTGGTTCTGAAGAAGGGAGGCAAGAGTATTTGCGCCTTGATGAAAAAATGGTTTCAAGCGTCGATCCATCTCAAATTTTGCGCTTATGGTGCGGAAACTCAAGGCCTCCAGGCATTTTCGGGGATGGTTGGAAATGGCGAATTCCATGGGACTCGACGGTTTCAGATATCGTTTCGTCTCCAGAGCCGCTTTTGAAATTTTCGCAGTTGCATCCGTCTTCTTGCCAGGCGCTTGAGAGGCTGGCCAGACATCTGACCGGTTTTAGCGTGGGAGTCGCTTTCGGTTCGGGGGCGGCATTGGGGTATTCTATTATCGGAGTTTTAAAAGTCTTTAAACGCGAGAGAATTCCTATCGACCTCGTTTCCGGAACCTCTATGGGAGCTTTCTTGGCGGGACTGGTCGCCATGGGAATGGAGCCTGAAGAAATGGAAAAGCGCGCGTTTAAAGCCAATCGAGAATGGATCTACGGGCACATTCTAAGAGATATCTCTATTCCCCATGCTGGTTTTTTTTCGGGACAATCGCTGTTCAGGATTTTCGGGGAGTACTTTCAAGGCAAGACCTTTGAGGATTTGGGGCTTCCATTTTCATGTGTCGCGTCCGATATTGAAAGCGGAGAAGAAGTCGTTTTGTCGAAAGGCTCAGTGACGGAAGCGACTCGCGCAAGTTGCAGCCTGCCCGTTATTTTTACTCCTTTTCACCGCGAAGGACGATTTTTAATTGATGGCGGCTTGGTCAACCCCGTTCCTATTCGGGTCGTTGCGGATATGGGGGCCGACATCTTAATTGCCATTAATTTAACCCTGCCGGCGGCGGACTACACCTCGGGCGCAAAACCTGGTTTTTTATCATCGATATTTAAAGCCTTGGGAGGCGTCAAATATCCAAACGTTTTCCACACTCTTTTACACACGCTTTATACCGCGGAATATGAAATCGCTAAATCTCAATTAGGCATTGCGCATGTGATCATCCAGCCCGAAATCAAGGGCGTTTCCTGGACAGATTTCGGGCAGGCCAAGAGTCTGATTGCATTGGGAGAAATAGCCGCTGAAAAAGTTGTGCCTAGGATTAAAGCGATGCTTCCGGCCTTATCCCCTTTTTGCCAGATGCCAAAGCGCCCCGACGCGATTTGAAATCAATCTTCGAAGCGGTAGCCTATTCCGCGGATAGGCGAGATTCTGTCGGCCGCTTTTCCCAGTTTCTCTTTTAGGTGGGAAACCGTTACATCGACGACCTTGGTGGTCAAGGAAAGTCCCTCGTCATATCCCCAAACCTTCTGGAGAATGATTTCTCTGCTTAAAGCCCTATTTTTCTGCTCCGCGAGAAACCAAAGAAGATCAAATTCTTTTTCGCTAAGAGAAATATCTTTTCCGGAAAAGCTGGCCTTTCGCGCCGTAAAATTAAGGTGGAGGCCTCCACACGTAATTTCCATTACGTCGATTTTGTATCCCGCTCTTCTCAATAGAGAATCGACCCGTGCGCTTAATTCTTGGGTGTTAAAGGGTTTCCCGAGATAATCGTCGGCGCCTTGATTGAGGCCCGCGACGCGTTCGGGGGTTTCGTTCTGAGCGGTGAGAATCAAAATCGGGATGGCGGGGGCGTGGGTAGATGAGCGAATTTCCTTGACGAAATCAAGCCCTTCCCCATCTGGAAGTCCGCGGTCTAAAATCAAGAGATCAAAAATCGTTTTTAAAAATTCGCTTCGGGCGTTTTTTAATGAGGAGACTAGTTTGACGCCCAGATTTTTTTCTTTGAGAACATGGGATATCAAACTTGCGGTTGAGGGCGTGTCTTCAACGACTAGAATATGGGCGCGTTCCATTTTAAGGTTAAAGCGGGATATTGCGGGAAACTAAGTGTTGCCCCGGCAAGCGCTTGTTTTTCAGGAGCCGAAGCGCGCGAATGATTTTCAGGCGCAAATCGGCGGGTTCGACGACCTCGTCAATGGAACCCGAGCTGGCCGCAGGGTAGGGAGAGGCGAATTTATCGGAATAATCTTTGATGAGTTTATCGCGCAGAGATTTTTTCTCCTCATCTGTTTTTGCCGCGGCAAGTTCTTTTGAGAAAAGAATTTCTATTGCGCCTTGAGGTCCCATAACCGCGATTTCCGCGCAGGGAAAAGCGAAATTAAAATCGCTTTTGAGATATTTAGAACTCATCGCGATATAGGCGCCGCCGTAGGCTTTTCTTAAAATTACCGATATCTTGGGCACAGTCGCTTCGCTGTAGGCGTGGAGAATCTTTGCCCCGTGTCTGATGATGCCGCCGTGTTCTTGATCCAGGCCCGGCCAGTAGCCGGGCACATCTACCAAGGTCAGAATCGGGATGTTAAATGAGTTGAGAAAACGGATAAAGCGCGCGGATTTGTCCGAGGCGTTGATATCCAGAGCCCCGGCGAAATGTCCAGGATTGTTTGCGATCACCCCGACTACGTCTCCGCCCAGACGGATAAATCCGGTGACGACGTTGCGGGCGTAGGATTCCTGAACCTCAAAAAACTTGTGCTCATCGGCTACCTGCCAAAGAACATGGTGGACCCGGTAGGGTTTTTTGGGATCAAGATTGCAGAGAGTTTCTAGTAGCGGCGTTTTTCGCCGGACCGGATCGGGATTGGCGATTCGAGGCGGCCTTTCCCAGCGGCTTTGCGGGAGATAAGATAAAAGTTCGCGAACTTGCCTGAAGCAATCGGGCTCTGATTTCGCGACAAAATGACAGACGCCGGATTTTGAGGCATGGACGGAACTTCCGCCTAGGGCTTCAAATGAAATTTCTTCTCCGGTCGCGGCCTTGACGACATCGGGGCCGGTGACAAACATATGGCTGATTCCTTCGACCATGAAAACAAAATCAGTCAAGGCCGGAGAGTAGACGGCCCCGCCAGCGCAGGGGCCAAGGATGACGGAAATTTGAGGGATGACCCCCGAGGCCATGGTGTTGCGGTAAAAGATTTGGGCATAACCATCCAGGGAGTCGACCCCTTCTTGAATTCGAGCGCCGCCTGAATCGAGAATTCCGATCACGGGAACTCGGCTCGACATGGCCAGATCCATGATTTTCGTGATTTTTGCCGCGTGGGCCAGCCCCAAGGATCCGCCGAGAACGGTAAAATCTTGCGAGTAAACGGCGACTTCTCTGCCGCTGATAGAGCCAAACCCTGTGATGACTCCATCGGCGGGAATATCTTTGTCTTTAAGGCCGAAATCGGCGGCCCGGGTGAGAACAAGTAAATCGGTTTCCTGAAAGCTGCCTTCATCTAAAAGATAGTGAATGCGCTCTCGGGCAGTGAATTTCCCTCGTGCTTTCTGCGCTTTAAGGCGTTCCGGCCCTCCGCCCTCTTCCGCTTTTTGAACCAAAGATTTTAGCCTTGCCAGGGCTTTGGGAGTTTGGCGAGGCTTTTGGCCCTCTTCCAGCGGGAAATCAGTTTGTTGGCTCATAGAGTTATTATAACTAAGAGCTTAGGCCTCTAAAAAAATATTTTCGTAAGATTTAATCATCTCGGTTAAGGAAAATCTATTTAAAACGGATTGGCGCGCGTTTTCCAGCAAGACAGCTCTTGAATCCTCGGGGAAATCGATAAGCCGGGAAATAGCGTTAGCTAACGCCTTCGGGTTTTGCGGGGGAACCAGAAATCCGTTGAAGCCCTCTTGAATAATTTCGGGAACTCCGTCTACGGCGGTGGCGATAACGGGAGTTTTGGCCTCCATCGCTTCCAAAATGACCGAAGGAAAGCCTTCCCAATTCGAGGAAAGAATAAAGGCGTCAAGGGCGGGGAAAAATGACGAGGCATTTTCCTTTTCTCCCGCTAAAATGACCTTACCTTCAAGGCCAAGGGTTTTAATCTGGGTCTCAAGCGCGCCGCGCTCGGGACCTTCTCCAAAAATAATGCATTGGACGTTGGTTTGAGCTTGAAGCAGACTTACCGCGTCAATTAACACGGCATGATTTTTCTGCTTGTGAAGGCGTCCGGCGGTCCCGATGAGAAAAGAGTTTTCTTTGATCTTAAGTTTTCGCCTAAAAGCTATTTTTTCTTCTTGAGTCCAATTGTGTTCGGCGGTTCCAATTCCGTTGTAAATGACTTTGACTTGCTTGGGCGGATATCCTTGATCTTGAACCAAAAAAGAGCGGCTGGCCTCGCATTCGGCGACGGTTAGATTATCTTGGGATTTAAGCGCTCGATCCATAAGCAGGGTGAAAAAAGAACGGGTGCGGGGGTTGACGCGGTGAGAGGAGACGAGTTTAAAAGAAACGGGAGATGATATTTTAACGAAGCGGCACAGTTGAACCGCTTGATACATAAAGGCCAAGATGATATCGGGGCGTTTGTCCGCCAGGACGCTTCTCAAAGTGGAAACAGCCGGAAAAAACCCCCGGCGGTCTGTCTCGAAACTTTCAACCTCGATGCCTTCTTTTTTAAGAAGATCTCCATATGCGCCGAGAGATTTGAGGCTGATAAAGCCCGTGATATCGAATTTTTCGCGGCTGAGGTTTTTCGCTAAAGTGTAGAGTATTTTCTCAGCTCCGCCTCGGGTGCTTGAGGTCGAGACTAAAAGAAGGCGCTTATGCATCAACCTTTAAAAAAAGAAATGACCGCCTTGGTGACTTGCGACATCTCGGATTTAGAAAGAAAAGGATGCATTGGAAGGGCCAAAACCGTTTGGGAAGCTTTTTCGGCGTTGGGAAACGCCTCCGGTTTGAGATTGAGGTATTGGTAGCACTTTTGGCGGTGGAGCGGCAGCGGATAATAGACTCCACAGGAAACGCCGGCCGCTTTGAGATGATTGGCCAGTTCGTCTCTTTTCTCCGAGCGAATGACATAGAGGTGAAACACCGATTGCGTCTGTCCATCTCCAATCGGAGGCAAAATCAAAGGGAGTTTTGAGAATTTTTTCTCATAATACCTAGCGACGACGATGCGCTTTTCAGTTCTTTCTTTAAGCCCCTTTAATTTAACGCGCAAAAGGGCCGCTTGAATTTCCGCCATGCGGCTGTTTCCGGCAATTCGGGCGTATTCATAGGTCGGTCCGGATAGGCCTCGTCCGGCGTTTCTGATTTCTAAACAGGCGTTGGCCAAATTTGAATCGTTGGTGGTGACGGCTCCGGCGTCTCCAAAAGCCCCGAGATTTTTTGAGGGATAAAAACTGAATGCCGCGATGTGACCGAAGGAACCGACGGGCTTTCCTTGCCATTGGGCCAGGTGGGCTTGCGCGCAATCTTCGATAACGTAAAGATTTCTTTGAACGGCCAGATTCATGATTTCGCTCATGTTGGCGGGAGTTCCGTAAAGATGAACGGGAATAATGGCCTTGGTCTTGGGAGTTAAAACGGCTTCAATCTGCTTAACTCCGATGTTAAGAGTCGACTCATCGACATCGCAGAAAACAGGGGTCGCTCCAATGGAGGAAACGGCCGCGGCTGTCGCGACAAAAGTAAAAGTCGGAACAATGACCTCGTCTCCGGGCCCAATTCCCAGGGCTTTTAAGGCCACTTCCAAGGCATCGGTGCCGGAAGATAAGCTAATGGCGTGTTTGGCCTCCATTGCTGAGGCGAATTCAGCTTCAAAGGCGCTGGTTTGAGGGCCGAGGATGTAATGGCCCGAGTCAAGGACCTCTAGCGCGGCTTTTCTCAATTCTTTGCGAAGTTTTTTATATTCTGCGGCCACGCCGAAAATCGGAATCACGGGAAATCTCCTTGTTGAAATCGATCACATTCCAACTTCATTATAACATCTTGGCCTACCTGACTTTTAGTCCGTAGTCTGTAGGACAAGATAACGCGCGGCGGCCAGGCTCCATCTTCGGATGAGTTTATTTTCCACGAGTTTATGGTTGAGATATAGCCGCGTCTGATTTCTTTGCCCGCCTTTTCTCTTGGCGCTCAGGACAAATTCCACGGCTAGGTGCTTGGGTTTAATGAGGCGGACCAGCACCTTCATCAGGTCTCCATATTCCAGACCGGTTTTGTTTTTTCCGGCGATAAAATCGCGGATGTTTTGCGCTTGTCGATCAAGATTGAGCGTTGGTTTATTATGGGGGTTTCCCAAATGGGGCAATTCATCGGCTAAGTCTCTCATTTGCTCGAATTGTTCTCTCTCGGCGTGGAGATAAGATATGCGCCGGGTTTTTCCCGGGCTTGGCTTTCCGGGGGGATAGAGAGCGCGGATTTCCCTATTTAGGAAAGCCTCGGGCGTGATGCCTTTTTTCGCGGCTCTGGCGGCGATTGACAAAAGTTCTTGGCGATTGTCCTGGGCGTTTAGATACGAGGAAAAAACGAGGCTTCGGGGAGCGCTTTTGATGTCTGAAATCGCGTCGCGGTTTAAAACGACGGTCATGGCCGAAGAGCCGCCTTTGTAGGCGTCTTTATCTCCTTTGGGAATCAGTCCATCGAGCGGAAGCGCGAGCTTTTTTTCGCCATAACTGGGGAAAAAAGAGCGAGCCAGTTTGGTTAAGCGCTCCGGGGCTTTAGCGTTTCTGGTCAGGCCTGAGTCTTGGGTATAGAGGATAACCGGAGAGGATGCGCGGCCTTTCTTGTCGTAGTAAAGAAAAGTGGAAACTCCCTCTTGAGAGTCCTGCTCGAATAGAGCGCCAAAATAGGGGAGGCTTAATTCTCCATTTTGGTTTCCGTGAGAGGCGTCGAAAGCCTTAAACGTGCCGCTGACTTTGAAAGTCCCTCCGCTTGGATCGAAGATTTTCATTTGCTGATGGTCATGGGATGCCTGGGCGGAGAAATTAAAAATAATGGGGATAGTGAAATTGATTGAACGGCTGACGCCGACGCTTTTTTGGGTTCCCAGGAAATTAACCGGGCTCTCAAGCTTCTTTGCATTGTCAAGCGCGTTTTGAATAACGGATTTTTCCGTCAACTTAAATGAGTTCTTCGCGGATTCCGTATACATTTTCATTAAGGTCGAAAGCGTGCCTAATTTGCCCCCGGTCGCGAGTTTTTGAAGCTCCAGCATTTGCTTGTGGTCTTCGGGATTAAGGATAAATTCAATCAGGGCTTGGTTTTCCCCAATCCAAGAAATCGAGACTCCAAGCTTGGTGGTGGTGTAGTTAATGAGTTGCGTAATCCAAAGCTGGCTGAGGCCTTGTCCCACGTTTCTTCCTCCGAGAGAATCCCCGACTACGGGAACTTCTTGCGAGAATATGGCCGACAGCATCGGGCCTGCCATGCTAAATAGGGTTTGTCCCGAGGCATTGAGGAGTTTGGCGTGGTTAAACCTCAGGCGAACCCGCAGATGAGTTTTGTCAAGGCGTCTTAAAGTGAGTCCGTAACCGCCGGTTTGAGAATAGAGGAGATTGAGGCCCACGATCGCGGGGCCAAAAATGGGAGTGAGTCCGGGCCCCGCCGCGATTTGAATTTGAACGGGGAGTTTCCAGATTTCGCCAATTTCCATTTTCTCAATGCGCTTGGCTTTGAGCGGAAAAACGGTTTTCGCGTCAAAAGGGTTAAAGATACGCAGTAGGCTGTTGCAGGCGCTGGCCTGATTGAGTGGGAGAGGTCGGATGACGGTGGTGTTAAGGCTTGTGTTCATTCCCAGGGTCAAGGTCAATGGCGCTCCGCTAATGGTCGTGGGAACAAAGCCGTAATGATATTCCGGAGACGGGGTATAGGAATCTAAAACCGCCAAGCGTCCGTTGGCATAAGGAAGCGCCAAAATGGCGCGGTGAATGGAGCCGGATATCCCAAGATCGCCAACCCAATAGGCCCCGGCTCCATGGAGATCGAGTTTGCGGCAGGCCTTGCTGGTGTCTCCCACCTGATTATCCTGATTCATCAGCTGATCGTTAAAAGTGATTTCGCTTTCATAGCTGGGGTCATCTTCGGGGCTGATGTCGCCGTTGGCCGATTTTTCCCAGTCGCTTCCTGGAATCGGGATAAAGCGCGGTTTTTTGTTTTTAGGTTTTTGAGATGATTTTGCGGAGCGTTCTGGTTTTTGTGCTTGGGGTTGAGAGTTCGGGGTAAGAGGGGCTTGGTTGAGCGGAGCTTGGACTGAAGAGACCTGTGAAAAATGGGAGCTACGCACGGGCAGGGAAACGAGCTTTTTTGCCGCTTCATCTAATAAGACGGAATTAGACGGGCCGGCCCCTGAGAGAGTTGTATTGTCAAAAGCCCTTTTCGCTTTCTCTAAAATATCATGAACGTGATTCGAAGCTTCTTTAAGCTGCGGGGCTTGCCTCGGAGAGTCGTTAGCCGTCTTTATGACAAGAAACGCCTTATAATGGTCGCAATCCCCAGAGAGAACCTCATTTTGGCGGGTAGAGCTTAATGCCTTAAACGAGCGCGGGGTCAAACCACAGTTTTTAATTGCCTGAATATCTTTTAAAGAAAGAACTCGCGCGTTGGTCCAGGGGACCAATATGAAAAAAGCCCCGATAAGAAAGGCCGCTTCTCTAGGTCGACGATAATTTTTTGGCATTGATATATCCTAACAGGAAACCTGGGTTGGGGCCTGGGTCCAAAGGCCTAGAAAGATTCCAGCAAAAGACCTAGGCGGCGGAAGGCTGGGAAATGGGGACTGTCCCTATTTATTTAACGGCAAGTTTTGGTCCAAGATTTAATCTCTTGGGCGATTTGGGGAAAGCCGTAGGATTGGGCCATATCCGCCGCAGTTTGTCCGTCTTTGTTTTTCGCGCAGAAATTAGCCCCGTGAGAGTGAAGCATATGGACAATGACGTCATTTCCCGTGGCGGCGGCTTCCATTGCGAGAGTCCAGCCGGTCGCGCTTTTTCCGTCAAGCGCGGCTCCGTGATCCAGCATTACTTTAACCATGACGGTATTTTGAAATCCCACCGCGCACCAGATCACTCCGGCTCCGTGATGTCCAGCTAAATTATCATAGATATGGTTGACCGCGCCCTTGGGCATGGCGCTAAGAATTCTGGCGACCCCCGTGGCGTCGTTTTTGACGCAGGCGGCGGTCATGAGGGCCATGTAATTGTCGCTTTCTTTGTTAGCGGTTTTAATCCGGGTTTGGACGTTTTTTAGGGTTGGGGCGGAGAGAAGCGTTTTTTGCGCGGCGTTAATCTGCATCTGAAAGTCTTGAGCTTTGAGCGGAATCTGCGCAGCCGCGAAAACGATAGTTCCAAGCGCTAAAAATATTTTTTTCATTTCTTTGCCCCCTTCTTAATGATAATGATTTGAGATCCCGTGCCGCTGTTGGAAGGAGCCGCGGGTTTTTTGGGGGATTTTTCCTTTCTATGTTTTTTGTCCCGGCATCCGGGGAGGATGACATCTACGGACCTTTCGCAATGCTTTCCGTAATCGTCCGAGATAGTGGGCTTTTGGGAGACATTTTTCTCCTTTTTCTTGAAATTCTGAAAGCCTCCGGGGCCCATGCCGCTGGGAAAGCCTCCAATTCCGCCTCGGGCTAAAACTAAATTGAAAGCTTTCCCAGATTGAGTGGATTGAGCTTCGATACTTTCCTCAGCTCGGGAAGACGCGCTGATAAGGGTTAAACCCAGGACAACAAATGCGAGAATCTTAAACGTTGGCGTTTTCATTTTGTTCCTCTCTTGTCTATGATAGCATACCTGCCAGGTTTATGGCTTTTTCAACGCAGAGTTTTTCTCCATGGGAAATAACGGCGCATTGCCGCCGCCCAAACTTGTTTGGACGTATTGGAGGGAGGGCGAAATTTTTCGCGCTTCTATAATCGGCAAACTTGGCTGGATGAGGGCGTTGACGATGACATTGACGCGCAAACCCGAGATTTTTAAATCCCCGGGGCCGACAATTTTTTGGACAATGACCCGGTCCGCTCCAAAAGTAAAGGGGTGTCCATTATATTGGAAAGAGGAATAGTCGGAGTTGGTAAAATTAAAGCCGTCTTGATCCATGAAAAGGATAACCTGGCCGTTTCCAATCAGAGCCATTTGCATATGAAAAGGAAGGCCGTCAAGGCTTGTTCCGTCGGCGGGGACTAAGGCGTGGAGATTATACTTGGCCATCACTTGAGAGAGGGTGGTTTGCGAAAAATAATAGGAATGGGCGGTTTCCCAGGAGGGGTTTGTAAAAAAATCTAATGCGCTTAAGTGGCGCTTAATTGCTTCC